>CAMHNQ010000011.1 GCA_946186495.1 uncultured Bacteroidales bacterium
AACTCTTTGACGAAAATTTTTGGGTGTCCCAATGACGAAGTCAGGAAAAAATAAGAATAATAACTTTTGGTCTCATATTATGTGTCATATCAGTGGTTTTCTCTTCTTGCACCACGCCTCCAAAGTCTGTTGAAGAAACCGAGAATCTTCGTTGGCCGGATTTCCTGCGCGATTGGGCGGCGGACTGCAATATTACCGATGCTCAACGACTGGCTGTCATTGACCAAATAGACTCCTTATATGTGCTTGTTGAAGACAGTACGTCGGATGATGGGCTTCTTTGCAACAAGTTGTGCGAACTACAAGGCATTATTTCCGATATGGTTGCGCATGACACCAACTTGTTTTTCTCGCTGATGATGCAGGCGACAGCGAGTAATATCTGGGGCATGATATATAGAAATCCTTGGCTATTCGAGAAAAATTGTCCGTGCAATCTGCTGGAATATCTAGTGGCAGGTGCTCATTGGTTTACTTATAGCAGTGAAAATGAGGATATCATGCTACGGGCAATCTTGGCAGGCATGGGGACGTCATGTGGATCTTACGCTTACAAAGAAAGACGGATTCGAATGGACTGGGGCTGAGATGATTGTGTATAACCACATTGATACTGCCATAAACAATCTTCAAATTATTTTTGCCGACAGCTCAAACACTTTCTATAAAAATTTCACCGAGGAGGGTGGGTATATTGAGTTGCCTACTGACAATGCTGGAATGAAAGTGCTGATGTTGTCACCTCCTATGTTGATGGAATCATTAGCTGCCGACTGCAGCATATACATATACTACGAGACGCCTCATGACACAGTAGAGATGATTGGATTTCCGCATTTGTTCTTCAAGGAGCAAATAGAGGATTGCCCCCGATTGAAGAAAGCTTTAGATCAAATAACGCGGTAAATTAGATGTTCTCCTATGTCACAGCGTTTTCCGTGTGTCATCTGATATTTGCGGTGGTGAATTTTGTGGGATGAGTATAATTTAAAGTTGTATTTTTGCACCCCAAAATACCTTGTTATGACAGATTACAACAACCTTACCGGTCTCCGCCACAGCGAACAGATGGTGGTGGAGCACAAAGACACCGCCGCGGTCTATGGCTCCGGCGCGTTGGAGGTGTTCGCCACCCCCGCGATGATCGCCCTGATGGAGAAAACCTGCCTGATGGCCGTCTGCGACAAAATCGGCGAAGGCAACACCACCGTCGGCATCGCCGTCAATATCAAGCACTTGAAAGCCAGTCCTGTGGGCGCGACCGTCCGCTGCGAGGCCGAACTCACCGAGGTGGATCGCCGCCGTCTGGTCTTCTCCGTGAAATGCTACGAGGGCGAAACGCTGGTCGGCGAAGGCATCCACGAACGGTTCGTGGTGGATAGTGAAAAATTCATGTCCAAATGGTAAACGAAGAATGCCTTGTCTGCGGTGCCCCGTTGGAGTACCTGCAAGAAGATGAAATAATGGAATGTGCGCTGTGCCACAAAAAGATGGCAAGCCGGACACGTTGCGTGAAAGGCCATTTCGTGTGCGACGAGTGCCACACTTCCGGGATGGACTCGGTGATGGCCGTGTGCCTGCGTTCCAGATCCAAAGATCCCATCGAGATCATCAACCTGCTGATGTCGCAGCCGTTCTGCCATTTCCACGGACCTGAGCATCACGTGCTGGTCGGCTCCGCACTGCTCACGGCCTATCGAAACGCAGGCGGCGACATCCAATTGGAGGAGGCTTTGGTGGAGATGCAGAAGCGCGGAAAGGGCGTGCCGGGCGGCGCGTGCGGCTTCTGGGGCTCTTGCGGTGCGGGCATCAGCACGGGCATGTTCGTCTCCATCCTCTCCAAGGCCACCCCGCTCACCCAAGAGACGTGGGGTTTATCCAATCAGATGACCTCCAAGGCGTTGGATGCCATCGGGAAGGTGGGCGGACCACGGTGCTGCAAGCGCAATTCCTATCTCGCTATCCTTACCGCTATCGATTTCGTGAAGGAACATTTCGGGGTGCAAATGGAAAAACCTGCGGTCAAATGCGCTCGAAGCCACGACAACAACCAGTGCATCGGCGAACGGTGCCCGTTTCATTGCCAATAGTTTGTCCTTCCTTAATTGAATAAAACTGATAACCATTTGTTCGATAACGATTTCTATTGCTGTCCTGACGGAGAAGAAACTGCAGTGGAACCTTACCTACCGCGACGGCTACCGACAATCATTTTTTCATTGCAGAGATTAAAAAAACGGACTGCCAAGATTTTTTTTGTCCATTTATTTTGGAGCTGGTTCAGGAATAATAAAAAGGAGAAAGTTGTTTTCTGAAAAAAATGTATCTTTGTGCAATGTGTAAGACTATGTTGTTTTATTTGTAAATTGTGTAATATAAATAGTTTACTTTTGACAAGAGTAAACCAAAATCCTTTTCCAATGAAAAAGTCAAGTCTTTTTATCCTGTTTTTGGCAGCGGTTCAACTTTTTGCCCAAGGCACTCTCAGCGGGATTGTCATCAGTCCTTATGGGGATGCAGAACACAAGGTTTCCGTGGAACTCTTCACCAATAGTGGTGACCGTTTTGATGACAAGATTGAAACAATGGTTGTCAAAACACTGACAGATGAAGAGGGTTATTATCGGATAGAGGGTATTGTTCCGGGCAAGTATGCTGTCCGGTTCAATGAAAACAAGGCCGATAGCACTTGTGTGACAATCACTGTGACTGACGTGAAAATTGCCGGGGGTGACGAGTCGTTGCACATGAGATTGGAACCACGCTGTTCTGCATTCGGACCACTTTTATGTATTCATAAAAAAGGAGCATATTCTCCCAAAATAAGAGTGCAGCTGAAAACACACGCTGAATACAAAGTGATGACGAAGGTTGAATTTGAGATTATTGCGAGCGGGGAAAAAAGTTATCGTTATACCAACGACGACTCCATTGTCACGCAATACTTCCCTGCCGGTACGGGTCGGGTGCGGGTGCGGGTTTACGAGCACCTGTGCGATAATATGTGGCAACTGGTAAAGACGTACGTTGCAAAACCTCGCGTCACAAGGTGAGGTTCTAACGGATAACAAATCAATAATTCAACAATGAAGAATCTGACAATCTTTTGCTCTATCGTTCTTATGACCGCGCGCATAAGTGGTTGTGTCTTTGCGCAATCCGCGAAAGTGCCAGGACACTATATCTATTTTCATGAATTTGCCTATGACTTGCAGGATGCTCATCTCGAAGTGCACGAGACCGGCACGATGGACTTCCACCCCGACGGCACCGCCCTCGACTCCGCGCGGCAGGTCTATACCGCCACCCTTCAGGATGGCACGACAGTGACGTATGTATTCAACTACGTCAGTCCCAGCAAATGGCGCTTGGAAGGGGAGGATTTCTACTTCGCCGGCATCAAGGAAAGTTTCCGGATGGAGTTGGTTGAAAGCGACAAAGAGAAAGAGGACGAACTGGCGCAGGAGATCCTCAAGGTCATCAGCGGCAGCATCGACTACGAGTACAAATTCCATCTCGACACGCTGACGGACCATAAACTGCAGTGGAGCTTCATTTACCGCGACGGCCACAGCGACACGTGGAAGTTCTATCGGGAATCTTCGCAAAAATAAAACACCGAGATTATGGAAAACATCAAAATTTATCATTCTTATGGGAAAAGCCCTATCGTCGCCGCAATTTGTTTTATTGTTGCCGGACTTTGCAATTTGATTCTTTTGATTTTGGAAGGAAGGCATAACTGGATATCGTGGTTAATTGTTTTTTTACTTCTTGGCTTTGGATTGTATCAGGCATATTTATACTGGAAAGAAAAGGTCAAAAAAACGCCGTTTTTGGAAGTTGCCGACGACAAGGTGACTGTGAAAAGCGCGAAAAGTTGGGAGATCTCTTTTTCAGAAGTGGAAGAGTTCTTCTTTACGGATATCACCAAACAGCTGATAGGAATCCGCTATAAAAATGATGAGATTCAGAAAACGAAAAACCATGGCATCGGAAACAAGGATGAGATTTCTACCTACCGCTTGTCGATGAAACCCCAGGAACTCCTTGACCTGTTGAATCAACGATTGGAAGCCTACCGCAGCACGCACGCCTGAAATGCCTCGCCATTCGTGATGACCCTGTGTTAAAACAAAAATTATACTTTTGCCGAATATTAATTGTTTATATATCGAATTATGAAAAACATTGTCATTCTGCTGTCTTTGAGCATCTTATTCTTCTGTTGCACAAAAGATTGGGGTACTCCCACCTCCCGAGACTATCCCGTCAATGCTCCTTTCACAGGGCTTGAGGCCAGCGGCGGCTTTCAGGTGACCATGAGCGACCAGGTGGAGGATGTGGTCGTTACCGTGGGTGAGCTTGCGCACGATAGGGTGGTGGTGAAAGTCGTTGACGGCGAATTGCAAATCGGATTTAAGCCGAACACAAACTATAGCGGAAAGGCGACGGCAGTCATCCCGGCAGCCGTTCTTCGTAAACTGGATCTTAGCGGGGCCTCTTCGTTCACGGGCGACCTTAGAGGTGACGATGTGGACATTGAACTCTCCGGCGCGTCAACCTATCGGGGCACTGTTGAGGCCACTGAACTGGACATTGACCTTTCGGGGGCTTCGGATGCCATTTTAAGCGGTGCCTGCCAGACCAAGATGGGGATAGACCTGAGCGGGGCCAGCACTCTGAAAGCGGCTAATCTTTCCGCCATGTCGGTGTTCGGGGAGATGAGTGGCGCCAGCGATGCCGATGTCACGGTCTGCTCTGATCTGAATGTGGAACTCAGCGGTGCCAGCACGCTCACGTACGGGACCTCTTCTGAAGAGTGTCATCCCAATGTCAACTGCAGCACCTCTGGCGCGTCAACCGTCCAGCTACGCCCTTAGCAAAACAGCTGTATTGTTATAGACCGATGGACTTCCACCTTTACGGCATTCCCGAAAAACCGGCCCTCCTGCTGCTTCCCGGCTTGGGAGTCTCGCACGAGATTTTCCTTCCGCTAATAGAATTGCTAAAGGTGGACTTCCGCATTATAACGGCGGATATTGACGGCTTTTTGCTCGGCAAGCCCTCCCGTTTCACCTCCGTCGATGACCAGGCCGCGCAGGCTATCCGCTATGTGCAGGAGAATCTCGCTGGGCGAATGGATGTCGCCTACGGACTCTCGTTGGGCGGGAAAATCCTCTCGCGGATGCTGGAACGCAACGAGATCGTCATCGACCACGCCATCATGGATGCTGCACCGCTGTTACCGCTGCCCAGGTGGACCGTGGGACCGCTTCGCCACTACCAGGCCCTCAACGTGTGGACCTGCTACCACTGGACCGGCTTCTGGCGCTGGGTATTCCACTCGCACTACTTCGATGTGCTGTTGGATGAGGTCAGGAAGGTCTATCCGTCGGGGAAGACCCGCGCGGTGTTGGATGGGTACAAGTCGGTATATGCCAGCAGATTGGAATCCATTCACGGAGCCGACATCCACTATTGGCACGGCACCAAGGAGGCCTTCGTCGCGAAGCCGCAGGTCAAACACTTGCTCTCGCTATGTCCCAATGCACACGTGGAGGTCTTCGAGAAGATGAACCACGGCCAGCTGCTGGTGGACCACCCGGAGGAGGTGGCGCGGAGGATACGGGCGATGGTTTCTTTGCCAAGTTCCCAAACAAAAATCGGCCAAATTCCCAAGTGAAATTACGCCAATTCGCCGAATGATTTTTCGCCAATTCGCCGAATAAATTTTCGCCAATTCGCCGAATGAATTGGAAAAATGCTATTTTTGCACCTTAAAAAAATAGCGATGGATACTTACAAGCCTAGAGTTGTCGATGAATTGCTGAAAAGGAAATTGGCTGGCAAAGGTGCCGTACTGATTAAAGGTCCCAAATGGTGCGGAAAAACCACGTCAGCCGAGCAAATTGCAAAAAGCGTCCTTTATATGGGCGATACAAAGACAAGGGAACATAATATCAAATTAGCGAATGTTGATCCCCACCTGATTTTAGACGGCCCAACTCCTAGGCTTATCGACGAATGGCAAGAAGCCCCAGTGTTATGGGACGCAGTTCGTTTTGAGGTGGATCATCGCAAGGGCCACGGACATTTTATCCTTACTGGTTCTGTGGTTGTAAAAGACGGGGAGGATGGTAATCCTCAAATACAGCACTCTGGAACCGGACGTATCGGACGAATAGTCATGAGGCCGATGAGTTTATGGGAATCAGGTGATTCGAACGGCATGGTCAGTCTGGCGGAATTGTTTGGAACGCCAGAGCGCATTGCCGGAAAATGTGAACTTAACTTACAAGACATAGCATTTTTAACATGCCGTGGCGGTTGGCCCGACACAATTGACATGGAAAAGGAAGTTGCTTTGGATCAAGCTTTTGATTATGTCGATGCGGTAGCCGAAACCGATATTTCAGCGGCGGACAATATCCGAAAGAATCCAGAGCAAGTGAGACGACTACTCCGCTCGTATGCACGACATCAGGGGGCACAAGCGGCTTTAACCACTTTGAGAGATGATATGAAAGCTAATGAATCGACATCTTTTAGTGAAGATACGGTAGCTACATATCTTAAAGCTTTGAACAAGATTTACGTCGTTGAGGACATGCCTGCGTGGAATCCCAATCTGCGTTCAAAAACAGCCATAAGGACTTCTGATAACCGGTATTTTGTTGACCCATCAATCGCCACAGCAGCATTAGGACTGGGTCCTAACGATTTGATTAACGATTTAAATACTTTTGGACTGATTTTTGAAACTTTGTGTGTTCGCGATTTGCGTGTTTTTGCTGATGCCCTTGACGGCAGGGTTTATCACTATCGTGACAAGGACAAGTTGGAATGCGATGCTGTTGTCCATCTTCGCAATGGCTCCTATGGTCTTGTCGAAATCAAACTCGGCGGCGACCAACTGATTAACGAAGGTGCAGAGAGCCTGTTGAAACTCAACAAAAAAATTGACACTACAAAAATGAAATCGCCTGCCTTTATGATGGTTCTAACGGCAGTGGGCTCTTACGCCTTTAGAAGAGAAGACGGAATTTATGTGGTGCCCATAGGGTGCTTGAAGGGGTAATAATTGTTTTTATTCTATTTTCAAAAATTATGAAACGACTTTCTTTCTTCCTCGCATTGCTGTCTCTTTCCGTCACGGTTGCCTATGCGCAAACTCGACATATTGTTTACTGGTAGCAACAAGCCATGATTTTTGAAATGAGCCATAAAAATTCCGCCTCCAACACCATCTCCTTCCTCGAATCCCTACGCAACGAAAAGCAGCGGGCAGTGCTGATGCGGTTCTTCAATCCCGCATACGAAATGCCCCGTACCGCCCTTCGCTACGCCATCGAAAAGATGGATGACGAGGAACGGAGGATGTGGATGGAGAGGTAGAGAAGATGCACAAATCGTCACAGACTATCTAATCAATAATACCGGATTTTGCAATGGCTGTATAATTTCCCTTTTTGGTAACTTCGCGTCCAGTTGCCATGCCGGTCATAGCGG
Source organism: uncultured Bacteroidales bacterium (assembly GCA_946186495.1). Lineage (GTDB taxonomy): Bacteria > Bacteroidota > Bacteroidia > Bacteroidales > WCHB1-69 > F23-D06. The sequence continues at coordinate 7,513 of CAMHNQ010000011.1, forward strand.
TAACTGAACAATGTTTTATTATAGTCGAACGTGTCCAGCCGCTTCGAACAGCATCTGCCAAGTTCGTCACCCTGGGCGTTGAGCACGGTAGCGTCAAGAAAACCAAACCCTTGATATTCGTAATAGACGTTGCGCTCGTCATCATAAACGGTGACTTGGCAATGACTTACGGTATATCCGTCTCTGGACTCAATCCAAAGCACTTCACGACCAAGACTGTCATATTGGAGTATGCTACATCCATTTCGAAAAGTTGCCAGACGCTCTCCTTCGGGGGAAAGCACCACGCGACAACTGGATGTAGCCATAGCAATGGTGTCGCAACCAGCCGCGAGCGAATTCCAAACCCGACCTTCAAAATGGAATTCCTGACAATGACAGGGGTCTGAAAAGCGGTAGAGCGTGACAGAGTGGAGCGTGTCGTTCCAATAGACAACTTCCCGTGAAACGTGGTTCTGGGTGTATTCATAGTGCTCGTCAACGTAAACTTTCTGGCCATCTTGACGGATTCGATGATGCTGAAAGCGGGCAATGGTGCTGTCAGAATTAAAGCTGACTTTCACTTTTTCTTTGTCAACATACTTGATTGTCAAGCTTTTGACCCGTCCATTGGGATTGCGCCCGTAGTAGGCAACAGCGGATCTGACAAGCTCATCCTTTATGGGCGCCCGACGTGCTTCACGGTTCAGACTCTGCTCCATCAAGCGCAGATCTTCTGCAATCGAATCGCCAATGTTGCGCAAATAAATCCGAAATCCTGTCACGCTGTCGGCCACAAACGGAAGACGCAGAAACGCTTCGTTTTCTTCCTCGGACCAAGTGTCCACTTCACTATCGCAGCTATAACGCCACTCATACTCCCACCTTTCCTTTTCCTCTTGCCGATTTTTCTCATTCTCTTTCGCCCATTGTTTCTCCATTCGACGCTCTTTCTGCAGCATTTTCTGATAATTCACCTTCTCGTCCCGAATATAATGATAATAACAGCGCAAAATCACTCCTGACATATCATCTGGATGGTGGATTCCCTGTTCATCAAAGTAGGTCGCCAGACGGGAGCCACCCCAAAGTCCCCAATTGTTGCGTATCCACATACCCAACGCGAGATGTGTCCTGGCCAAGAAATCCTTCTCCCCCACAGAAAGTATCCATTGCTTGTTTTCCGGTGTCAAAATGGAATCCAACTGTCGCATACAATCGGGCAAATCCACCGGAATATAGACCGTTTTCAACGAATCCACCTGTTGCTCAGTATTTTGCGCTAAACTAAACAGTGGAATTGCCGTCATAAAAAGCAATATCCCCCAAAAAAACGACTGTGTAAAAAAATTGAGAAGTGGTGAATGGGTATTCATCTTTCAATGATTTCGATCCGCAAAAGTACAAAAATTGTACTTTTGCCACCTCAAAAAAATTCCGGGATGAAAAAACAGGAGAAATTTTCAATCGCCAAGAGACTTAAGAGCTTTACATACGCTTTCAACGGGCTGAAAGTGCTCTTTCAGGAGGAACACAACAGCCGGATACATCTGTTCGCGACCGTTTGCGTCGTCATCGCGGGCGCGCTGCTCAAACTGTCGGTGCTGGAATGGGTGGCGGTTGCTTTTGCCGTCGGACTGGTGTTCAGCGGCGAAATCTTCAACTCGGCCATTGAGGATCTTGCCGATGTGGTGTGCCCCGAACGCGACGAGCGTATCAAGAAGGTCAAAGACTTGGCCGCCGCTGCGGTCTTGGTGAATGCCATCACCGCAGCCGTCATCGGTTTGCTGGTTTTTGTCCCGAAAATCATTCAATTGTTCTAGATGTTGACTGGTGTTTGTCATCCGAAATGCTACCGAGTTCTTGCCCCTAACGGGCTGCTTAAGGAATTATATTTCAAATTAAACCTTAAACCCTAAACCCTAAACCCTACCCCATGTTTCTCGGTGAGCTAATCTCCTTGTTCGTCGCCCTTTCGTGGACCGCCACCGCGCTTTTCGCCGAGGTGGGCTCGAAGCGGATGGGCTCGTTGCCGTTCAACACAATACGGATGACGATGTCGCTGCTGTTCCTCATCCTCACGCTCTGGTTGGTGATGGGCGTGCCCTACCCGCGCTACGCCGACGGCGGCACGTGGGGCTGGCTGCTGCTCTCGGGCGTGGTCGGCTACGTCATCGGCGACTACTGCCTGATGCAGGGCTACATCCACATCGGGTCGCGCTTCGGACAGCTCTTCATGACGCTTTCGGCCCCTACGGCGGCCCTCACGGGACGGGTTCTCCTCGGCGAGCAGATGCGCCCGGTCGCCATCCTCGGCATGGTCGTCACCCTGAGCGGCATCGCCCTCTCGATTCTCTCGAAAAGCGATGATTCGGAGCATCACGGGCTGCGTTTCAAGCTGCCTGCCAAGGGCATCTTCTACGCGGCAATGGCCGGTATCTGTCAAGGTTTCGGACTGGTACTCAGCAAGATGGGACTCCAACACTACGAAGCGGCGCTCACGGTGCTCAACATTTCCCAGGATGCGGTCTTTGAAGGCGCGTTGCTGCCGTTGCCGGTCAGCATTTGCGTGCCTTTCGCCGCCACCACCATCCGCGCCTACATCGGGCTGGCGGGCTTTTTCCTCTCGCTGATGCTGTTCAGCAAAGACGGGCTGGCGAAGCTGCGCAGTGCCGTCCGCGACCGCAAGGCGATGGGATGCGTGTTCGCCTCCACCATCTTCGGACCGTTCATCGGGGTCAGCGCGTCATTGTTGGCCACGATGTACACCTCCGCAGGCATCGCGCAGACCATCTTCGCGCTCACGCCCATCCTCATCATCGCCCCGGCGGCCATCCTATTCCACCAGAGAGTGACGGTCCGCGAGGTCATCGGCGCCGTCGTCAGCGTGGCGGGGGTGTGCATGTTCTTCGTGTAATCTCCCGCTGAAACCGCTGATTAACGCAGACATTATTTCTGCGTCATTCTGAGCAGTCTGCGGGAGAATGTCCAATAAAATCGTACTTTTGCACCTCGAATTTCAAAAAACAGCCGTATGAAAAACACCAAACTGATACTGCTCCTCGCAGCAGTGATGCTGACCGCCGTTGCCTGCGGTTCTAAGAAAGAGTCCCCGAAAGAGGAAGCCCCTAAGATGCTGGTCCTCTACTACTCCCAGACCGGCAACACCAAGGCCGTGGCGGATGCAATCGCCAACAAGCTCGGTGCCGACATCGAGGAAATCACGATGGTTGACCCCTACGACCCTGACTTCCAGGCCACTATCGACCGTTGCAAGAAAGACCAGGAGCAGGGTGTCCTCCCCGAGATTCAACCCGTAAAAGCGGACATCGCAAACTACGATGTCATCTTCCTCGGCTATCCCGTGTGGTTCGGGACTTATGCGCCGCCCGTGACCGCCTTCCTCAACGGTGCCGACCTCAGCGGCAAGAAGATCGTGCCGTTCTGCACCTTCGGCAGCGGCGGACTGGAATCCAGCGTGAAGGATTTGGCGGCGGCTGAGCCCAACGCGGAGATCCTGCCCGGCTACGGAGTCCGCGCCGCCCGTCTGGAGGCGATGCCCCAAGAGGTTGACAATTTCTTGAAAGCCAATGGATTCCTTGAGGGTGAATGCCCCCAGTTGGCGGACTTCCCCGCGCAGCACGAGGCGAGCGCTGACGAGACCGCCATCTTCGACGCGGCGGTCGATGGCTACCCGATGATCCATGCCAAGGCCAAGACGGTGGCCTCCCGCGACCTCCCCGACGGCACCGAATACCTCTTCACCGCCGTCAACCTTCCCCGCGAGGACAAGCCGGATATGTCCACTGACGAGATCCAAGTATATGTGACGGTGGAGAAAGACAAGGCGCCGGTGTTCACGAAGGTGATACGGTAGTTTGCTTTCCCGCGGAACTCGCTGATTTGCGCTGAAAAAGGGTCTGCGATGTTCTGCGAAGTCTGCGGGAGAAAATTACAGCAAACTGCAACCTTTTGACACTTTTGTGTCATTATTGTAAAGTTGTTTAAATGAACTCAATATGAAAAACATCCCCCTTGTGCTGGTCATTCTTTCGTTGCTATTTTCGGGCATAGCGCAGGAGCGCGAAAACCGTGACTATCGTGCTGAACTTGATTTGCTGGGCGGCTTTCCCCTCTTCGCGCTCGCACCTGACGGAACCTGCTGGCTGACATCGGGGCGGGGCAAAGTCTATTACACCGATGACATCCACTCCGACTGGCATTGCGCCTCACCGCTCTTTCTCGTTAACGATAACACTTGGATAACCGTAAATCAACTCTCTTTTATAGACACGAACACCGCCATAGCCGTCACATACGACGAGTGGGGAAAATGGAGTCATTGCTATCGCACTGAAAACCATGGCAAAAGTTGGTTTCAGCAAGCCGTAAGCGGGGATGTGGATCTCCGACAAGTTTGCACAGATGCGCAGGGTCATATTTGGTTGACTGGATCCGGCGAAGAAGCTATTCTCTACTATTCCGAAGACCATGGCGTAACCTTCACACCACTGGAACGGCCGGTTATTTCAACAGATTGGGTAAATGTCACGGCATTTGACATGCGAGACGGGCTGTACGGCTTAGCTGGAGTCAACATCAAGCACGACACCTTTCCGCTCATGCTGACGGAAGACAATTGGCGCACTTCAAAGCGGATTCCCACACCGTTAGGAGAAGGTAAAGAAATCAGCAAAGTGTTGATATGGAATGATTTATGGGTGATTCGGCAAGGAAGGGAGGTCTATTACTCATCTTCTCAAAATCTTCAGTGGCAGCGTTTTCCGATCACGGTCACGGATTTTTATCCTGACAGGGAACGCGGACATCTGATAGCCATCACCGACAATCTCGACGTGGTCGATTTCAGCTCCCCCACGGATTACCGGCCGTTCTCCCGCGAACCGCTGCCCGCAAAGCCTGCGGAGGCCGCTGTCTATCACGGAAAATTGTATGTATGGACGGTCGGTGGCTTCCTCTGCAAGGCAGACGAGGATGGGGTGGTTTTCGCTTTCCGTGGCTATACTTCGGATGAGGGCATCGAAAAACCCTATATGGTGAGGGACGGCGGCCAGCAGCTTTGGGGCGTTGACTTCCGCAACACGCTCTGCTTCGCCGACAAATCGGATGGCAGATGGTATCGCAAGCAGTATCTCCCAATGGATGTCGAAACATTCAAACTATTAAGTGACAGTGTGGCGCTGTTTTGGGACGGGCAGCGGCATTACACGTACTCCCTTGCCGACGATCAGCTGCGTCCTTACACCCTTTCCGCGCCTTTGGAGGGTTTTCTGAAAGCACCGATAACCGAGGTCGTTCTCTGCGGTGGGCTAACAAAATACCGTAGCGACACCGTCCGATACACTCTCACACCCGACGGCGATCTGCAGGCGAATCTTGCCACGTTGGTCTTGGACCAGTATGATCCGTGCTTTCCGAAAGCCAACGCCAAATACAAACGGAAAAGCATAAAGTTCCCGCATACCGCCAGTCGTCACGAATTGGACAGCATTCTTCGCGAAATCAACCGCGACTACACCCGCATTCCCAACATCGCCGAGATGCAAATCACCGAAAAAGACAAGAAGAACTACTTCAAACTGTTGAAAAAAAAGGAAATATGGTATCATGGAATCTTTCCGAATCCCAAAAATAAAAATGATGCTTTCGTTTATGATTATGCGAAGAATTTCCACCGGTCAGTGCCGGATCGAATCGACACGCTGAGTGCCAACACAATACGGAAAATCCTGTACAAAGATGAAAACTGGAGGACCACAGGCGGAGTCTATTGGTTCGAGGTTCAGGTCATCAACAGCCGTCATGACACGCTCTGTTTCATCCATTTCAATTTGCGTAACGAATATGCCTGGTTCATCCCGTGGTTGACGGAATACAACGGCATCCCGTTCCGGTGTTACAGCCTTTCGCTTTCACGTTGGGTGTCGGAGTGCCTTCCAGAGAAGTTTTACGTCAAAGGGAGTTTCGACAACGCCCGTTTCTTGTTGCAGATTGCGGCCTATTTCTGGAAACAGGAGGATTAGGGCATGCGAAGTCTGCGGGAAAAAACAATAAAAGTGTATTTTCGCGGCCTCTTATCAAACAAATTTCTAAACGTAAAAAATGAAAGAAAAGACTGCATTCATCACTGGGGCCAACAAAGGAATCGGATTCGGCATTGCAAAACATCTCGGCCTGAGCGGCTGGAGAATCATCATCGGGGCGCGAAATCAGGAACGTGCGGAGAAGGCCATCCGCGAACTCACCGCCTTGGGCATCGATGTGCCCGGATGGGTATGCGTGGAACTGGCCGACCTTGCGAGCGTGGAAAACGCCGCCCGCGAGTTGAACGACAAATATCCGGAACTTGCGCTGTTGGTGAACAACGCCGGCATCCCGGGCGACATGGGCGTGGACAGCCTCCATACGGAAATCGGCGACATCCGGGAGACCCTCGAAGTGAACTTCGTCGGCACTTTCGCGCTCACCAAGCTGCTGATGCCTCTGCTTGCGAAGAACTACGGCCGGATTGTCAACGTCACCGTGCCGTCGGAAATCAGTCCCTACTGGCATCCGTTAGCCTACGTGACGAGCAAGGCCGCCCAAAACGCCATGATGGGCGTGATGGCCATCGAGTTCCAGCAGCACAACACCCCGTTGGAGATTTTCTCGGTGCACCCGGGTCCCACCACCACCGACCTCAACGGTAACATGAGTTTCCCCGGCTTCCACGACATTGACACGGTAGGTGAGAAGATGGCCGAGCTCATCAACGACGGTCAAAGCCACCAGGGCGAATTCGTGGAGCTTTACCCGATTGTGAAAGAAGATTAGCCGAATGGTTTCCCCGCAGAACTCGCTGGTTTGCGTGGAAAATGGTCTGCGTTAATCTGCGAGATCTGCGGGAGAAAGGAATATCTCCCGTCGGAAAAAAGTTGCATTATGCATTCCGATACATTGGAAAAAAGTTGTATTTTTGCAGTCTGAATCCTGGAAAAAAGTTGCATTATGCTTCGTAGAAAAATCGACAAAGTATTTGATAATTGGGCAAATAAAAACAAAAAGAAAGCACTTTTTGTTGAAGGTGCCAGACAAGTAGGAAAAACCACTTCCATCAGGGAACTTGCTCGTCGGCATTACAAGCATTTCATTGAAATCAATTTCATCAAAACCCCATCCGTGAAAAAGGCTTTTGGCGGTGATCTGGATGCCAACACCATTATTCTTAACCTTTCAGCGATGGGATTAGGCCCTTTTGTCCCGGGTGAGACCTTGATTTTTTTCGATGAGATTCAAGAGTGCCCCAACGCTCGGGCTGCTATCAAATTTCTCGTGGAGGATGGTACATTCGACTATGTGGAATCTGGGTCCCTGCTTGGGATTCATTATAAAGGGGAGGAAGATTCCGAGGATGAGGTTGGGGAAATCCCTTCCATACCCGTTGGATCAGAAGAAACCGTGGAGATGTATCCTTTTGATTTCGAGGAGTTTCTCTGGGCGGCAGGTATTACCGAGGATGTCATTGGCATATTGAAGAATGCTTTCTCCACGAGCAGAGCCGTTCCGGAGTTTGTCCACGACCAGATTATGCGCCGATACGCACAATATATGGCTGTGGGGGGATTACCAGAAGTAGTCGCTAGTTTTATGGATAACCGTGATTTCTCCGTGGTTCTTAACATGCAGAACAATCTTTTGGCTGGCTACAGAAGGGACATTTCCAAATATGCAGGCAAAGACAAAGTGTTGGTGAAGCGGGTGTTTGACGCTATCCCGGCTCAATTGGCGAAACCGGACAAGCGTTTTGTGCTGGCGGACTTGGAACACGGGGCAAGCCGCCGCAAATATGCCGATCCCACCCAGTGGCTGATAGATGCCGGAATGGCTTATTATGCCATACAAACCAATGCACTGTCACTTCCGTTGTCTAACGTGGAGAATCGCCGACTATACAAATTGTATCTGTTGGATAATGGGCTTCTATGCAATATGAGTCTGCCACGGCAATATTTTGCCGTTATGAACGGTGAACTCGACCTGAATGAAGGTGCTATGACAGAAAACTTTGTGGCCGCCGAATTGGTGAAAAAAGGTTACCCGTTGCATTATTTCGACCAAAAAAGCAAACACGAACTTGACTTTGTTTTGCCCGCTGAGGAGGGTATTCAGATTGTGGAGGTGAAGTCTGGAAGCAATTTCCGCCGTCACGCCTCCTTGGATTACGCTTTGGCGCATTCACATTCTATAATATCCGAGGCCATAGTGCTTTGCAACTCCAATGTGGTGCTGGCTAATGGCATTCGCTACCTGCCGCTGTATATGGCTATGTTTCTATAGTATTCTTTCAATTTGAAAACAAGTATCCTTTCAAAATCGTTCTTTCCGCGTCAGTCTACGGGGAAACGTCTCACGCCTTTTTCCCGTCAAGGATTTTTTCAAATTGGGGGCGGAAGTTGTACTGTGGGGCTTTTCAGCATATAGTGGGAAAATTATCAGTAGGGATGAATTTTGCGGTCTCACAAAAATGTTGTATTTTTGCAGTTGTCTAATGGATAGAAAAGTTTAAAAAATTTTATGGAAAAGAAAATAAAAGCAATGTTTGTGAATGGCAGTCCGCGGAAAAACTGGAACACTGCCAAAATGTTGGAGAGTGCCATGAAGGGTGCCACAGAGGCCGGTGCGGAGTGCGAGCTGGTGAACCTCTACAGCATCGACTTCAAAGGATGCAAGAGCTGCTTCGCCTGTCAGCTGAAAGACGCCAAGACCGACGGCGTGTGTGCGCTGAAAGATGATCTGAGGCCCCTGTTAGAGCGTTGCCGGGAGGCTGGTGTCATCGTGGTGGGTTCGCCCGTGTATCTGAGCTATCCCACGGGAGAGACGCGCTCGTTCCTCGAAAGACTGGTGTTCCCCAACTTCACCTACGACATCGACGAGCAGGGCAATCGCCGCCGCCCCATCAACGAGAAGCAGACGGCCATGATATTCACGATGAACATCCCCGAGGAGGCGATGGAGGAGTGGCGCTATCCCGTGCTGCTCGGCACATGCGCCAAACAGCTGAGCGAGAACTTCGGGCACAGCGAGACGCTTTACGCCTGCAACACCTACCAGTTCAACGACTACTCGCGCTACGCCTTCACGTACTTCTCCGAGGAGGACAAACGCCGTTACCGCGACGAACACTTCGCCACCGACCTGCAAAACGCTTACGAGTTGGGGCAGCGTCTGGTTGTCAAGGCGCAAAAGGGAGAGTAGCAAGCCAGCGGAAGCTCATCGCCGCACCGGCTCGCACTGGCAAAAGCGTCAGGCGATGGACGCTGGTGCTTTTGCCGGACATTGGGAGGTGTTGAAATAAACGGACAATATGACCACAAAACTCTTTCTCCAAGCCCTGATAAAGTTCCTCGCCGGATTAGTGCTGGCTTCCCCGTGGTCGTTTCTGACTATGCTGCTCTACATCCCCATCATCGCCAAGCGCATCCGCAACGAGGAGGCCGTCTTGGAGCAGGGACTTGAAGGTTATACGGAGTACAAACAAAAAGTTCGGTACAAGGTGATCCCGTTTGTGTGGTAGAGTGAATGAATATTTTTGTATTTTTGCATCCGAAAGTTCAGAAAAGTGTATGGGTATTACACAAAATCAAACTTTCCAATGTAGTATATGAAAATAGAAAGAGATATCATCAACCTGTTCAAAGCATGGAAAGAGGCTCCTGATAGGAAACCGATTCTGCTGAAAGGCGCACGCCAGATTGGTAAAACGTGGGCCATGGAGACATTCGGCAAGGAGTGTTTCAAGTATTGCGTGAAGTTTGATTTCGACCGGCAACCGGAACTGAAGTCGTTGTTTGAAATCACGAAGGATCCTAAACGTCTGATTAAGGAGTTGACGCTTTATTGCGAACAGCCCATCATTGCTGGAGAGACGCTGGTGATTTTCGATGAAATACAAGAATGCGAAGAGGCATTTAACAGTTTGAAGTATTTCTGTGATGAAGCACCCCAGTATCACATCATTGCGGCAGGTTCGTTGCTGGGTGTGGCGGTGAAAAAGCGCAGGATGACGGTGCCTGTCGGTAAAGTGAAAATCATCAACATGTTCCCTGTCACCTTCAAGGAGTTCCTGCGCGCCAGCGATGTGCGTACATACGAGTATATCAACTCATTGGACGAAATCCGCCATTTGCCGGAAATCATCATGAACAAGTTACGTACAGAATACAGGCGCTACCAAGTGTCTGGAGGCATGCCGGAAGCCATTGTGTCACTGCTTGAAGACAAGGGCATTGGGGAGGTGGAATCGACTTTGCAAGGCATTCTTGATCTTTATGAACTTGACTTTGCCAAATATGCCGAGCCACGCGAGATTCCGCGCATTCATGCCGTTTGGCACTCGCTGCCTGCCCAATTGTCGAAGGAAAATCGGAAGTTCGTATGGAAGGTCATCAAAACGGGCGCACGTTCCAAGGACTACGAAGACGCCCTCTTGTGGTTGGAAGATGCGGGGATGATTCATCGCATCTTCAGCATCAGCAAGCCTGGAATGCCGCTTTCTGCATACGAGGAAACAGATGCTTTCAAGGTTTATGCCTGCGACTGCGGCTTGCTCCGCCGTTTGGCACATCTGCCCGCAACGGTTGTCACAGATCCTATCGCTAATTATACTGAGTTCAAAGGGGCCATGGCTGAAAATGCTGTGCTTCAGTCCATCATGCCTCTTCTGGACGATCAGAAACCCTATTATTGGACATCACCCGGAACGGCAGAAGTGGAATTTGTCATCCAATGGGATGATGAAATCATACCCGTAGAGGTCAAAGCAGAAGACAACATCAGCGGCAACAGCCTCGCTGTTTATACGAAAAAATATAATCCTCGGTATCGAATGCGTTTTTCCATGCTCAACCTCCAGTACAACGGCGGAATGCTTAGCAGTCCCGCCCCATTGGCGGGTTGGATGGACAAATGGATGACCTTGTTAAGAAGTGTCACCGAATAAATACGGTTAAGGACTTCCACATTTATGCAGAACCTGTAGATTAATGCGTACCTTTTTTCTGCGTTAATCTGCGAAGTCTGCGGGAGAAACTATTTCAGCGCCCCGACCGGACACGCCTTCTTGCACTGCTGACAGAGAATGCACTCGGTGGCGTTCTTCCGCTTGCGCGAATTGTTGTTGACTTCCACCTCCATCGGGCAGACTTTCAGGCACTTGTCGCAATGGATGCACTTCGCCTCGTCGCACTTGATGCGCAGTAACGAGAAGTAGCTCATCGGCTTCAGGAAGACGGTGATTGGGCAGATGTACTTGCAGAAGGCGCGGTTGTCCTTCAACACGATGGCCAGGACGATTCCGACGGCGTAGTAGAGCACATTCCCGGCCACGAAAAGGTAGAACATCGTCGTTTTGTCGGCTTTGCCGAGGCACATCAGCAGGATGACGATGGCGAGTGACAGCGCGAACATCACATAGCGCACCCATCCGAAGGATTTCCTTGGTTTCTCAGGCTGCTTGTAGGGCAGCAGGTCGAGGATCATGGCGGTCCAGCAGGCGAACCCGCACCAGCCGCGCCCGAACATCAACGGCCCGAAGATCTTGGCGATGAGGTAGTGCAGCACCCCCGCCCCGACGACCCCGGAGAGAAGATAATACCAGAATCCCTCCATCTGCATGTTCTCGCGACATATAAGGCCGAGGAACACCAAAATGTAGCTGCCAACGGTGAACTGCACGAACTCGCGGGCGTGTTTCCACCCCGCCGCCATCAATATTCCCCCAACACCGAGGCAGATGCCGATGTAAGAAAAGTTCAACAGAAAGAAGAGATTTCCTGTTGAGAGCCAAAGCGATACGGCAATGACCTCGAAAATGGCGAACAGGAGGATGGGGGTTCTGTATTTCTTCATAACGGGATGTTTTTAACGGCGCGAAAATAGGAAAAAATCTTCTCCCGCAGAACCCGCTGATTTGCGCAGAAAAAGGTCTGCGTTATTCTGCGCAGTCTGCGGGAAAATTTTTATTCTTGCACGATGATTTTTATCTTCTGTAAAAGATAAAATATTATTTTTGCAGCGAATTTCTTTTATAAAAGATAAAACACAAAATGAGTGCGATATTAAGACAGAGCTATTTAGAAAAGATCGAGCATTATCTCGGCAAAGATACCATCATCATTCTGACGGGACAGCGAAGAATTGGCAAAAGCTACATCCTTCGTCTGTTCAGAGACAAGATGAAAAAGGACAGACAGGCCAATGTTATCTTCATTGACAAGGAGAAACACGAGTTTGACGACATCAGGACCTACCAGGACTTGAACACCTATATTGATGCAAGGCGTAACAAAGCCAAAACGAATTTCATCCTTGTTGACGAGATTCAGGACATTGAAGGATTCGAGAAGAGCGTGCGCAGCTACTATGAGGAGGCAGATATAGAGATTGTCGTTACCGGCTCCAATTCGAAGATGCTCAGTAGTGACTTGAGCACCCTTATCGGCGGCCGTTACAAGGAAATTTACATCCAAGCATTGAGTTATGAGGAGTTTATGTTGTTTCATCAGCTACCTGACTCCGACGACACTCTCATAAAATATATCCAGTTTGGCGGTCTGCCGGGCTTGCTGAAGATGGGTCTTGACGAACAGGATGCGCGTGAGTACCAGATGGATGTGTATCACACTGTTTTGCTGAAAGATGTGATAATGAGATATCAAATCCGTAACGTTCCTTTCCTTGAAAATCTTGTTCGGTTTCTGGCTGACAATACGGGGAAGATTATCTCGGCCAACAGTATCGCCAAGTATATGAAGTCTCAGGGCGACAACATCACTTCAACTGCCATCATTAACTACACCAAATATCTGTGCGATGCTTATATGATACATCGTGTGCATCGTTACGACATACACGGGAAGAAGCTGTTCGAGAGCAACGACAAGTTCTACTTTGAGGACAACGGAATCCGTAATGCCCTTGCAGGCGGCACACGCGAGGGTGACATAGAGAAGGTGGTAGAGAATATCGTATATAGCCATCTGAAACGTCTCGGTTATGAAGTGACAGTGGGTCAGCTGCAAGCTGGAGAAATTGACTTTGTCTGCACCAAGTCTGAAGGTCAGCGCGTATATGTGCAGGCATCGTATATTATTGCCGATGAGGTCACTCGTGAACGTGAGTTTGGCAATCTGCGGGCTATCAAGGACAACTACCCGAAATATGTCATCTCAATGACTCCGTTAGTCAGCCGTCAGGACTCGGACGGCATCACGCACCTCAGCTTGAGGCATTTCCTGACGGAAGGACTGTAGATGCAAGAAAATCTCAGGTGCACTGGATCATCGTGGTATTTGAAACCGAACGCTTGCTGATCACGGACTTCACGTTGGACATAACAGAGCGAGTCCATTATTATAGATAAAATGTGGAAAATCATGCGAAAGGATGCGTTCCTGGAATATATTGAGCCTTAGATGTGTTGACAGGGCAAGTCTGCCGGGCTTACAACCCGATGTATGGGAGATTGACATCAGAGAGCTCATACAAGGTGCCCCAATCCGTCATTTCATGTCTATAGCATACATTGTCTTTCGTTACCATAAAAACATAACATTCTTCGTCCCATTCCGGAACCGTCATCATCAAAATGCTGTGACTGAATGGCGCTTCTTCTTTGTCAAGTTCGGCACTCCCAATGGAGTACCAGCCGGTTACGATGCAGTGACGGGATTTTTTTTCTGCCAAGCTGGAATCTCTCATGAATTGTATAGCTTGGCAAAAATCGGGATAGGGCATGTCCATTGGTAGATTGAACAGGAAAGTGTCATCGGTCAGTTTTTCCCGTTGCAGGGATTCCCATTCGATGTCAAATGCAGCACAAACTAATTCCTTGAGAAATGTTTCGTCCTGACAGACAACTTTGATTTTACGAACCCCAAATGGAGAAGTTGTTTCTTTAAAATGCTGAAAATGCCGGGCGTTTTTGCGTTTCTCATGGGCGCGCCTCCGATTTTTGATGATGACACGCAATTCCAGGCCTCCGACTATCAGAGGAAAAACCAGCAGGATAAGCAAGTAATACTTCATAATTGCAATAACATTATAATATGTACCCGTTCACATCATAGCATCTTCCGTTTTGGCAACAACACGGCAAAAATACGATATTTTCGGATGATGTCGGAAAACAAACGAGAACATGGATACGTACGATATGCGGAGATAATTTTTTCAACCAAATGAAAACACATTCCCGCATTTTGCGTACTTTTGCCGCCGGAAAAAAAGTGCCTTATGAGAAAACATTGGATTGACAATCTGCGTTGGGTCACCGTACTGTTAGTGCTGTTGTACCACGTCATCTACTTTTACAACAACAAGGGCGTTTTCGGTGGCGTGGGCGGTTTCGGCGATGGTCCGCAGTACCAGGATGTGCTGATGTACATCCTCTATCCGTGGTTCATGCCGCTGCTGTTCATTCTGGCGGGCATCAGCGCAAAGTACGCGTTGGACAGACATTCCGGCAAGGAGTGGTTCAAGTCACGCACCCTGAAGCTGCTGGTTCCTTCCACCATCGGATTGTTTGTCTTTCAGTGGATGACGGGCTATTTCAACACCCTCGTGGCCCGACAAGATGTGCTGGCTTCCCTAAAGCAGCCTGCTTTGTATTTCCTTTGGGTGATTAGTGGCACAGGACCGTTGTGGTTTATCCAGGATCTGTGGCTGTTCTCGCTGATTCTGCTGCTGATACGGCGGATAACGAGGAACTGGCATTTCAAAATAAAGAATGAGAAGGTTAAAAAACACCTTCACGACAACGAACCATATCTCCTGAACATTTTAACCTTGATTATTTGTGTGCTGTATTGGCTCGGCGGGCAAACGCTTATTTTCAACCCGCGCCCCGAATCCGCAGACGGACTCTACAACCTCTACAAGCCGCTGTTCTACCTTATTTTCTTCCTGCTGGGCTATTATTGCTTCTCGTCAAAGAAGATACAAAAATACCTGTCTGATGGTTGGTGGATAGATATGGCTTGCGCCATTGTGGCTTGCGTTTATCTTTTATTTGACACATACGGCGAGAACAACACCACACCGCAGTATCTTGCCGACCCCTTCAACTGCATCTATGGCGGGTTTATGTGTCTCGCCATGATGGGTTGGTTTATAGCCAAATTCGACAAAACCAACGCCTTTGCCGGATATATGACCCGCTCCAGTTTCGGTATCTATATCGTTCATTACCTGATTATTGCAAGCATTGGCTCCATGATGTTTTATTACACTCAGCTACCGCCTGTGGCGATGTATCTTATTCTTATTGTAGCGGTTTTCACCCTGTCGCCACTGATTTACGAAACCCTCCGGAGGATTCCATTTGTGCGGTGGTGTGTGTTGGGGGAGAAGAAAAGTAAAGTAAATAAATAATTGATATACAATGACAAACAAAGGTTCAAACAAACACACTCTTCGCTGGATTCTGCTGATATTGATTTTCGGCGGCATTTTTATTCTGTATTTCCATGCTTACTTCGGCGGCTTCAAGAAAGTAAGACCCATTGATACCGAAGAATTTGCGAAATGCGCAGGCCACATTTCCGACATCACCATCCCCGATTCCGTCCGCATCATTGCACTGGGTGAGGCCACGCATGGCAATGTGGAATTCCAGCAGCTCAAACTGGATGTTTCCCGCAGTCCTATCGCGATTGGGTGTCTCCAACATTACTCTACGATGGGGTGATTCTTGTAACGGAGGCGCAGCCGATCGTGGTGCTCCAGACAACAGAACCGTAATCTTAACCAACAACCACCAACAGCAAACCTCACCAACACGAAGTAATAAACAGCCAAAGGCTAACCAACAGCCGAAGGCTCACCAACATACACTTAAAATATGAACTGGACCATCATCATCGTTGAAACCATCATTATGACCGCCGCGTTCACGGCCATGATCCTGATTCCGCTCGTGAAGAACCCCGTGTGGTGGATTCACGACTATCCGGAGGACATCCAGGAGGAATATTTCAAGACGCACGAGCGTGTGCCGTCGAAGTTCTTTACCAAGACCGTGCTGCTCAAGAAAAGCTTTGCGTTACTCTTCACCCTTGCCGTGATGCTCGGTCTGATGAAGTTGGCCGGCGCCTATAACTTCTGGTCGGCGTTCGCGCTGAGCTACGGCATCTGGTTCGTCATCGACTGGTACGACTGTCTTTTCCTCGACTGGGTGCTCTTCGCCAACATGAAGTCCGTGCGCCTGCCTGGCACCGAACACATGGACGCTGCCTACCACCAGAAAAAGTACCATTTTGTGCAGTCGCTGTGGGGAATGCTCATCGGGCTGATTCCGTGCTTGATCGGGGCGGGAATCTATGCGTGGCTGTGTTGTTGATTTTCTAAAAACGGTTCACCCACTCCGCCACCTCCGTTGCGGAGATGTTTTTCATGCATTTGAAATGCTTGCGCTTACAGCGTGAGCTGCCGAATTTTGAACATGGGCGGCAACGCAACGGACAGACTTCGAAATTCCGGAATTTGTTGCGCTCACCCGGCATGTAAGGATAGTAACCGTATTCCGGAATGGTGGCTCCGAATAACGCGGCAGTAGGTTTGTGCAAGGCTGCGGAGATGTGCATCAACCCAGTATCTCCTGTGATTACGCAGTCTGCGTGCTGAAGAATTGCGGCAGACTGGTACAGGGTATATTTCCCGCATCCGTTTGTGGCCCGCTCGCCGAGCTGCGACACCACCTGCTCCCCCACTTCATAAACATCCTTGCCCCCCAACAGCATGATAGGCTTGTGCAAGATACTCCCGATTTCCACCACCTTGGACACGGGTATCCGTTTGGTGAAATGCTGGGCCGCCAGCACAATGGCCACAAAACCATCTTCAAACATCATGGGCAAATCATCCTCATCAAATCCTTGGTCCTCAGGAATATAAAATTCAAGCCCTTTATGGTCGTTATGCACATTCAACATCTTCACCGCCTCAAAATATCGCTCTACGATATGAGTCTCGGGCAATCCGTTCATCTTGAAGTGCACGCAAAGCCACTTTTCGAAATTATGCTTGTTGAATGTGTAGAAAGGTACCTTCAACTTCCGCAGGACTTGCCGGGAACGTAGGGTTTTCTGCAAATCAATCACGACGGAGAACTGCTCCTCTTTCAGTTCCGCTATAGTCTTGCTCACGTTGTCTGGGTCATAGGCATGGACTTTGTGAATGTGAGGATTCGTCTCTACCACAGGCATATTGTCCTTCCGAACCAAAAAATGAATTTCCGCGTCCGGCAACTGCTCGTCAAGTGCCCTGACTACCGGTGTGGTCAGCACAATGTCTCCAATGGAGCTCAGTCGGATAATTAAAATCTTTGTTTGCGACGGGGGTTGTATATCGTCCATATAGCGTTAAAAATTATTAATTCTCTTCGGATATTGTTCTATAATGATTGTCAACGGGTGTGGCATAGATTTTTAACAGATTTTCACGCATTTTTTCTTCAGAAACATCTTGGATTTGCGACTTCATTTGCAGATACTGCTCAAAACGCAATCTTTCCTCTTCTGTATAATGTTCATGGCAGGTATTTCCTTGGTTCAAAATGTCGTATGCAATGTAGTTGTTCGGATATAGAACATAGTCTTTGTATATCTGTTTGTCAATCATCTGGCAAACGAGTTGGATCTTGTCGTTATTGCTGATTGTCTCGGGGATCTCATTCAGCTCTTGGTCAAGTGGCTTGCCAATAACAAGGGAAACCCTGCCTTTCGGACCGAACAGACCCTGCTTGATACTGTTGAAGTCTTCCCCCGGTTGTTTCTTGTAAACCGTATGTTCCTTGATAGCCAACTCTCTGGCTTTCAATTTTTCACAAGGTTCAATTTCATAGGAAATTGTTACCGGGGTGAATTTCATGTCACGAATTGTCTCAATCAAGTCCTTGTCCTTGCCAAGTGTCAGCATTTTCACGAGACCGTGCTTGGTGATGTCATTTCCGTCTTTGGTGCGGCCGTCGCGCTGGGCAATCCAAACAGACTCTTTCTCCTCCAGTATGGAATATTGGATATACGCTGCCAGTTTTTGGGTGTTTTCAAATTTTTCGCGCATGGTTCCGCTCCTCTTCACCTTGATCATCTTGTTCAGCTTGGCTATTTCCCCCAACAAAGGGGTGGTGAACAGATTGTCACCCATGGCGATGCGTGAAGTCTTAAAGTGGGTGATGAAGAAATAATACTGCAGTATCGCCGGGTCAAACGTGATGTCGCGGTGGTTGCCGATGAACATATACGCCTCCCCCTGCTTCAAATTTTCTATGCCAGACAAGGACAGTCCCTTTGTGGTCTGGGCAATGAAGGCATCCAAAAAAAGCTTATAAAACCCCACTTGGACCTCATCTATTGTATGATAGGCCTCAAAATCAACCTTGAACTGGGCAAGGGAATAATCAGGAAGACACTGAACTATCGCCTCCTCGAAACGCTTGTCGTTCATCAGACGATAGTATGCCGCTTTGTACTCCTGATCAGTATAAGGTCGTATATCTTCAAAATCCATATTGCCATTCTATTCGGGCGGCAAATATAACATTTTTACGGAATCACACTGACCCCCGTCCCTCTCCTTCCATACCCAGGGACTATTCTTTTACATTGTCCCGTAACGTTTTGTTAATCAATGTTTTTAGTTCAAGTATATTCGACTCAACCACTTTTCGCTTTTCCGGAACAAAAAGCGTTGCGTATTTTGCTTTGCCGACCTTGAACTTGAGTTTGTCTTCCAATCCAATGATATCCAAACCGATACGAATAGGCTTCATTAATGAAATATTGTAATCGTAGGTCATGTCGAGGTTGTGACGTCCCGAGATGATTGCGCTGTATTTGTCGATGCTGAGCAGGAATGGGTAGACGTCAACCTCGTTTCGGAAGATGGTGATTTCAGTGGAGAGGCTGTCGATTCTGTTTTCCGTTTTCTTGTTGAACATCAGTTTCTTAGCTATCGTTTTGTAGGTTTCGCTGTCTAAGACAACCAAATCACGGCCGTTGATTGCGGCAGCACCCCGGAGGGTGGAAAACTTAATGTCGTAATTGGATTTCAAGTACGTTTCCGCTGCAAAGTGGAATTCCGCATTTCCACTGAAAGATTTCAGCATGGGCAGGATGGTGTCCACTTCGGGAATCATTTCAATTAACTTATCTATTTTGATGTCAAGGAGATGGAAGTCAAAACCGAGGAAGAGGTGGTTCATGCGAGGGGTACGGTACATAGCCGTGAGCTGCATCCGCGCTGCTTCGTTCGTGAGACCCATCTCCTCCAATACCAACACGCCGTCTTTCACATAGACACGCCCGGCGATGTTCCGGAATTCAGTGTCCTCAAACAAAGCCCGCTGGATGGTGGTGCTCATGTTGACGTCCATACCGAACGGGACAATGAACGGTTTGTCTCCCGTTTCCCCAGCCACCTGTTCCGCCTGCACCTGCAGGGAATCAGGGGCGCCAAAGCCATCGACGAGTGTCATCAGCTCATTGAGATTCAAGTAGTTGGCGACTAATTCCAAGTCACCCTTGAGCAGCCCCTTGTCGCGCAGGTAAGGTTCAATACCTGTGACGGTGCCGGTGATAGAGACATTGGATTCCCCAAACCCGATATTTGCTTTTTTTAACACGCATTTCTGCGGGTTGAAATCGACATTCAGGGCGGGGACGGCCAGTGTTTGCTCCACGCCGGCGAAATTGACAGTTGCTTTGGAGAGTTGTATTTTCAATTTCGGAGACCAACTCAGCAGGAGATTCTCCTCGCCTTCGTGACGGTTTGTTTCCCCCTCAAGCTTCAAGGTGCTGGTATGGAAACGGGTCTCGCCAATTCTGCCCGTCACGATGCCACTTGCGTAGTCAACTTGCATCCGATCCGTGTTGTGCATCACAAACGTCCCTTGGGGGGCATCCATTCGGGCGCTAATCGTGTCCATGGATACGGAAACATCGTCAAATTGATATGTGGTGGCTAATTTCAATTGAACTGTGCTGTCTAACAAATTGTTCGCGTATGCATCCAAATGAGGGCTGTTGGCTATGACCGACATCTTTTGCGGGAGACTGAAGAGCATAATAGTGGAGGTGCCTATCTTGGCATGTATCCATTCGCCTATTTTGTAGGGTTTTTCAGAGACAGGGAATGTCAAATCCACGTGCAGGTCGGGGGACAGGAGCCGCAGAGTGTCGTGGTATAGCAGATCCAAATCTTCAATTTGCCCCGTGATGTCAGCCTTGTCAATATTGTTGATGGAAAATTTGGTCTCAGGATCATAACTCAGTTGTGTTTTCACGCTGATGTCTGCCTTGCCTTTGCATTGGGTGAAATCTTCGGGCAGCAGGTCCTTGAAGTCGTTGACATGCAGGTTTCCCGTGGCGAGAACATCCAGCAACATCTTGCCCAACAGGTTTTTAACGGTTCCTGATGCAGTGATTCTATTGCGCTTTCTCGTCGTTGCGGACAACTTTTTCACGGTTACATCGGATTGGCTGTCCAAGTCCAGCCTGAGATTGAAGAGACCGTCGGCGTTCTCGAAATCGAGAGGCAGGTCTTTCATGGCGAAGCGGCCGCGGTTCCAAGCCACATCGGAAGTGATGGTCGGCATCTGAGTGTCGCTGAAAGTTCCGTGGACGTCGCCTTCGAGGGCAATATCGCCGCTTATTTGCATACCATCCAGCTTGTTGCCGATGACAGCAGGGGGAATTATTGGTAAGATTTCTTCGATTTTCCACTCGCCGCTCTTGTAGTGCAAATCGGTGTGGATGTCATGGGAAGTAGTATCTACGCGGACAGTGCCATTAATTGCAAGTTCCTGTTTGTCAATATGCAGGCGGGTGTTTTGGAGGTCGAAGCGCAGATTGTTCATATTGGCTTGCACATTGGAAGACACCGAAAGGCCTATGCCGTTGAGGTAGTGGGTGGTGTCGAGGCGCAAAACGGCGTCTTGGATGTCGGCGTCGAGTTGGCCGTCAATGAGGTTAAAGTTTGTGAAAGAGCCCTCGTAAGTGACTTGCACGTCATCACCGGACAAGTACAGCAGAGAGCTGTCGGCGATCTCAAAGTGCAGGTTTTTGGCCGCTGCTTTGGCATAGCCTTCGATGAGATTTTCTGCAAACGTCCCTTTGACTGTCAAATCCGCCTCTTTCGCGGCGGCCCTCTGCTTTGTTTGGGCATTCAGGTAGCGGACATCCAGATTGTTTACTTTAACTTTCTGAAGATCAATCGTATAATTTTCTGAAGACGTGTCATTGGGATGCGTGACGAACACGTTATAGTTCCCATTGCCTTGTTCGTCTATGTAGAGATTTACCAATCCGTCGCAAAGTGAAAAATCGTTAATTTCCGCATGCCTGTTTTTAAGAAGTTCACGGATGTTCAAGGATGCCACGCAACTTTTTGCATACAACAGAGTGTCCGAAACCACCCCGTTTTGGGGATTTTTCAACACCACATTTTCCAAGTCCAGTCCGATTTTGGGAAATGTTTTGAAAAAAGTGAGCCCTACATTGTCGATATGGAAGTCGCAAGTGAGGAATTTGCCGGCTTGGTCATTGACGATTTTCGCCAATTTCGAAGGTGAGAAAATGTGAAAAAGCAGGACGGCTGCCGTAATGGCAACCATGGCAAGCAGCGACCCGAATGAAATCAGCCCTATTTTCAGTCCCTTCTTCATTGTTCTTTGGTGAAAGTATAGTATTTTCCGTATGCGTCATGATACTCCAATGTGTTGGCATTCAGCTTGGTGACGGTGTAGGTTTTCGGCACATTACCCCCCATTTCCATCTTGTGAATCTGAGTGAGGGTGCTTCCCTCAAGTGTCCATGTAAAAGGTTGTGCTTCTTCCTCTGTGACATCATCCAGCGTGTCCCACGTATACCCGGTGCCTGACGCATTGTAGTACTCGTGTAGCGTGCCACTCACCCAATAGCCTGACAACAGGACACTGTCGAATTGATTGCCGCGACCAAAAGGGTCGCACCCACCAAACAGCAGGGCCACACAACAGAAAAGCAGCGCGGATTGCAGGCTTTTTACGATGGTTTTCAAAATAGGGTTCCCTTCTTGCATGATTTAATTGAAATGTTTCCTATAGACGTGTTTTTCGGGAGAAAATTTAACACGTCCCCATTATATCCGATTGATTTCCATCTCTAACACGATGTTAAACAAACGATTAACATCATCTACAATACTGTCGGCCACGTGAAGAACCTCATCAGGAGTAGCACCGCCGTAGTTCACCAGCACTAATGCCTGGTTTTCCCATGTACCGGCGTTACCTACGCGCCTTCCTTTCCAACCTGCCTTCTCAATTAACTGGCCTGCAGAGAGTTTCTTTTTTCCGTCAGGGGCATCATACGCGACAAGATCGGGAAATGCCGACACCAGAGCTTCATACCTCTCCGCTGTCACTACAGGATTCTTGAAGAAGCTGCCCCCATTTCCAACGACAGCCGGATTCGGCAACTTCGTGTCCCGAATAGTGCGCACACATTCGGAAACATTCCGCAATGTCAGCGGCAACTCTCTTTCTTCCAATACCTTGGACAAACCTTGATACGTCATTGTGAAATGTCTGATACAAGAAAGTCGGAACCAGACATAAGTAATGAAGCAGTCGTTTTTCAGCTTCTGCTTGAAAATCGAGTTTCTGTAGCCAAATTGGCACTCGTCTCGTGTCAGCTCAAAAGCCTCTCCGGTGGAAATCCTATAGCCTTCCACCTTCAGGAGTGTGTCCTTGAGCTCCACCCCGTAGGCGCCAATGTTTTGAACAGGAGCGCTCCCCACAAGCCCAGGAATTCCCGTAAGATTCTCTAACCCATAGTATTCTCTCCTTATGCAGTATTGGACGAGGTTGTCCCACTGTTCTCCAGCAGCCACACGCACGACCGCCTCTCCGCCTCTTTGCCCGACCAACCCAATGCCTGAGAATGCCGGATGTACTATTATTCCATCAAAATCCTTGGTAAACAGCGTGTTGCTTCCTCCTCCCAGCAGATAATAGGGATGACGTTGCAAATAGTTTTCGATGATATAAGGTACCTCTTCGGCACTGTCCACCTGCAGAAAAGATTTTGTCACGACCTCCATTCCGAAGGTGTTGTAATTTTTAAGGTTTTGTTTTTCAATCAAATGCATAAGACGATAAATCTCGTGTCCGCCCGCTACTTATCATAATTCCTGGGACCGAAAATAGAGCTGCCGATACGTACAAGGGTGCTGCCTTCTTCTAAGGCGATGTGATAATCCTCACTCATACCCATCGAGATTTCTTTGAAATCATGGTTTTGCGAGAAGAACTGCGTTTTCAAATCTTGAAAGATACGATGGAGGTGCTGGAACTCTCCGCGTACTTGCTCTTTATTGTCAGTGAAGGTGGCCATGCCCATGACCCCATGGATTTTAACGTTTTTTAGCTCTTGGAATTCAGGACTTTTGAGCATTGCCGCGCACTCTTCGGATGTAAACCCGAACTTGGTTTCCTCCTCAGCGACATGGAATTGCAGCAGACAGGGAATCACCCTATTGTTTTTGATGGCTTGCTTATTGACCTCCTTGAGTAGCTCGAAACTGTCAATGCTGTGAATAAGAGAAACATATGGGGCGATATATTTGACCTTATTGGTCTGAAGATGCCCGATGAAGTGCCATTCTATGTCTTTTGGGAGCATTTCGTGTTTGGCTTTCATCTCCTGTGCGTGATTCTCGCCAAAAACGCGCTGTCCATGTTGGTACAGTGCGGCTATGTCCTCCGCCGGTTTGAATTTGGAGACGGCGACCAGGCGCACACCGGCGGGTAATGAAGCCCGGATTTCGTCGTATTTTTCGATGTTCATACGGACTGTTTTTGTGACCCCGGCGGGATTCAAACCCACGACTTTCAGAACCGGAATCTGACGTTCTATTCAGCTGAACTACGGGGCCGGTTTTCGGCGGCAAAAGTACAAAAAAATCGGATAACAATTAAACCTCCTTAAAAAACGTTTGTCGGTATTACACACAAATATGACGAATGTATGAAAAGACTGACTCTGTTACTTTGCTTTATATTACTGGTTAACAGTCTGATAAAAGCACAAGACACTCTCCAAAAGCTCTCTTTCACCCTCGAAGAATGCCTGCATTACGCAGAGAGCCACAACTTTTCCCTTCAATCTTCCGGCATCAATGTCTCCTCCACGGAATTGAACTTGAAACAGGCCAAAGCGAACATTGCCCCCTCCGTGTCGGCGTCCATGTCGCAAAATGTCAACTTTGGCAACTATGAGAAATCTGTCGGCTGGGGTGGCAACTATGGCATCAATGCCGGCATGACCCTTTTTAACGGTTTATATAATGCCAACAGTATCAAGCAACGCTATCTGGACGTGTATCAGTCGCAACATTTGTTGGAAAGCAACAAAAACGAGCTCCGTGTTGCGGTGATCAGGGCTTTCCTGACCATCATGATGAACGAAGATATGTTCAAGTACCAGGAACAAGTAATTATCAAAAGTAAGGAACAAGTTGAGCAGGGCGCCCAAAAACTCACTGTCGGACAAATTCTCGAAAGCGATTACAAAATCCTGCATGCCCAATATATAGAGGACCTTTACTCGCTGGAGAACTATAAAAACAACATCAAATCCAGTTATCTGAAACTCAAAAGTTTATTGTCAATAGACCCTTTTTTGGAGATTACCATTGTCCGCCCTGACAGCACAACACTGTTCAAAAGCCTTGAGATGCCGGCATTTCAAGAATTGATGGACAAGAGCTTGGAGTATCTGCCTGAATTGAAAAGTAGCCAGAACGAGATTTTCATTGCCGATTATGATATAAAGCTCCAAAAATCAGCTTATTATCCAACACTTACCGCCAATGCAGGCATCAGCACTGGTTATAACGGATCCAACTTGACTTCCCCGAACACCGCCTGGGGTACGCAATTGTGGCATGGTCTTGGGGAGAACATCGGTCTCACGCTCAGCATCCCGATTTACCAGCGCGGCACGGTGCGTAACAACGTCAAGCAGGCTGAATATCGGAAAATGCAACGTGAATTGGACTACATGGAGACCAAATACAGCCTTGCACAACAACTTCAAGAGGGTTTCATGGAAGTGATGAACGCCCAGAATGATTTCATCGCAGCGGAAGCCAAAATGAACGCCTATCTCGAAAACTACAAATCATACGGTATAAGGTTCACATACGGTTCCGTGACTGCCGTCGACCTTATCCAACAGCAGACCAATTTCCTCAACGAGCTCAACGATTTCATGGAAGCGAAATATTCCTACGTTCTGAAGCGCAAGATCCTGGATGTCTATATGGGAATCCCTGTCACATTGTAAGGTAGGCCAACCTCAAAGAGGAAATGCGCACACAGTGCAAATGACCCACATCAAACGACGTTCGGTGTGGGGACAGATGTTGAAAAGAAGTAATAAAAGAAAAAATATGAAGAAATCTAAGAAACTATGGTGGGCTTTTGGAATCATCGCGGTGGTTTTACTTGTGCTGATTCTGATGTTCACATTGAAAAGAGGCAAGAAAAGCGAGTTACAGGTGATGACCGAGCGAAGCCGAATTGACAGCATCGAGGTCACTGTGACCGCAACTGGCGAAGTACAGCCTGTCTATAAAGTGGACGTCGGCACGCAGGTGTCCGGCATTGTGGAACACATCTACGTGGATTTCAACTCCGTGGTGAAAAAAGGGCAGCTTTTGGCCGAACTCGACCGTTCCAATCTGAACGAGCAGATGAAGACGGCACAGGCCAGCGTGTCGAACGCCCAGAGTAACTTGACCTTAGCGCAGCAGCAGTTCGACCGTGTCAAGACTTTGTATGACAACAAAGCCGCCACGCTGGAAGCATACGAATCAGCCATCAACTCGTTGACTTTGGCCAAGAACCAGCTCAAGACGGCCCAGTCGGACCTGTCGCGTGCGCAGACGAACCTCTCCTACGCCACCATCTACTCCCCCATCGACGGTATTATCATGGACAAAGCCGTGGAAGAAGGCCAGACCGTGGCCTCCTCATTCAACACCCCCACGTTGTTCACCATTGCCAACGACCTTACCCAAATGCAAGTGGAGGCATCTGTGGATGAAGCGGACATCGGTGAGGTGAAAGCCGGTCAACCCGTCATTTTCACCGTCGATGCCTTCCCTGACGATGTTTTCACGGGCACGGTCAAAGAGGTGCGTATCAACCCAACGGTAACCTCCAACGTGGTGACATACACGGTTATCATCAACGCCCCTAACCCCGACAGCAAGCTTTTCCCCGGCATGACCGCCAGCGTGACCATCACCACCAAAAAAGAGAGCGGTGTCTGCATTCCCTTGACAGCGATCTTTTTCTCCTTTGAACCTGACGTGATGAAGCAATTTGAAAAGAAAGGCTACACCTTCAAATCACTTTACAAGAACCAGGAAGAACTCGCTCAAGGTCTGAAAGACATCACGAAGAAGACCATTTGGGTGAAGAAAGGGGAAACGGCCTACGAGCAAAGAAGCATAACGGTAGCATTGAACAACGGGGTGAACACCTTAGTCGCCGACGGCCTGCGGGAAGGTGAAGAGATTGTGACCAGCGTAAATGAGGCGACTCCGCACCAAAAGAGCCAAAAGGACAGCAGCTCCAATCCGTTCATGCCCGGTCCGCCGAAACGGAAAAGCCGGTAGCGTACCGTAAACATCCTCCCCATAAAAGGACAAAGAGTTATGGCAAAAGACATATTGAAAGTGGAAAAGCTGGAACGCGTGTTTCGGGTCGGCAGCGAGGATGTACGCGCCCTGCGAGGAGTCTCCTTCACTATCACCGAAGGGGAATTTGTTAGCATCATGGGCACCAGCGGTTCCGGTAAATCGACACTGCTGAACATTCTCGGCTGCTTGGACACACCCACCGCCGGTGACTACATCATTGATGGAGTATCTATCAAGAAACTGAGTAAAAATGAGTTGTCGACACTAAGAAATCGGAAAATCGGCTTTGTATTCCAGAACTACAACCTTTTGGCGCGTACCACGGCCATTGAAAACGTGGAACTGCCTCTCTTCTACAACAGCGAAGTGCCAGCCAAAGAGCGCCGTGACCGTGCAGTCGCGGCCTTGAAATTAGTAGGTCTGGAAAGTCGCATGGAACACATGCCCAATCAGCTGTCGGGTGGCCAACAACAACGTGTGGCCATCGCCCGCGCTTTGGTCAACGACCCCGTCATCCTCCTTGCCGACGAGGCCACCGGCAATCTTGACACCCGCACCTCCTACGAAATCATGAGTCTGTTCCAGGATCTCCACAATCAAGGTAAAACCATCGCCTTCGTTACGCACGAGCCTGATATAGCAACCTTTACCACCCGTAAAATCAAACTTCGGGACGGGCAAATCATCGAAGACACCCCTATTGACACTCAGTCGGCGGCCGCCGCACTGTCCGCCATCAACCTCATCAAAGAAGATTAAGCTATGAATATCGGAAACCTCATCAAAGTGGCTTTCAGTTCGCTGTTCCGCAACAAGATGCGCACAGCACTGACCATGCTCGGCATAGTCATCGGCATAGCCTCTGTCATCGCCATGGTCAGTATCGGTCAGGCCTCGACGCAAAGTGTCAAGTCTGAACTCTCCTCTATGGGTTCCAACATGATCATGATTATGCCCGCCAGACAGCAAAGAGGTGGTGTGGACATGGGCATGACATCCTCCAAATCATTGGACAACAAAGACTTGGAATCTTTAGTCAAAAATACCCGCTACGTAGCCGACATTTCGCCGATGGTTAGCAGTAACAAGCAGCTAATCTATGGCAACAACAACCACAGCTGCTCCATTAACGGGGTGTCCGCATCCTATTTAAACATCCGGAAATACGAACTGAAAGAGGGGATAATGTTCACGGACGATGACGTCAAGCGCTACAATAAAGTGTGTGTCATCGGACAGACTGTGGTGAACGAGTTATTCACCGATGGAGAGAATCCGATCGGCAAGACCATCCGTTTTGGCTCCATCCCGATGACGGTCATTGGAGTGCTGGCGGAAAAAGGTCAAAACGGGATGGGCAATGACCAGGACGACATTGTACTGGCGCCCTACACTACAATCCAGAAACGCTTTTTGGGAATCAACTATTTCAATATGATGTTTGCATCGGCCATCTCAGAAGAGGAATCAGAATTGGCCGCCACGGAAATCACCTACATTTTGCGCAGTAACCACGGTATCAAAGCCGGCCAAAACGATGACTTCGACATACGCACCCAGGAAGAGTTGGTTTCCACCATCAGCTCCGTCACCGGCCTGATGACCACACTGTTAGCTGCAATCGCGTCCATCTCTCTGGTGGTGGGAGGCATCGGCATCATGAACATCATGTACGTCACCGTGACGGAGCGCACCAAGGAGATAGGCCTGCGCATGGCCATTGGGGCGCACAACCGAGACATCAAATTGCAGTTTCTGAGTGAAAGTGTGATTCTGAGCCTGATTGGCGGGGTGATCGGCGTCATTCTGGGACTACTTATCTCCTACGTGGCCTCCCGACTGATGAAGATGCCCTTCGTAGTCAGTGAAATGGCCATTCTGGGGTCGTTTATAGTATGCGCACTCACCGGCATCTTCTTTGGCTGGTATCCCGCAAAGAAGGCCGCCAACATGGATCCAATTTCGGCGCTGCGATACGAATAGCGGCGTGTCAATACACAAACGGGAACACCCTCTTCAGATTCTTGCGCCCCATTTCAGCGGCAAAATCCTGCTGGTAGCGCTTGTAGATGGCGTCCGCGCGCGGCACCAGGTTCGCAAACGTCCAGATGAAAAACACCAACCCTGAAATCGACCACGTGAGAATCGCAAAACCTAACCATTCAATCAATTCACCTAAATAGTTGGCACTTGTGACATATTCAAACATGAACCCTTCTGGAAGATAATGTTTGGTGTCGTTGTCGCTTTTGCGCAAATGTCGGATAATGTAATCAGATCTCAAATTGACGTAAAATCCGAAAATGAAGATAATGAAGCCAATGACAAACTGAGGAGACCATAGCCATGCCGTGTCCTGATATGAAAGTCCAAATGCATGATAATCACAGTTGTAAGATTCAAAGAAAATCCAATATCCCTGCATTATGGCATTCAAAAGGTTGAAAGTTATGCCCATGAACATGACCACCAACGACATTTGGCTGGATTTCCCTTTCATCAGCCAAGGGAAGACAAGAGAGCGTTGGAAATAGTGCATCTCGAAAATGAGCAGGAAAATCATCGGGACAAGGTCAAAGCGATGCGGGGAAAGCAACCAAATGACGATCATGGCGATGAAAATCGGAAACTCCATCAGAAACCATGCCACCTTGTTGTTGATTGACTTTCCCCATTTGTTGGAAACGAACATGCCGTAACCGGCCTTTACAAAATAAAGTGCGACGAATACTACAGCTGCGATTCCAATCATGACCCATAAATAGATATTAAAGGCTGTGGTGTAGAAATTAGGAGACATAACATGTGTTTTTTATGTGAATGAGTTTAAAATTTCCGCTATTCGATGATGAAAGACATCGGCATACGCGCCTGCACCCCCTCGTTCAACAGCACCTGTTGCATCCCCTCGAAGATATAGTAGAACTGTCCCATCCGCTGGCGCATGGCAGCGTCCACCGCGTCGTCTTTTATATTGAACATCAAGGAGAACCAGTCTTTTTGCTTGGGATAGTAGCAGACATCGTAATTGTCAAGCAACGCGAGTTCAGCTGCTTTAATCACAGCATCATCCAAGGAGCCGAGTTTATCGACCAATCCGAGTTTGAGGGCGTCGCTGCCGGCCCACACGCGACCCTGGCCGATGCTATCCACATAGCTTACCGGAAGTTTCCGGCCGTCAGCCACACGTTTCGTGAATGTGCCGTAAATCTCTTCTATGGAGGCCTGCAGCTTTTCGCTTTCCAATTCGTCCAACGGGCGGAAAAGGCCGCCTTGGTCGGCGTGCTTGTTGGAACCGACCTGATCGATGGTAATTCCCACCTTGTTTTTCAGAAAGCGCTGCATCGACGGGACCATGCCAAAAACGCCGATGGAACCGGTGATCGTGTTAGGCTCGGCAATGATGTAGTCCGCATTGCAGGAGATATAGTATCCCCCCGAAGCCGCATAGTCGCCCATGGAGACTACAATGCGCTTACCGGCATCCTTAGCCTTTTCAATCTCATGCCATATGTTCTCAGAAGCCAAAGCACTGCCGCCAGGGGAGTTGACCCGCAGTACGATAGCCTTCACATCCTGGTCTTTGTACACTTTTCGGAACTCCCTGACGAATGTCTCGGAGTAGATACCGCGCTCGCTATCCCCTTTGCCGTCGCTGATGTCACCGTAGGCATAAAACACCGCCACTTTCCGTCCAGTCGTGCTCTTTTCCGGCACCGACTCCGCATATTGACCAACCGTCACGTAGTTGACCTTGTCGTCACTGCCCAGGTTCAGCTTGGCTTTAATCAATTTCTCCGCTTCGTCGGCATAACCCAGTTGATCCACCAATTTCAGGTTCAACGCCTCCTTCGGGGAAGAACAGAGCAGGTTGTCGGCGATATCATTGAGATCTTCAACGGAAATATTACGCGATTTGGCGACATCCTGCACAAAAACCGTCCACAGCGAATGGGCCAGCGTGGACATCTGCTCACGATTGGCGTCGCTCATTTTATCGAGAAAATAGGGTTCCACCGCACTCTTGAACTGCCCGTGGCGGAAAATCTGCACATCCACATCCAGCTTGTCTATGAGGTTCTTATAGAACATCACCTGAAAGGCATAGCCCTTCAGACTCAGGTCGCCAGAAGGGTTCAACAGCACCTTATCGGCAACAGAGGCCATGTAATAGCCGTTTTGCGCATAGATGTCACTGTAGGCATAGATGAACTTTCCCGACTTCTTGAAATCCAACAAAGCGTCACGAATAGCCTTCACTGTCGCTGGAGATCCTCCTACTGTACTGGATTTCAGATAAATACCCTTTATTTTCGAATCACCGGCAGCGGCTTTTATGGAAGAGAGAATTTTGTCCAGCCCCATATTCTGCTGCGCATAGTCCCCGAAAACGGAAGGCATGTCCACTGCGCGTTCCTCAATGGGTACGGCAAGGTCAACCAATAGGACGCTGTTATCCTTCACCGTGCTTGACGAGGTGTTGTCGATCTTCTGGAAAGAAGCGATTATCCCAAGGAACATCAGGATACCGAGCACGCCTACGATAATGTTGGCAAGCACAAAACCCACCATAGAGCCTAACACCACGCGCCAGAATTTGCGCGAACGGCTCTCTGTCAGACAATTCTTTTCTTCTTGTTCTTTCATATCAATATTGTTTTAATTATTATCGTCGCCCGTCCACAAGCCTTTCACTTGCAAAACACCATGTTAATACCCCAAAAGGCATGTTGCCGCAAAAATGCGCTTTTTTTCCATATGATTTGCTCTTTTTCGATGTTTTTCTGCAAATTCGTTTCGTCAAACCGAAAGGATGGAAAGAATCGGATATATTGTAGGCTGTCTTCAATGAGGCGGAAACCAGCTTGGGTGAAGTGCTTGCGCCACTCCTTTTCCGACCGAATGTTCTCGTTTCCCATAAGAATCTCCTTTTTCAGGTGTTCATCATACAGGGAAATCACCCTCCTGTTACCGCGTTGCGCGAATAACATGGCACTCTTGACGAGACAGCCTCCATTCTCCTCAATGAGAATCAGTTTTCCGTCGGGTTTCAATGCATTATAGAAAATCGGCAGTGCACCGTCAACAGGCTCGATGTGATGGAGGGTGTCCTGCAAAATGATATAGTCGAAACTGGCTGGCTCAATGACTTGGTCGAAGAGATTGGCATAGAGGAATGTGCAGAGATTGGCATTGCCATATTGGCTCCAGAACACCCGCCGTGCCTCCCACTGTTCAGGATAATATTCAAGTGTCGTACCATAGACCGGCTGCCCTTGCATGGCAAAATAGAACCCCGTGGTCCCGTAGCCGCAACCACAATCCCATATTTTTGGATGTTTGTTCAAATCCACGTGCCGGTCCAGATAGGCTAACCGTTGTATGAAGTAGGCCTTGCGGAACAGCTGCCTCGAAGGCGACCCGTCCGTCAGCTTATAATACGGATAGAGACTGCGGTTTTGCCGAAGCTCCTCACACAGATGTTCGTAAAAGACCTCCTTGCGCATGCGTTCTAATTATCGGTATTGCGTTTCTCGGCGCGTTTGCGCTCATTCTCGTCAAGGATGATTTTACGTACGCGCAAACTCAGCGGGGTGATTTCCAGGTACTCGTCTTTTGCGATGAATTCCATGAACTGCTCCAAAGAATATTTGATGGCCGGGGCAAGCACGAGCTTCTCATCGGAGCCGGCAGCACGCATGTTCGACAGTTTTTTCGACTTGCACACGTTCACCACCAAATCTCCCTGGCGGATGTGTTCACCAATAATCTGGCCGGCATAGACTTGGTCGTTAGGCTCGATGAAGAAACGGCCGCGGTCCTGGAGCTTGTTCAGCGAATAGGCATACGCCTGGCCGGTTTCCATGGCGATGAGGGACCCGGCGTGGCGGCCCGGAATGTCACCCTTCCACGGCTGGAACTCGACAAAACGGTGGGAAATGATGGCTTCGCCCTCCGTGGCCGTCAACAGCTGGTTGGTCAACCCGATGAGACCACGGGACGGTATCGTGAAGTTGAGGTGTACCCGGTCGTTGACAGTGTCCATTGACATAAGCTCACCTTTTTTCCTTGACACATAGTCGATTACGCGACTTGACATCTCCTCCGGCACCAGCACGGTGAGTTGTTCTACGGGTTCGCATTTCTGTCCGTCAATCTCTTTGATGATGACTTGAGGCTGTCCTACTTGCATCTCATATCCTTCCCGGCGCATCGTCTCAATGAGAATGGAGAGATGCAGGATGCCGCGACCGAAAACGTTAAGACGATCCGGGGAATCGGTCTCTTCTATGCGCATGGCCAGGTTTTTCTCCAACTCAGCAAAAAGGCGGTCGCGCAAATGCCTGGATGTGACGTATTTGCCTTCCTTGCCGAAAAACGGGGAGTTGTTGATGGTGAAGAGCATGCTCATGGTCGGTTCATCCACCTTGATGGGCGGCAACTGTTCAGGGTTCTCGAAATCCGCCACCGTGTCGCCAATCTCGAAATCGTCAAGCCCGAGCAGTGCGCAGATTTCGCCTGCCTCCACAGGCTCTTTGTATTTCTCCTTCCCCAAACCCTCGAAAACGTATAGTTCCTTGATTTTGGAAGTTTTGATGGTGCCGTCACGTTTCACGAGGGAGACATTCTGTCCCCACTGAATTGTGCCACGCTTCACGCGTCCCACGGCGATACGCCCCACATACGAGGAGTAGTCGAGGGAGGAAATCATCATCTGAAGGTTGCCGGATTCCACTTTCGGGGCGGGAATTTGCTCGATGATAGTGTCCAGAAGGTAGGAAATGTCAGAGGTGGGATTGTTCCAGTCGGGCCCCATCCAGCCGTTCTTGGCAGAGCCGTAGACAGTGGGGAAGTCAAGCTGTTCATCAGAAGCGCCGAGATTGAACATCAATTCGAATACGGCCTCTTGGGCCAAGTCGGGATGGCAGTTGGGCTTGTCAACTTTGTTGATAACCACAATGGGTTTCAGCCCAAGCTCGATGGCTTTTTGCGTGACGAAACGCGTTTGGGGCATGGGACCCTCAAAAGCATCCACCACTAAAAGCACACCGTCTGCCATGTTGAGCACACGCTCCACCTCTCCTCCGAAGTCACTGTGCCCCGGAGTGTCTATCACATTGATTTTAGTCCCTTTATAGCGAACGGAAACATTCTTGGATAAAATGGTGATCCCCCGCTCTCTTTCCAAATCGTTGCTATCCAACACCAAATCCTGCACCTGCTGATTCTCTCGGAAAAGATGTGACTGATATAAAATTCTGTCCACAAGAGTGGTTTTACCGTGATCAACGTGTGCAATGATGGCGATGTTTCTGATATTCTGCATTTTATATATTTTTGAAAAAACTTGCAAAAATACACAAATTATAAATACGCTAAGACGTATAAATTACATTGCTGAATCATCGTGTAGGGACAACTGTGACAAACCAACATCGCAACGTTGATATTTTTATTCCGAAACCCCTTTGGAAGACCACAACAATTGTACTTTTGCAAAAACATTTCGTAATATGAGTATAAGTATGATTGCCGCTGTAGGTCAGCGTTTGGAGCTGGGTTATCAGAACAGGCTGCTGTGTCATCTTCCTGTGGATTTGAAACATTTCAAGGAAATCACATCGGGGCACACTGTGCTGATGGGAGACCGCACCTGGGAATCCCTGCCCAAAAAGCCCCTGCCAAACCGGCGTAACATCGTCATCACCTTGGGCAACATGGCCTTCGAAGGGGCGGAAACGGTACACTCGATCGAAGAGGCAATTGCCCTTGTACACGACGACGAAGAAGCTTTCGTGATGGGAGGCGCCACCATGTACCGCCTTTTTCTGCCTTATGCCGATAAACTTTACCTCACCCGAATAGTCTCGGATTTTGTGGCCGATGTCTGGTTCCCTGATATCAATGAGGAGGAGTGGCAGTTGGTGGAGAACCTTTATGTGCCCAAAGACGAGAAAAATGCGTATGACTTATATTTCCAAACCTTAATAAGACAAAAATGAAAAGAATCATCGTTTTTCTGGCTGTAATTTTTACAAGTACGGCTGTTTTCGCCCAAAAGCAAGAGATTCCCGAAGCCCCGAACCTTCCCATTGACGAGCGCACCGGTCTTGTCACCTACCAAGATGTCGTGAAACAGGAAGGGACACCTAAAGTTCTGTATGACAGAGCTATGGGATGGGCAAAAAAATTCTATAAAAACACAGGCGAGGTTATCAAAAGCGCTGACCCCGAGAAAGGCATCATCAATATGCGTTCCAGCGTGCGGATATTCTACAAAGACAAAGACGGTGTCATGCGCTTCAAAAATATCGTCTATTACAACTTCAAGCTCGAATGCCGTGACAATCGCTATCGCTATACCATCACCGACTTTAAGGAGAAAGCAACCGGCTCCGCGCCCATAGAGGCTTGGTTCAACACCTCCGCCTCAGGTTGGACTCCCAGCATGTTCGGCTACCTCAGCCAAATTGACGAAGAGATGAACAAACTCATCGAATCTCTGGAAGAAGGCATGCAACCTGCAGAAGAGTTCGTCGATGAATGGTAAGCTCTTCTTGCCCTCTATCATTCTGCTGACAGGATTGGCCGCTTTCAGCTGCCAGAACCCGACCGGCCAAATTACCTTGCATTTCTCTTTTTTGGTTGACGAAGCCCCCTTGCTGTTAGACTCCGCCAAGTACAGGAATGCAGCTGGGAATCATTATGATGTGACTGACGTGCAGTTTTTCATCTCCAAGATCAAACTTATGTCCACCTCAGGTGAGACAGTGGAAGTAGTTGACCACCAGGGGGTGCATTATACGGATGTGCGAATGCCCGGAACACTTGAATGGGATATTGCCGATGCCATCCCCGCCGATGATTATGCGTACATCACATTCGTGTTCGGACTGGAAGGAGCGCAGAACGCCACAGGCGCATTCCCGAACCCTCCGGAAAACAACATGAGTTGGCCGGGTCCCCTGGGAGGAGGCTACCACTACATGAAAATCAACGGCCATTGGTGGGATGAATCCGGTAACCGAAATCCTTTCAACCTCCACACAGGGAAAATCACCGGCGAAAATGGCTTTGACGACAACAATTTCACTGTCACTCTCCCGCTTCCCGACCGCTGCCCCATCGTTAAAGACTGTACGACACATATCACTTTACAGATGAATATAAACAACTGGTTTTCAAATCCGCATGTTTTCAACTTCAACGAATTTGGGGGCAGCATTATGCAGAACCGAGAGGCTCAGCTGATACTCAAAGCCAACGGTCACAACGTTTTCTCAGCCAAATGACCCTCCCTGTCAAACTTCAGGGATCTTCCTCTGCGACATCACCGTCACGAAACCTCACATATACGGGCAAATGGTCCGCAAAGCCCCCTATATATCGTGGGCCGAGAAACGTACGGTAATTTTTCTTCCCCCCGTATTTCTCGTCTTCCACCAGCAGGAACTCCGCATCAAAGACTTGCGCCTCCCCCACCTGACGGACACCCGAGGTGGCCGTCAGCCACGCATCCGACACAACAAACTGATCCAGACAACCCCAAAAGTCCTCATGCTTATGCGAACCGTAGCGACTCTGCCGAGTCAACGGGAGCATCAAATTATAGAGCGTGTCGCGTGGCAAATAAGGCCCAAACTCCTTCGCCCGCAAATGAAAAAGCATGCTCTCATCATTGGCATAGTCATTGAAATCGCCGGTAATCAGAATCTTAGCATATGGATTTTCATCCATCAGCGAATCCACACAACGTCGAAGCACTTTGGCATAATGGTTCCGCTTGGGAACGGTAGCCGCATATCCCCCGTAGCGCGAAGTCCAATGATTGATAAACACATGGAGCGAGTCCCCAGAGGGGAAACGCACCACTGCGTACAACATATCACGGTTACGGGCGACAGTGTCGAAGGGGAATGCCACAGGCACCTTGCGGCTTCGCAGCACCTGCACGCAACTGTCTCTGTAGAGCAATGCGACATCGACCCCGCGCCGGTCAGGAGAATCATAGTGTACATAGCGGTAACCATATTTCTTTAGCGGAGACCTGAAACACAAATCTCTGACAACCTGTTCGTTCTCTATCTCCGCAAGTCCGACAAGCCACGGCGGGTCACCCATCCCCGCCGCCACAATCACCTTCCCAACCATGGAAATTTTCAAGTAATACTTTTTATAGGTCCAGTGATAGCTGCCCGTCGGAGTAAAATCGTCATCTGCAGTCAGACTGTCGTCTGAAGGGTGAAACAGATTCTCCACATTATAGAACATTATTTTATGTGTACTATCGCTGTTTTGCGCTACAACGTACACATACACGAACAAGATACATGTCAAACAAAAAATCTTTTTCATTTCGTCTTCATTTTGTCTTGGCAAAAATACATCAAAACACAATAAAAAACAAGCGTTTTGAAAATTTTTTTCAAAACGCTTTGTTTCAATGCATTATAGCTGATAATTAACTCATTTTAATTTTTTAATTAACAAATATCGGCTAAAATCCGTGATGGTTTTGGAAGAAATCTTTCAAAATGGCACAGAACTTCATCACCTGTCTTAGGGAAAAAGGGAAACAACCGGTTACCCTTGGAGCAAGGACAAAAATCCGTCACATCCACGCTGAACATCCTCCCACGTAGCTTGGAAATCGCCAGTGTACCACGGGTCGGCCACATCCCTTGGAGTGTCAGTGTAGTCCATCAACAACGATATCTTATGTTCAGTGTCCTGGCCTATGAGGCGTTGCAGATTCTTCAGATTGTTCTGGTCCATGGCGACAATATAGTCGAAATATGCATAATCGGCGCGAGTCAACTGCCGGGCAACTTTGCCTGCACAGAAAATGCCATGTGCTTCTAACATCCGTTTCGCAGGAGGATAGACTGGATTGCCTATCTCCTCGCGGCTCGTGGCGGCGGAGGCAATCTCAAAGCGATCGGAGAGGCCTGCTTCTTCAACTTTCCGTTTCATCACAAACTCTGCCATCGGACTTCTGCAAATATTCCCGTGACAGACGAAGAGAATCCTTGTCAACCTATTCACGAGTCACCACCTTTCCGATCAAAAAATAAATCATCCAAATAATCAAACTGCCACCGCCCAAAACGATAAGGATATTCCCGCCTTTCCAATGCATCAGCAGAGACAGGACTCCAATTAGGAATGTAGGAAGGGAATACCACAGCAGTCTTCTCATAAACCGTTGGTACACTTTTGATTCAATCAATTGCTTAATGGCCATATTGCTGTTTTTTTATCTCATAAAAGGGTGACTCTCGCACGGGAGGGATGCCAACGGATGGTAGTCGCCTTTCAAGCCCACAGGCGTGGCGTTTCGGATGTCATAAACAATCTGGATACAAGGGCGAACCTCATCCAGACCAAAACCTTTTCCGGCCAGAATACGACGGTAACTCTCTGTATGCAAGTCCGTAAAGCCGTCGCTGAATTCAAAGGGGTCCCCATTGATGACTATCTGTCGGAAAGTCGTTTTCCCACTTTCTGACACCTCTTTCGGCAGTGTGTTCCGGTTGATGCTCAAAAAGTAACGAACACGCGCCCTGTCGAAACGGATGAAACCGGCCACACGGTCGTGGGTGGCCACGTGCACGATGTTTTCCTGCACTCTGCCGAAAATATAGCAGAGCATGTCGTAGAAATGAATTCCGATGTTTGTGGCAATACCGCCGCTCCTGCTTTCCGCCCCTTTCCAACTTGTGTAGTACCAGTGGCCGCGGGAGGTGATATAGGTCAAATCGACATCATGAACAGTGTTGTCGGGAGCATTGTCAATCTTTTGCTTCAGAGCAACAATAGCAGGGTGCAATCTAAGCTGCAAAATGTTATATACACGCCTACCTGTTTCATTTTCAACGTTCTGCAGCACATCCACATTCCAAGGATTAAGAACCAGCGGTTTTTCGCAAATCACATCCGTCCCCAGGCGCAAAGCATATCGGGTATGGGCATCGTGCAAGTAGTTTGGTGTACACACTGATATAATATCCAACTGGTTTTCAGTTTGCTTTAACTTTGAGGCATGGCGGTCAAAAAGTTCCAGCTCCGTAAAGAAGTCCGCATCAGGAAAATAGCTGTCTATAATCCCCACACTATCCGATCTGTCGTACGCAGCAACCATTTGATTACCGGTTTCTTTGATAGCTTTCAAATGCCGCGGTGCCACGTAGCCGCCCACCCCGAAAACGGCGAAATTCTTCATATTGATTGACCATTTAACAAACAGGGCGCAAAAATACAAAATTGTTTTCGATAGGACACAGACCGTGAAAAAAACTTCAGCATATTTTCCATACTTTTGCCGCTGGTTTGCCAAACATATAAAAAAATGAAAAAATCTTGATTATGAACTGGTTAGAACTTATCTTGCTGTCATTGAGTTTAGCGATGGACTGCTTTGCGGTGAGTTGTGTCATCGGAATCGTGCACCCTTGCCTGAGTCATCGGCATGTGCTGCGCTTTTCGTTAGCCTTCGGGGTCTTCCAAGGCGGGATGCCGTTGATTGGTTGGATATTTGGAGAATCCTTGTTAGGCCCTTTGGGGAAAGCAGGACCTTACATTGCTTTCGCCCTATTGGCGTTCATAGGTGGTAAGATGCTGGTTGAAAGCATATTGAACAAAGATGAACAACCGAAAAACATGGATGTGACCAAATGGGGCAATGTGCTGCTCTTGGCCGTGGCCACAAGCATCGATGCCTTGGCGGTAGGGTTTAGCTTCGCCATGATCCAAGACACACACATTAACCGTAATGTAATCACAATTGGACTGACATCTTTTCTTGTATCCTATGCCGCATACTCTTTCGTGAAAAAAATATCTAACCCCAAAATAAGACAATACTCCGAGATGATAGGAGGTATAATATTGATTTTCATAGGATTGAAAATATTATTAGGATAATTGAGAAATATAATCGCCATGAGAAAACAGGGTTTGCGCATCAGGTTTGCCAAATGCCGGGTAGCAGGGTTACCGCAACGATACGGAACGCCGATTTCCGGCCTGATTCATCCCATCCGCTAAAGCCGCCGATGAACCTGAAACCAGCCTTCACCCTTACTATAGATATACTCTACCCTTACTCAAGAGTATATCAAGAGTATATATAGAGTAAGCCTGTAAACAATCTATAAGCAATCTAAAGGCAGTAGCGGACGCGGTTAATCGCGTCCGTATGCGTAAGCCCTGGCCAGAAATTCAGCGTCTTTTTTTTGCGTTGTAAAAAAGTGTATCTTTGCCGCTCAAAATATAAAAGGATTATGACTGACGAAAAATTATTCACCGAATTCCCGCCGGTATCTACGGAACAGTGGGAAGCCACTATCAATAAAGACCTCAAAGGCGCCGATTACGAGAAAAAATTGGTATGGAAAACCGATGAGGGTTTCCAAGTCCGCCCGTATTATCGCGCTGAAAACTTGCAGGATTTGGACTATTTGAAGACCATGCCGAACGAGTTTCCCTATACCCGCGGTACGAAAGCGCGTGACAACCACTGGGACATCGTTCAGGAAGTCGAGGAGGGCGACCCGCAGAAAGCCAATGCCATCGCCGTGGATGCACTCAAGCGCGGCGCCACCTGTGTCGCTTTCAATGCCGCCAACATTGACAGCGAGGGTGCCTTGGTCGCACTTCTCAACGGCATTGATCTCAATACTTGCGGTGTACAGTTCAACCACGTCAAAAGCTATCTGGACCTG
Source organism: uncultured Bacteroidales bacterium (assembly GCA_946186495.1). Lineage (GTDB taxonomy): Bacteria > Bacteroidota > Bacteroidia > Bacteroidales > WCHB1-69 > F23-D06. The sequence goes on from CAMHNQ010000011.1 coordinate 47,961, forward strand.
ATGAAACTTTTCATCAGTTATGTGGAAGCTCACGGTTTCGACAAGGAAAAAGTACAAGGAAGCCTTAATTTTGACCCGTTGGTCTATCGGTTGAGGCACAACAAGTTCTGGCAATCAATGGAGGAGGATATGATGCAGGCTGTGACTCTGTTGGAAATGAATGGCTGCATGAAGAATTTCAAGGTCATCAATGTGAACGGCATCACGCTTCATAACGCAGGAGCCACAATCGTGCAAGAACTCGCCTATACGCTTGCGTTGGCTAACGAGTATCTCGCTTTCTGTACGGAGAAGGGCATCAAGCCGGAAAAAGTTGCCTCCCGCATGCAACTTACGCTCTCTGTGGGTTCCAACTACTTCATGGAAATCGCCAAATTACGCGCCATCCGTCTGCTTTGGTCAACTATGGTGGCCCAATATAAACCAGAATGCGATTGCGCTTACAAAATCCATATCAATACAGTTGCCTCTACATGGAACAAAACAATTTACGACCCATATGTCAATATGCTCCGCAGCACGACTGAGGGCATGTCGGCTGTGATTGGCGGTTCCGATTCCATTTCGTTGCAACCGTTCGATGTGGCCTATAAGGAGTCTGACGAATTTTCCCGCCGAATCGCCCGCAACGTACAAGTAATTCTCAAGGAAGAGGCTTTCATGGATCGTGTCGTGGATCCCGCCGCCGGTTCCTATTATGTGGAAAATCTCACCAATTCTATTGCCGAAAATGCTTGGAAACTTTTCCAAAGTGTTGAACAACAAGGTGGGGCGCTTAAAGCTATCGAAGAAGGAACGATTCAGTCCTCCATTAGGGAAAGTTGTCAGAAGCGCGACATGAACATTGCCACTCGTCGTTACATTTTGTTGGGAACAAACCAATACCCGAACATCAATGAAACGATGGCCGACAAGATTGAACGGTTGAAGAAGGACGATTGCGAAGGGTTGACGACCTACCGGGGCGCCATGGCGTTCGAAGAGCTGCGGCTGGAGACCGAAAGGTATGCCAAAGACCACCATCGCCCGTCAGTATATTTGATGAAAGTCGGTAATTTGGCCATGCGCCAGGCACGTGCCGGTTTTATCACCAATTTCTTCGGTTGCGCCGGCTACCAGATTGTGGAGCCTGCCGGGTTTGCCACGGTGGAAGAGGGCGTGAAGGCCGCCGGGGAGGCAAAACCCGACCTTATTGTAGTGTGCAGTTCCGACGAGGAGTACGCCACACTCGGCGTGGAAGCTGCCAAACAGTGCAAAGCGCAGTTCCCCAGTACGCCGTTCCTCGTGGCCGGCAATCCTACAGAGTGCATCGATGCCCTTAAAGAGGCCGGTGCTGACGATTTCATCCATGTGAGAGTCAATATCTTGGAGTCTTTGAGAAAATATAACCAATTGCTTTTGAAATAGCATGGCATGACGGCACAATAATCCGTGTTTACGGATTTATGCGATCCCCTACCGTCCCGGTGGGGGATTTTTTTATCTTTGCCGCCTTGATTCCAAAACAGAATAGTATGCGAAAGGTAATTTTTTTTGTCACTGTCTTTGTAAGTGTTTCGTTGTTGCTGGTGGCCTGTCATTCTCCTGAAACCACCTCGAAGGAAGCATTCTTCACATGGGAAGATTCCTACCACCGGCCTGTGCAACTGGATACCGCCCCTCGTCGCATCGTCTCCATCTCACCGGCCATCACCGAGGTGATGTTCTTGGTAGGGGCGCAGGAAAAACTGGTGGGCATTTCCGACTTTTGCAAATATCCTCCAGAGACGGAGAGGATTACCAAAATCGGGGGAATGCACAACATCAATTTCGAGACCTTGTTGTCTCTGCATCCCGATGTGGTGCTGATTGGTTCCATGGTTTCGCAAAAGGATGTGGAGACCATAGAAAAGATGGGGGTGCCAGTGGTTTGCATTGTGGAAGAGTCCTCACTGGAGGGCATGGCGGAGATGATGGAAGTGATAGGGCGGATTACGCAATGCGAGGACAAGGGAAATGCGGAGGCGGAAAAATGGAGGGCGAAGATAGCCGCCCGAAAAGCCAGTGCGCCCAACCCCGAAGAACGCAAATGTGTCTATTATGTGGTAGGATTTGGGGATGGGGGTGATTTCACCGCCCCGAAAAACACGCATATCCAAGAAATAATCGAACTGGCGGGTGCCTGGAACGCAGGCGATTCACTGACGGGCTGGAATATAAGCCGGGAATATCTTTTCAAGGTGGATCCCGACATCATCCTTGTGCGCCGGGAGGATTATGATGCGTTTGTCTCCCGTTATCCTTACACTTTATTGAATGCGGTGAAAAACAACCACGTCTATCCTATCGAGAGCGGATGGATAGACGTGGTGTCTCTGCGTAACATGCAGGCGGTGGACTATATCCGTGAAATTTGCGGCGTAAGGAAAGAGTCTTAGGGACGGGTTCTTTCATCCATGATGACTTTTTCGGCTTTCTCTATTTCGCGTTGAAGTCTGTCGGGCAGTTCACCCTCCATGCATTGGTGGCATTTCATGTCCAAGGTATACATGCGGCCAATGCAGTAGTTGGAGTGTTTGCAGCCGCTGCGTGTCAGTTCGCCGGTGTGAAGCTTGTTGACGAAGTCAGTGTCGTGGACGAGGGCGCGGGCCATCTGGAAAGCCACGAAACCAGAGTCAAGGACTTTTTCCATATCCGCCTTGTCAACCATGCCGCCCACGTAGATCAGCGGCATTTTCACGGTTTGGCGGAACTTCATGGCGGTGTCGTAGAAGTATGCGTCTTTGTAAGGGACGGTGGGGATGACCAGGCGACCTCCGATGTGCAGTCCGAACTTGAGCCACCAGAACTTTTTCATGTTCATGTAGTAGGCGAGGGTTTTGAGGGGCATGGCACCGCGCATCACCTCCATGGGAGCCTTGCTGACAAAGCCGGCGGTGAGAACGAGTGCGTGAACGCCCAGACGTTCCAGTTCCTGTGCCACCTTTAGGCATTCATCCACTTTCATGCCACTGCGGAATCCGTCATACATATTGGTTTTCACTACGATGGCCATATCGTCCTTGGCTTCCTCCATGACGCGGGTGATGATTCGGCGCATGAAACGCATCCTGTTGTCAAGAGATCCGCCGTACTCGTCGCGACGGTGATTGGTGTAGGGGGAGAGAAACTGGCTGATGAGGTAACCGTGTCCGGCGTGGACCTCGATGCAGTCGAAACCGGCGCGGCGGCACAAATCTACGGCTTTCCCGAAGTCGTCCACAATCTGGTCGATGTCATGGAGGGTCATCTTGCGGGTGAATGTCGGGGAGTAGAGGTTGAAACGTCCGGACGGGGAGAGCGGTTTTTCACCGCAGGTGGCGCGGTGGGTCATGTTGCCGCAGTGTCCAATCTGGATGGAGGCTTTTGCACCTTCCGCATGGATGGAGTCTGTCAGCTTCTTCAGCTCCGGCACAATCTCCTCTCGCAGCCAGAGTTGTCCTTCAAAAGAGAGACCGCTGCGGCTTACAGACGCGTAGGCTACCGTCGTCATGCCGATGCCCCCGTGTGCCACTGCGGTATGGTAGTTGAGCAGCTGCTCGGATGGGCGGTTTCCGTGCGCCATGTTTTCAAAGGCAGCCGAACGTATCGTTCTGTTCCTTAAAGTGATAGGTCCTATTTGACAGGGCGTGAAAATAGGGGATTCAATCATAGGTGTGGGATTTAAAGATAAAAGATTATAAGGTTAGAAACGGTAACGGACACCAATGGCGATGTTCAGGAGGTTGGAGGTGAGGTCGCCTTGCCGAAGACCGAACATGTTGACCATCGGGCGCCAGTCGAGGCTCAAATTCAGTGGAATGCTGAAATCGTATTCCAGACCGATTTGCGCACCGATAGGCAATCCCAAGCGTCTGTAAGTGGTCAGCACTCCTTGTCTGTTATAGCGGGGGAGATCAAAGAATTCGCCATAGCCCCAGCTCACGCCAGCACTTGCGCCAAGATACAGGAAAAGGCCGTCGGTGATGCTTTCTAACCAATCGTAGGAAAGAACAATTTGCGCACGGCCGTAATGGTAAACGACCGGAACCTTCATCCCATTCTCGTCAACAATCAATGCTTTTTGATAGATAAAGGGGGACAAACCGGCATCCACTTCTAACATGCTGGAAGTCAGCTCATGTTGGTAAGATACTTCCATGTTGTAGCCCAAGCGGCCACCGATGGCACGGGGTTGCGCTATGGCTATTCCGGCCGTGAACACGACCATTGCGATGAGTATTAGTTTTTTTTTCATGACATTATAGATTTTTTCAACTTTTGGTGTTCAATTAAAAAAGATGCGCATGGCGTTTTCGGAAGTTCGTTCCATGACCTCTTTGACGGATACATTGAGGATTTCCGCAATTTTTCGGGCTATGAGCGGGATATAGCTGCTTTCGTTAGGGGTGCCCCGATGCGGGGTGGGGGCGAGGTAAGGAGCGTCGGTCTCAAGCACGATATGTTCCAGTCCGATTTGAGGAACAAGTTCTTGAAGTTTGCTGTTTTTGAAAGTCACAATGCCGCCGATTCCAATGGCAAAGCCGTGTTTGGCAGCCCATTCCGCTTCCTGGATTCCGCCAGAGAAGCAGTGCAACACTCCTCGAAGGGATCCTGTGGCATATTGGCTCAGGATGGGGATGGCCTCGCTGTAGCCGTTTCGGATGTGAAGGGAAAGCGGCAACTTGCGGTCGTGCGCCCAATTCAACTGGCGCTGGAAAACAATTTGTTGCTCCTGTTCAAAATCCCGGTCGTGGTAGTAGTCGAGACCGATTTCGCCAATGCCAACAATATTGCGGTCCTCGATATGGCTTTCTAATTCCGCCAGTTGCTCTTCATAGTCTTCCTTGACGTCAGAGGGGTGCAGTCCAATCAGTCCGTACACGTTTTCGGGGAACATCTCCACGGCTTCGGCAATCATAGGGGGTGTTTGAACATCCACACAGGCGAGGAGTACTTTCTCAACGTGTGCGTCTACGGCCCGTTGGATTACCTCCCGAAGGTTTTCCGGATAGTATTCGCGGTATAGATGAGCATGCGTGTCAATGTAGTAGTTTGCCATTTCTTTTCTGTTTATTCATTGTTCTGTATTGAGAATACATTGCGTTGGTTAAATAGAAGGATGGCGGCCAGGGCGGCACCGAGGAAGTCGGAAATGGTCAGGGAAATCCAGACGCCATGGAGACCGTCCAGTCCGGTTGCCATGAAAATCTTCGGGACGATGATGCTCATTGGGACGAGGAATATGACTTGCCGGGATAGGCTGGTGACAATGGCTACCCATGGTTTGTCGATGGATTGGAAGAAGTTGGAGTTGACAATGGTGAATCCGATGAGGGGGAACATGACCATGCTGTAGCGTAGGGCCACACGTCCGATTTCAATCATGTGGGAGTCCGTGGTGAACACGCGCATCATGAGTCCGGGAATAAGGCAGCCGACCACGCTTCCGAAGAGTCCAACGGCCACGCAGGTCCACATGGTTAGGCCATAGACATGTTTCAGACGATGTGAGAGTCCGGCGCCGTAATTGTAGCCGGCAATGGGTTGCATGCCTTGACAAACTCCTATGATTATGAGAACCAAGAAGTTCCCATAGGTATTGCAAATGCCGTAAGCCCCCACGGCGTAGTCGCCACCATATTTCAGCAACTGGGAGTTCAAGATGGCAACCACGCCGGCGGCAGCCAAGTTCATCAGAAACGGGCTCATGCCAATCAGCGTGATATTCTTGAAAATGTACCCTTTCAGTTTCCAAGCGTGTGACTTGAAGCGGATGAATGAGGTCGGTTGCACGAAATGCAGGATGGAGACCACCGCCATCACGAAGATGGAAATAGTGGAGGCGATGGCCGCGCCTTTGATGCCCATGTCAAGCGCGAAGATGAAGATGGGGTCAAGGATGATGTTCAGAATGGCCCCCCCGGCTTGAATAAGCATGGATTTGGTGGGGTATCCTGATGCGCGTATTAATCCGGTAAGGTTGAATGTCAGCGTGATCAGGAACATGCCAGGCAGGATATAAATCATGTACTCGCGCGCGTAGGATACTGTTTCCGGTGTCGCGCCGAACATCATGAGAATTTTGTCCATGAAAAGGTAGCAGAATATCAGGACAATCCCGCTGAGCATAATGGTGTACACAAAGCTGTTGCCTAAAATGTTCTCCGCCCATTCTTTGTCTTTTTTGCCTAAGACAATGGACATGCGGGCTGCCGAACCCACGCCGATCAGAGATCCGAAGGCATGGATGATGTTCATCAGGGGAAAAGTGATAGCCAGGCCGGCGATGGCCAATGCTCCGACGCCGTGTCCGATGAAAACACGATCTACAATATTGTACACGGAAGCGATAATCTGGCTGATTACCGCAGGCAGGGCGTAAATCCACAACAATTGTCCGATATCTTTTGTGGCGAGTTCTTGGGTTCTATCTATGCTTTCCAATGTTCTATGTTTAAGACCGCGAAAATACACTTTTTTTGTATTCTCTTTTTTTGAATTGAAAGCCAAAAAAAGAGGCGCGTGGTTCTGCGCCTCTTTTTTAAAGCTCGTTAGGACATTATTTTCCGATGACGGCAGCTAATTCTTCCACCCGTTTCGGCAAGTGCGGCCCCAACACCCGGTGGCCGTTTTCTGTAATCAACAGGTCATCTTCTATGCGTATGCCGCCGAAGTCGCGGTACTTCTCCACCACATCGTAGTTGATGAACTGCTCGAACTTGCGCTCTTTCTTCCAAATGTCGATGAGGTGCGGGATAAAGTATATACCCGGTTCGATGGAGACCACGAAGCCCGGTTTCAGCTCGCGGGCCATGCGCAGCGAAGCCCATCCGAAAATCTTGCTCGGGCGGACAGTGTCGTCATAGCCGACATAAATCTGGCCCAAACCTTCCATGTCGTGCACATCGAGACCGATCTGGTGGCCCAAACCGTGCACCATGAACAGGGCGTGCGCACCTAACTCCACAGCCTCTTTCACATCGCCCTTCATCAGTCCCAGATCCTTCAGTCCCTGAGCGATAACTTCGCAGGAAAGTCGGTGAAGCTCCTTGTTGTACATGCCCGGGCGTGCTGCATCGATGGCATCCAAGTTGGCCTTCAGCACGATTTCGTAGATTTCCTGCTGTTTCTGTGTGAACTTGCCGTTCACGGGCATGGTGCGCGTGTAGTCGGAGCAGTAGTTCATCAGACCTTCCGCGCCGGCATCCATCAGAAGCATGTTGCCAGCTTTCAGAATGCCGTTGTGCAGATGGTTGTGCAGCGTCTCGCCGTGCTGGGAGAGGATGACCGGGAAGGAGATGCCGTTGCCGAACGACAGGGCAATGCCCTCGGCCAGACCGGCCAGCTCGCGTTCAGACTCACCCTCCACGCAGCGGCGCATCACGGCGGTGTGCATCTTCACGCCGATTTCGCAGGCCTTGTCCATCTCGTCGATTTCGCACTGCTCTTTCGCGGAACGGAGGTTCACGATGCCCATGATAAGGTCCAGCGAAGCCGCCTCGCGAATGTGGTTGACGTCCACGCCAGTGAGGTTGGCCATCAGGATTTGGTTGTCTCCGCGATATTGCGGGGTGAAATGGACCTTGCGGCCCTGCGCCTGCGCCTGCTGGATGAACTCGGCCAGTTGCGCGAACGGGCGGGTCTCCGTAACGCCCACTTTTTCGGCCAAGGAGGCAATCGTTGGCTGGTCGCCCATCCAGATGATGTCGTCGATGGTGAAGTCATTGCCGAAAATGATGGACTGGTGCGCATCGAAGTCGATGACGGCGGCAATGTCGGCAATGGAAAGTCCGAAGAAATATAGGAAATCGCTGTCCTGACGGAAGTTGTAGGTGTTGTCGGGATAGTTCATCGGGGCCTCGTGGTTGCCCAAAAACACAGCGATACCGCTCTTGACGGCTGCGGTCAATCTTTCTCTTCGGTTCTGATAAACTTGGGGTTCGAATAAGGGGTTCATATTGTTTAATATTTATTGTTTGTTCGAAAATTGGCTTTAATCTTTATTAAAAGAATATCGTTTCTGTTTTACCCATTTGATTTTATGAATGCCATCTGCAATTTTTTTGCATCCAAATAATATTGCTGGAGTGAACCTCTTTCCATATAATGGTGAAATCAATATGGTGCCTATACCTTCCATGATATTTAAACGTCCCTCTTTTTGACGTTCTTTAGCAATGGCATCGATGTGATATTGTGTGGAAATAGCGATCATATTGCAAGCATCAGCGTTTGTAACTTCAAATGCATTGAGAAATTCCTTCACTTCGTCTTCTTTTTTTTCTTTTACAATGAACATATAATTAATAAAATCGTACACCTTTTGCTCAGATCCTTCCTGCCGTTTCCAATAGTTGTCAAGAATATTTTTTATAGATGATTTAGTATAGGAATCGCCGAAATAAGGACAGCGCTCTTTTCTGAAATCCTTTTTTCTTTTACATCTGTTCTGATATTCACAACGATAGCACTGTTCTCTCATGGGTCCAAAGTCAAAGTTCAAAGTTCAAAGTTCATAGTCAATGATTCCGAATGTAGTTAATGGCAGCATCCAATTGCGGTTTGAAGTCGCCGTTGTAGTCTTTGCGGAGGACGATTTCGTCGGGGGTGTGCCCGATGCCTTCCCACACCTTGCCGCCGATTTGCGCCTCAAAGGTGGAAGTATAGACATAGTGACCTTCCGACAGGTCCGAAGTCCCGAACGGTCCGCCGTAGTTGAGGTCAATGCGGTTGGCGCCCTGCAACGGGCCGGTGCCGCCGTGCGTGCGCTCGCCGATGGTGTGCGCGGTAGGTAGCACAGCCTTGATGATCATCGGTTCGATTTCGCCCATGCTCACCGAGTGAATGTCACAGAGAATCACGTATGGGATGTTCTCCGCCGTGATGTCGCGGTGGTATCTCTTGTTCGGATCTATGAAATAAGGTGTCCATACGGAGTACTCGTAGCGGCCTGGACCTTCCTTGTAGCGGGTTTTCATGATCTCAGTCCGTTCGTTGAGGTAGTTGCCGACCAGGTAGTCGAGGTCGTCCTGGTAGCCGCCGCGGTTGCAGCGGTTGTCGAGGATGAAACCGGCAAGCTCGTTACGTGGCGTTTCCACGATGGCCCGGAAATAGTGGTCCAGCAACTGTGCTCCTTCCTCGTTCTGTAGCATCACCGGCGTAATAGCGGCCGATGACTGCCACAGGTAGGGAATCTTCCGCCCGTCTGGGAGCTTGAAGAGGATATAATGGTAAGTGATAAACATCCCTAATTCGGGCGCATACGCCAAGCATGACTCGTGAGTTTCTACAGTATATTGATTTTCAATATTTTGCAGGAAATTCTGGATTCCTTGGTTTTCGTCGCCGGCCGGCTCGTAATAGTAGTCGCGGGTGGGAAGTTCCAGACTCGAAGGACGGATAACAATGTAAGAATTAGAATCGTTGGGAGCTGGATGGAGATTTCTCACCCGGAAAACCAAATGGTGGTCAACCAAACCGCCCACGATTTTGGTGTAAAGCTGTTCCAACTCCTCCGTTTTCACATAACCAACCTGCTCGTACTTTTTGTCAAGTTCATGGAAGGCAGGATAAAAACGGTCATACATCGCGTCCCAATCCGTGGTATCGACATCCCAAAAGACGTAGCCCGTGCTGAGGGCTTTCCACAGGTAGTCGAACTGTTCGGCGTAGGTGCTGTAGGCTAACTCGCCGTTCTCCCCGATATAGGGCATGTAGTCGGCTTGTTTGCGGCAGGAGGCGCCTATCAGGGCTATTATTGCTGCTATTGTGATGACTTTTTTCATTGTATTTTGATTTTTATTTTGGATGTTGTCCTTGCACTGCGCTTCGCTTGCGGGTTTCTGGTTGCCCCACACTGCGCTTCGCTTGTGTGGGGTTATTTGCGCTTCGCGCGTCTTGCCCCTTCGGGGCTGCTTAAGGAATATGTTTTAAAATATATAGGATGCACCGAGGGTGACAGACAACGTACTAAGGTAGCGAGGGTCGCGGAGGTGCGGAGTGCTGCGGCGGTGGCTGACGAGGTCGTAGTAGTAGAGTGCGTCGAGGTTGAGTTTCCAGTGCTCGTTGATGAGATAACTCAGCCCGATGCCGCCAACGAGGCCGGCATTGAAACGACAATCTTCGCTCGTGAACTCGCGTACTTCGTTGAAATCATCGAAGAATACGTAATAGTCTGTCATCCAATATGTTTTGCCTTTTCTTCGTTCGTGCAGCCAATACCCGACATAGCCACCGAGCATTGCGTGGCCGCGGAAATGCTCGCCGCCGAAGGAGAAGTCGGCCAGCACGGGCAGCATCAGGTAGAGGTTGTGGTGCTCCGTGTAGAGGGAGTCTAAGTAATTGAGGTGTCGGTCCATGCGGTGCGATCGGCGCATCACGCTGAGGTCGGCACGGAGGGCGAACCAGTCGGTAAAACCGTAGCGAGCCTGTATTCCAACATCATAACCGCTTAATGGAGAGTGTGTTTCGTCAATGCGTCCTGCATTGGAACGGGTGATGGAGGTGTAATCCCATCCGCCTTTGATACCCAACGACCATTGGGCATTTACGGTCATTGTAACACTGAACAGCAATGCTACGGCACACCATTTCAACAAAATGTTTCTACTCATATATGATTAAGTTAAGTTTTGTGCGAAAATGGAAACGGTAAATGTATGCAAATCACACTGAAAGGGGTGAAGATGGTACGATTACTGTTTCTAAGAAAGCTGACTGTTGGAGGACTACAGGGTGGCAGCTTTGAACTGCCTCAGGAAGCGAATGTCGTTCTCAAAATAGAGTCGGATGTCGTTGGTGCGGTATTTGAGCATGGTCATACGCTCGATGCCGAGTCCGAAGGCGAAACCGCTGTACTTCTTGCTGTCGATTCCGCAGTTCTCCAGCACGTTGGGGTCAACCATGCCGCAGCCGAGGATTTCCACCCAGCCGGTGTGCTTGCAGATGTTGCATCCTTTGCCGCCGCAGATGTTGCAGGAGACATCCATTTCAGCAGAAGGTTCCGTGAATGGGAAGTAGGAGGGGCGGAGGCGTATGCGCACGTCGTCGCCGAACATCCGTTGCGCGAAATAGAGGAGGGTCTGCTTCATGTCGGCGAAAGAGACCTTTTCCGCCACATAGAGGCCTTCCACTTGGTGGAAGATACAGTGCGCACGCGCGGTGATGGCTTCGTTGCGGAAAACCCGTCCGGGGCATATCACGCGGATGGGGGGTTGCTGTTTCTCCATGGTGCGGACCTGGAGGGAAGAGGTGTGCGTGCGCAGCAGCACGTCGGGGTGGAGTTCGATGAAGAAGGTGTCCTGCATGTCGCGGGCCGGGTGTTCCTCTGCGAAGTTAAGGGCGGTGAAGACATGCCAGTCGTCTTCAATGTCGGGGCCTTCCACGGCGGAGAAGCCGATGTCTTCGAAGATACGGCGCACCTCGTTCATCATGATGGAGATGGGGTGCATGGAGCCGGCGGCCTGTCGTGTTGCAGGGCGGGTGATGTCGGGAATCAGGGCCGCTTTCCGGTCCGTGGTTGCCTCGATGGTGGCCTTCATGGCGTTGTAATGGTTTTGGGCGAGGTCGCGGAGGTCGTTCACCATTTGGCCGAACTCCTTGCGGTTCTCCTGTGCCATGTTTTTGATCTCACCGAAAAGGGCTTGTATTTCGCTTTTCTTGCTTAAAAACTGCAGCCGGAACTGTTCCAAATTCTCCGCATTCTGGAATTGGAAGTTTTCGATTTCCGATCTGATTTCGTCTATGCTTTTCATTGTTGATACACAATTATTTTAAATTACTTGACGATGCTCGCGCTGATGATTTTGATGTCTTCCAAGGGCCTGTCGGCGACATTCTTAGGCTGGGCGGCGATTTTGTCGACCACCTCCATCCCCTTCACCACTTCGCCGAACACGGTGTAGTCGCCATCGAGGAAGGGGGCGCCGCCGACGGTGGTGTAAGCCTGGGACTGTTCTGGGGAGAATGTCTTGCCGGTGCGTTGGGCAATCATGTTGAGGCGGTCGCTGTCGTAAACCGTGCCGTCAACGATGTAGAACTGGCAACCCGAGGAGGCTTTCTGCGGGTTCACATTGTCGCCCATACGGGCTGCCGCCACGGCTCCGCGTTTGTGGAACCGTCCGCTCACAAACTCTGCAGGGATGGTGTACCCCACATCACCGCCGCCCAGTTGCTGCCCGGGTTTCGCAGTCTTGGAGTCAGGATCCCCGCCTTGAATCATGAAGCCCTTGATGATGCGGTGGAACAGTACGCCGTCGTAGAACTTTTCCTTTACCAGTTTCTCGAAATTGGCTTTATGTGCCGGTGTGTCATCATAAAGGGCGATGATGATGTCGCCGTACGTGGTCTTCAGCAATACTTGTGTCATTTTGTCTGTATTATTGTTTTGGGATGTTTGTGCGGCGTTTTCTTGCGCAGGTTCGTCATTTTCCGATTTGACTTTCTTAGGTGACGAACAAGAAGCTAATAATATGATAACCAAAATGTTAAAAAGAAAAATATTTTTTTTCATACGCTTTTCTGTTCTATTTCAAAGAAGCGGCAAATGTACATAAATTTCGAACACTTCCAAAAAATGATTTTTATTGATGATTTTTTCGCTATTAATTTGTATTTTTGCGCCCTTAATTTTAACCTGCCTGTTTTGTTCCTTGTGAGCAGCGGAACATCAGGTCGAATTGACAGGGAAACCCTGGTTTAAGATTGAACGAAAAAACAACAATAATGACGAAAACGCAAAAAAGGATTAACAGCTTGATCGGTCTGATCATCGGTATAGTGGCTTCGGCTGTCTATATCATGACTGCCGAACCCACCGTGTCGTGGTGGGACTGCGGTGAATACATCGCGACGACTTCGAAATTGCTCATTGGCCACCCGCCTGGAGCGCCGACTTTCCAGATTCTCGGGCGTATCGCCACGCTGTTCGCCGGCGGTGACGTCACCAAGATGGCTTTCTGTGTGAACTGCATGTCAGCAATCTGTAGCGGTATGACCATCATGCTGCTCTATTTCAGCTTGGTGCGGCTCGCGCGCAAGCTCGTGGCCAAATGGGGCGAGCTGAACACCCCGCGCTTCGTTGCCGTGTTGGGTACCGCCCTCGTGGGTGCGTTAACGTACACGTTCTCGGATACGTTCTGGTTCTCTGCCGTAGAAGGCGAGGTGTATGCCATGTCCTCTTTCTTCACCGCCCTGGTGTTCTGGTGCATCCTTAAGTGGGACGAGGAGTATGAGCACCCGCTGCCCAACGTGAATCCGAACCGTTGGATAGTGTTGATAGCCTACTTGGTGGGTCTTTCCATCGGCGTCCACCTGTTGAACCTGCTGACACTGCCCGCCATCGGCCTCATCATCTACTACCGTCTCTCTCCGAAGGCCACCGGCATGGGAGCCGTCCTCGCTTTCGCGCTGATGTCGTTCGCGTTCGGCATCTTCTGCTCCCCGGTGTGGATGATCCTGATCTGGCTTTTCGTGACCACCCCGCTGCTCATCCTCTGTGCCAAGAAAGGTGCGCTGACCTCGAAAGCGGAGTGGGGCGTCACCCTCTCGCTGATTGTCTCCGTTGCCTTGTTGGGCTTCATCCTTTGGGGTATCGTGCCTCAGGTGGTGAATCTCTCCGGCAAGTTCGACCTCTTCTTCGTGAACACCCTGCACATGCCTTTCAATTCCGGCGTGATTTTCTTTTTCCTGCTGCTGTTCGCCATTATCGGCTGGGGCATCTGGTACGGCTATAAGCGCAACAAGCCGGTCTTTTCCATCAGCGCCTTCTCGCTGATGATGCTCGTTATCGGCTACTCCACCTTCATGACGCTGGTGATCCGCTCCAACGCCAATCCCACTATCGACGAGAACAGTCCGGAGGACGCCGTCTCGCTGCTCTCCTATCTCAACCGCGAACAGTACGGTTCCAACCCGCTGCTGTACGGACAGAGCTATAATACCAGGGTCATTCGCATGGATGACGGAAGCCCGATCTATTACCGTAACGAAGAGACCAAGCGTTACGAGGTCTCCGACCCGCGTAAGGGCAGTGTCCCCGAATACGATCCCAAAGGCACCATGTTCTTCCCGCGCATGTGGTCTTCGGAAAAGCGGTCGCAGTACATCGACTGGCTGAACAACCGCTACAACTCCGACAGCCCGTCCGACAAGGAGAACCGCCGGTTGCTGGCCCGTGGCGGGTCCCCCACTTGGCAGCAAAACCTCAAGTTCTTCCATACCTACCAGTTAGGCTATATGTACTGGCGCTACTTCATGTGGAACTTCGCCGGCCGCCAGAATGACCTGCAGGGCCATGGCGACTACCAGAACGGCAACTGGATTTCCGGCATCGGTGCCATCGACAAACCGATGGTCGGGGAACTGAAGGACATGCCCGCCTCCATGGAACGCCCGGGACATAACAAATACTACCTGCTTCCACTGCTGTTGGGACTCGTGGGACTGGCTTTCCAGACCAAGTACGACACCAAGCACTCCTTCGTGGTCTTCATGCTCTTCGTGATGACCGGTATCGCCATTGCCATATTTTTGAACATGTATGCCTTCCAGCCGCGTGAGCGTGACTACGCCTTCGCCGCGTCGTTCTACGCCTTCGCGATGTGGGTGGGCTTTGGCGTTTTGGGCATCTACCGCCTCTTCGAGAAGATGCAGAGCAAGAGCGTGCAGACCTGCGGTGCGGTGCTCACCACGCTGGTCTGCATTGGCCTGGTGCCTTGCGTGATGGCCAAGGAGAACTGGCACGACCACGACCGCTCCGACCGCTATACTGCGCTCGCCGTGGCCAAGAACTACCTTGACTCCTGCGAACCCAATGCCATCCTCTTCACCCTCGGTGACAACGACACATTCCCGCTTTGGTACGCCCAAGAGGTGGAAGGATACCGCACCGATGTACGCGTCTGCAACCTCATGCTGCTGAGCACCAGCTGGTATGTCGATCAGATGAAACGCAAGGCCTACGAATCCGACCCGTTGCCCATTTCCATGACTTGGGACCAGTACAAGGACGGGACCCGCGATATCCTTTACTTAGAAGCTGCCGGTAACCAGTTCCTTGACCTAAAGGCGGTGATGGACTACGTGAAATCCTCCAATTTCGACAACACCCGGAGTCTCTTCCTGTTGAAGCCGAACAGTGGCTACCCGACCAACGGTCGCCCGATTCCCGCCAGTTTCTCCCTGCCGGTCGACAAAGCCAAGGTGCTGGCTAACGGAACTGTAGCCGCCAAAGACTCCGCTCTGGTGGTTGACAAGCTGATGTGGAACATGAAGACCAACGGAATGAACCCGCTGACGAAAGCCTACATCGTAATGATGGATATCCTGGCAAACAACAACTGGGAACGCCCAATCTACTATGCATCCACCGCTGGTTCGGAGGCCTATCTCGGCTTGGAGAACTACTTCCAGTTAGAGGGTTTCGCCTACCGTTTGGTGCCTATCCGCAATGAATCCCGTTCCTATGGTGAGACTGGCCGCATCAACTCCGACCGCCTCTATCATAATTTGATGGAAGTGTTTGACGACCACAGCCGTCTCGATCCCGTCAGGAATCCCGGTGCGCAGCATGAGGCCTATCCCTATGCGTGGGGCGGCTTCAACGACCCGAAGGTCTATCATAGTGAAGACAACACCCGCTTGGTACCCCTGATGCGCCGCCTCTATGCCCGCTTAGCGGAGCAACTGATCGCGGAGGGCGACAAAGACAAGGCCCTCAAGGTCTTGGATCACGGTAACGAAGTGCTGCCCGATTTCAACTTCCCGTATGTTTCCGTCATGTCCTATATTTATGGCTACACCCATGGCTGTATCACCTATATGGAAGACTATTTCCGTATAGGAACGGATGTCGCCAATAAGAAAGGTATGGAGATGGCCAATAAGATATGGGACGACCAGGTGGCGCTCTTTAACTGGTACAACAACTGCGACGAGCGTACCCTTGACTATCGCAGCGGCGACATTCACTACGATTTCCTGTTCCTCCACTTTATGATGAACAATGTCAAATACCCGGACAATAGTCTCAAGAATCGATATAAAGAGTTGAAAATCAATAAAGTTGCTGAAAACTATGCCAAATCGCTGCAGGGAACCATTTCCTCGCAGCTGCGCAAAGCGGAACTTGACCAGCAGGCCATCGCCGGCGCCCTACAGGAACTTCACCAACTCCAGGAGATTGCCGAGATGACCGGGGACCATCAGACCGCCCAGAAAATTCAGGGCATAGCCGCTTCCCAGATTGACATGCTGGGCAGCCTCTCCCCGGAACTGTCCGCCGCCTTCCGCCGCTTCTACAGCGAGATGGGCCAGCCGCAGACCGTGGACGAGGAAATTCCCGCTGACGAGAACGAACCCGAAGGGGAATAGTCATTCTTTTATTAGACTATATAAACATATAGAGGCGCAAAATTTTGCGTCTCTATATGTTTTAAAAGCTTGCCGGAAGTGAGAAAAAAACGTATTTTTGCACGTTGTAAAAATCAAACCCGATATGAAGAAATTTGCAGTGATATTGTGCGGCTGCGGCACATTGGACGGCAGCGAAATCCATGAGTCCGTAATGACCCTTTTGGCCATCGATAGGAATGGCGGCGAATACCAGATTTTCGCCCCCGATGATTGGCAGTACCATGTGGTAAACCATGTGACGGGCCAGCCGATGGAGGAACGGCGGAACATGCTTTTGGAGGCAGCCCGCATCGCCCGCGGCAACGTGAAGCCCATCGGGGAGTGCCGTGTGGAGGACTTCGACGCGGTGGTGTTCCCCGGCGGCAACGGCTCCGCCAAGAATCTCTTCTCCTACGCATACGAGGGCGCGGAATGCTCGGTGCGCGAGGATGTGGCGAAAGTGATACGCGCTTTCCATGATGCAGGAAAGCCGGTGGGCGCCCTTTGCATCGCCCCCGTGATGATTGCCAAGGTGCTGGGCGATGTCACCGTCACCGTGGGCAGTGACCCCGGAACCATCCGAAATGTGGAGGCTTTCGGCACCAAACACAAAATCACCGTCCAAAAACAAGTCTGTGTGGACAAGGACAACAAAGTCTTCACCACACCCTGCTATATGTTGCCCGCACGCATCAGCGACATTGCTGACTGCGCAGACAATCTCGTAAAAGAGATGATGGCGGTCATGTGCTAAGTGGTTCCGTGTCCCCACTTGTTGGTGGGCGATGACAAGAATGGAGCCGAAGCAAGGGCTTTTTGTCAACATGAACAACATTGTCATAGTCGGCTTTTCGGGTGCGGGAAAAAGCACTGTCGGCAAAAGGCTTGCGGAACGCTTGGGCATGGATTTTGTCGATCTTGACCTGTACATCGAAGAGAAGTATCATACTGCTGTCCCCCTGCTTTTCCAGCGATATGGGGAAGCGGCCTTTCGTACGCTCGAGTATGCGGCGTTAAGAGAAGTGATCTCCAACGACAACATTGTCCTCGCTACGGGGGGTGGTACCCCTTGTCACAACGATGCCATGGATATCATCAATGCCCATGCCAAAAGTATATATATAAAACTTACAGAGGAACAGATAGTTGGCCGTCTTATGCATTCCAAGAAGAAACGTCCTCTGACCAATCGGCTCAATGAGGATGAACTCAGGGAATATGTGCGTGAAAGGTTGCGCGAGAGGGAACCCTATTACTGTAAAGCGCATGTGATTTGTCCGGCGGAAAAAGTGAATGCGTTGTTCTGACCTCTTTCGTATCAAAGGAAATTGTATTTTTGCCACTTAAAATTTTTGAAATGAGAAAATTAATCTTATTATGGCTGTGTGTCGCGCTGGTCGGCTGTTTGACCGCACAGGATACGACCAAAACGTATTGGAAAAACGGGAAACTGATGTCCATTGGAGTGCTAAAAAAAGGCGTTGAACAGGGTCATTGGGTCTATTATCACAACAATGGAGCCAAATGGACGGAAGGAGACTATCAGGACGGCATTAAAGTGGGGGTCTGGAAAGTCTGGTATGACAATGGCAAGCTTGGCCAGGAGTATCATGCCGATAATGGCCCGTTCAAGAGCTGGTTCCAATCCGGGCGCGTCGAATCGGAAGGACAGTTCAAAGATGCCCGACGAGAAGGCAAATGGATATTCTATCACCCTAACGGTCAATTGTTCAAGGAAGTTGTTTACGTAGGCGACAGCGTTGATGGGCATGTGATTGAGTATTTCGACAATGGGGAAAAATATTTTGAAGGTACCTATGACATGGGATTGCTGGAGGGATATGCCTGCTGGTGGAACCGAGAAGGAAAGAAAGATATGGAAGGCAATCTTCTCCATGGACTGCAGCAGGGCCATTGGAAATTTTATGACAATGAAGGTCGTCTGGGCAGTGAAGGGGATTTTGACAAAGGATTGCAGCAGGGTACTTGGAAATACTATTTTGAAAATGGAAAGCTTTGGCGGCAAGGGGATTATGTGAACGGAAAACGGGAAGGCCGGTGGAGAGCCTGGTATGAAGACGGCAAGCTTCAACGTGAAGGCAGTTTCAAAAACGACATGGAGGACGGGAAATGGGTCTCTTATTATGAGAATGGCAAGATACAGGACCAGGGCACTTTCAAAGCGTCAGTGATGGATGGGCTATGGGAAGGATGGTTTGAAAACGGTTACAGAAAATATTCATACAGCTATAAAAACGGAGAATTGAATGGACTTTCCGTTCGCTACTGGGAAGAGAGCGGGAAGATGCGCAGCCAGGGGAAGTATGTCAGTAACCAGAAAGAAGGAATTTGGAACGAGTATGCGCAGAACGGTCATATTCTTTCTAAAGGCAAGTATGTGAAGGATCGCAAGGAAGGCAAATGGGTTTTCTATAATATGCACGAGCGGGTGGTACGCGAACAGAACTTTGTCCATGATGTTCCCGAAGGGAGCTTTACCGAGTATTACGACAACGGGGTGAAGCATACGCAAGGTTCTTTCAAAGACCGTCTGCGGCATGGCAAGTGGACCAGTTGGACCCCACAGGGGAATTTGTTCTATTCCGCAGTCTTCGAGAATGGCCACAAAGTGAAGGAAATTTATGCCGCAGACCCGAAGAAAAGACCCTTTTAAGGTGTTAAAAAAACATAAATCTATAAGAGTGTTGGTGGGAGAGTCCAAGTTAAAAATTGTGAATATGGATATTAAGGTATTTCATTTCAACCCGATTATGGTCAACACCTATGTCTTGTCGGATGAGACGGGTGAGGCGGTGATTGTGGATCCGGGGAATTGCCGGTCATATGAAGACGAGCAAATACGCGAGTATGTCGCCAGCAAGAACCTCGCTGTCAAATATGTGATCAACACGCATCCCCATATCGACCACATCATCGGGAATCCATGGTGCGTGGCGGAATATCGCCCGCAAGTGCTGATGCACGAGGATTCGATGCCCATATACGACAAGGCATCCGTCTATGCGATTGCTTTCGGATTCGAGGCGGTGGACATGCCGGCGCCGGACCGTTTCCTGAAAGACGGGGATATGGTGGGTTTCGGAAACCAGAGCCTCTCCATCCTCTACACCCCTGGCCACTGTGATGGGAGCATCTGTCTTTACAGTGACGAAAACAGGTTTGTCATCACCGGTGATCTGATTTTTGAGATGAGTGTTGGGCGTTGCGACCTGCCGACCGGCAATGAGGAGGTACTCCAGCGGAGTATTCGCGACAAAATCCTCACTCTCGCCGACGAGGTGACCGTCCTTCCCGGACATGGTGATTCCACCACTGTGGGACGTGAAAGGCGGATGAACCCCTATCTGGCATATAAATAGCGTAATTAAACAAAATTAACATAGTATATATGAGTCAAGTTCCTACTTTTTCAGAGGATAATTTAGAAAATTTAGCATTTCACTACAAAGCCATTCTGGGCGGTTTGGGAGAAAATCCTGAGCGGGAGGGACTGCTGAAAACTCCGATGCGAGTTGCCAAGGCCATGGATTTTCTCACCCACGGATACCGGCAAGACCCGAAAGCCATTCTCGAAAGCGCCCTTTTTCACGAAGACTACAAACAGATTGTGGTGGTCAAGGACATAGAGATTTACTCGATGTGCGAACACCATCTGCTCCCTTTTTTCGGGAAAGCCCATATCGGATACATTCCGAACGGCATCATCGTAGGGTTGAGCAAAATCCCGCGTGTAGTGGAGTGTTTTGCGCGCCGGCTGCAGCTACAGGAAAGGCTTACTTCGCAGATTAAAGATTGCCTCCAGGATGTGTTGAACCCGCTGGGTGTTGCCGTAGTCATTGAGGCTCAGCACCTTTGCATGTCAATGCGTGGTATACAGAAGCAAAACTCCGTCACTACTACCTCTGAGTTCACTGGTGCTTTCCTCAAAAATGAAAACACACGCCAAGAGTTCATGCATCTCATAGGTGCCAACCTGCATTGACGGTGCGGTTAGAGATACCTGTTCCTCCCTCCGCGCTTGCGGCGCAGTCTTTTGCGGCGCGGTTTCCTGAAAACCCGGTAGCGTGACGCATTGTACCCTATCTTCTCCTCCCGGACTTCTGATACAAACTCCGAATCTTCCGGATAAGCGCCTTTTTCTTCCGGATGACGCAAAATGCAAACCAACGGTCTGCCTACCCAGTCGTGTGGCAAACAGATGGTGAAGGTGTCTTTTTGGGGTGTAAGAATCAATTTTTTCATTATGTTTGGAATTTCGTGAAAGTCGGACCGAGAATCGTTTTTTTGACAAAAATAGCATCTTTCCTCACTTTTTCTGCCAAAAAGAAATAGTTTTTGTAATCTCCGTTTTGAGTTTTTAACAGTCTGTAGTTCAAATAGATACTTTGCAAATATAACTATTTTTACTCTATAATCCACTTTTTGGCAAAAAAAATCTTTTGTTTTTAAATCATTGAAAATCATTGTGTTGTAAGTTGGATTTTTTTTATCGCTTAAACTGTGGTTGTTTCAAAAAAAAGTGTATTTTTGCAGCCTCAAAATGAGAAAGGAGTTTCAGTAGCTCAGCAGGTAGAGCACATCCCTTTTAAGGATGGGGTCCTGGGTTCGA
>CAMHNQ010000012.1 GCA_946186495.1 uncultured Bacteroidales bacterium
TATTTTAATATTACTACCCCGCCCTACGGGCACCCCTTCTAAAAACAGAAGGGGAATTGTGCTTCGGCCGCAGCTGTCCGCTGTGGCCGGGAACATTCTTCACGCACTTATTTTTCCTCTTTTTCTAACATGCGAAACTTGAATAACTATTCACCAATCACTAATCACCAATCACTAATTGAGTCCACCTGAAAAAGTCAAAATTGACGATTTTTTTGCTTGTAACACATTGACAATCAAATATTGGTTTTAATGAAAACCACTTTTTCAAGTGGACTCATATATACTCTTGAGTAAGGGTGAAAGCAGGGTGAAAGCAGGGTGAAAGCAGGGTGAAGGCTTGCTTGGGCGATGCGGAAGCAGTTGTCAGGGGGGCTTGAAAGCCTGTAGGCGGAAAAAGTTCACATTCTCCAGAACCTTGACGCCTCAGACGAAGACGGACGTGTGATTCCCAATAACGTTGGAACAAGAATATTTTTTGCTTGGCAAGTTGATTACCAGTTACTTGCAAACAAATTCAGCAAGCCCGGATGAACGAAATTAACGGATGTTGAAAAAAAATCTGCCGAAACACTTGATTTTGCTCTCTTTTTTTTGTATATTTGCAGAAGTTTTTGTTGCAACATTTTTCGCCAATTGTCGTTTGTAGAAGTAAGCAATCGCAAAGGCAGGTGAAAAGCACGCGAACAACAAGTCATCGCTAATTCATTTATTAACGACAACTCACTTATTCACAAACAGTTAAAATTGAAAATCACTTACGGAATTAAAGTATTCACATTTTATCAACAATAGCGGTTCCGTCCAGTTTAATTTTATACCTTTGCAGTTTATTTCATTGAAAGTTAAAATTTTACCGAACATGCAGAAATTTCTACTATTGACGGCTTTGACACTCCTCACCTGCGTCACAGTTCTGGCGCAAGAAGCCCCCAAGGAGAAGAAAGGCAAGAAAAGCAAGAAGCAGGAGGCTGTCGTCGAGAGTGAGACACCGGACGAGAGCGCCTATGTGGTGAACGAGAACTCGGATGACGACGACCTCGACAACGGTGGTTCGCAATATGTCCCGAGCCTGCTGCACAGCAGCACAGACGTCTATACCAACAACACGGCATACACTTTCAGCATCGCCTACTTCCGGGCGCGGGGATACGACAACCGCTACCAAGGGGTCTTCGCCAACGGTTTCGAGATGAACAACTTGGTGACTGGCCGAGCGAACTATTCGCAATGGGGCGGTCTGAACAACATTTTTCGCTACCCAGAGACGGTCAGCGGCCTGAACATGCCGACTTTCGACTTCGGCGACATCGGCGGGAGCAGCAACTACAACCTGCGGGCCAGCAACTTCCGCAAGCAGCTGCGCGCCTCCTACGCGCTGTCGAACCGCACCTACACCAACCGTCTGATGCTCACCTACAGTTCCGGGCTACTCTCCAACGGCTGGGCTTTCACGGCCTCCGCGTCGGCGCGTTTCGGCAAAGGCCTGGCCTACGTTGACGGCACCTCCTACAACGGCTTCGCCGGATTCTTCGCCGCCGAGAAGAGAATCACCCCCGAGCATTGGCTCAACCTGTCGGCCTTCGCCTCCTACATCCAGCGCGGCATGCAGTCCAACTCCGTGCAGGAGGTCTATGACCTGTTGGACAACCACTACTACAACGCCAACTGGGGCTGGTACCAAGGCAAGCAACGCAACGCCCGTGTCCGCACGCAATGCGAGCCCACATTCCTGCTCACCCACAATTTCAACCCGGCGGGCAACAAGCTCAACATCCAGACCACCGCCCTCCTCTCCTTCGGGTTCAACAACACCACCTCCCTGAACTGGCACGACGCCCAGGACCCCCGCCCCGACTACTACCGCTACCTGCCGAGCTACCAAATCGACAACGGCGACACCTCGCAGGCCTACTATGACGTGCTCGCCCTCTGGCTGAACAACGACCAAAGCTACACCCAGATCAACTGGGACAACCTCTACCAAGTGAACCAGGTGGCCGCCTTGCAGGGTAAGCGTGCGCAGTATATGGTGGAGAACCGCCGCTACGACGAACTCGTCGGCGGAGTCAGCACCAACCTGAACTGGTCTTTCAGCGAACACTGGAAACTCTATGCCGGCGCTTCCGTGCAGCACATGAAACAGCACAACTACAAGACCATCAACGACCTGCTCGGCGGAGCCTACTGGATTGACGTGGACAAGTTCTCCGAAGGGGAATTCCCCGCCGACCAGAATGTGCAATACAACGACCTCAACCATGTCGGCGACACGCTCCACGAGGGCGATGTGTTCGGCTACGACTACGACTACCATGTCTTCCGCCAGAAGCTCTGGGGCAACATCAAGGCCACCTACAACCACTGGGATTTCTACTTCGGACTGCAAATCGGCTCCTCGCAGCTTTGGCGCTACGGCCACATGCGGAACGGACGTTTCCCCGACAACTCCTACGGCCGCTCCGAAATGCGCACCTACTTGGAAAATGGGCTGAGAGCCGGTGTCACCTACAAAATCAACGGGCGCAACTACCTCGTGCTGAACGGACTGAGTGAGACAAAGTCCCCAAACATCCTCAACTCCTTCCTCTCGCCGCGCATCAACAACAAATACGTTGACAACCTGGCTCACGAGATTGTCTATTCCGGCGACCTCTCCTATATACTCAACTACCCGGTCGTCAAGATGCGGGTAACGGTCTTCGGCACGAAAATCGAAAACGCCACGCGCCTGATCAGCTTCTATAACGACGACATGTCCAGCATGGTCAACTACGCCATCTCGGGCATCGACCAGCGGAACATCGGCATCGAGGCCGGAGCGGAAATCAAGCTGGGCTCGATGTTCTCGCTCATTCTGGCAGGGACCTGGGGGGACTACCGCTACACCAACCGCGCCCACGTGACGATGAACGCCGAGAACGGCACCGACTTCGACGGGCAGATGGAACGCACCGTCTATTGGAAGAACTTCCACGTGGCCGGCAGCCCGCAAGTGGCCGCCACGGGCGGGCTGAAGTTCAACTACAACTACTGGTGGGTGAACATCAACTGCAACTGGTTCGACAAGATATACTGCGACCTGAACCCCGAGCGCCGCACCTCCACCGCACGCGGCTCCCTGGACGAAAACTCCGAACTCTACCACCTCGTCGCCGACCAAACCCGCCTGAAGGGACAGTTCACGATGGACATCTCCGTGAGCAAGTCGTGGCGTATCAAGCACAAATTCAACATCGGGTTCAACGCCAGCGTCACTAACCTGCTCAACAACAAGAACTTGGTGACCACCGCCTGGGAACAGTACCGTTTTGACTACACCAACTACAACGTCAACAAGTATCCAAACAAGTATTTCTACGCTTTCGGGACAACGTTCAACTTGGGAGTCAACTTCTCAATGTAATACCTTAACATAACCCCATGAGGGCCGCAAGCCCCGGGACATAGAGGAAAAACAAACAAATATGAAAAAAACAACAATAATACTTATCGTCTTCGCAGCCTTATTCGCCGGCTGCAACCTGGAACTTGACGTGGCCCCCATGCCCAGCTTCACAGGGGAGGCCAACACCACCATCGCCGAGCTGCTCGCCATGCACGACATCGGTTCGGAGGACTCCTACGATTCTATCCCCATAGGCTCGAACATCATCATCTCCGGCATCGTCACCACCTCCGACGAATGGGGAAACAACTACAAGTACATCAACATCGAGGACTCCACCGGCGCCATCCAAATCAAGATCGACAACAAGGCCCTCTACGTCAAGTACCGGGTCGGGCAGCGCATCTTCGTGAAGTGCGACGGTTTGGTGTTGGGCGACTACCGCAAGCTGCCGCAGCTCGGTCTCTGGGCCAACGGATCCATGCAAGCCATCCCGTCGTTCAAAACCTACCTCTACCTCTTCCCTGTCGATGCGCCCATGGAGATAAAGCCCACCTTCACGCTGAGCAGTATCCCGGCGGCCAACGACATTCCCGCCACCATGTACAACCGCCTGGTACGGCTTGAGGGAGCCACTTTCACGGAGGGCGGCATGGCCACGTTCTCCGAAGCCAGCGCCGCCACCAGCCACGACATCAAAATGGCTGACGGTTCCACCATCACCCTGAGAACCAGCAACTACGCCACGTTCGCCTCAGAGACGCTCCCCGCCGGCACCGGCAACATCACCGGCATCTTGACCCGCTACAACAACTACGTGCAGCTCGTCATCAACAGTCCTGCTGACTTGGAGGGCTTCACCGTCCCGCAGCAACAGCAGACCGTCTTCTCGGTCAACTACGCAAACGCCTTCAGCGAAGGTTGGACGCGGGGCGGCAACGGTCTCCCGTGGCAAACCTTGGTCAACAGCAGCTTCAGCGGCTTCTACGTGAACGCGGGAGCAGGACAGGAGAGCTGGCTCATCTCCCCCGCAGTTGACCTGAGCGGCGTCGGCGACCCCGCTTTGAGCTTCAGCCACCGGTCGCCGCAGGGATTCAACCCCAACACCATGCAGTGCTTCTACACCACCCAGTACACTGGCGATGCCACTACCACCCAGTGGGTTCCGCTCGACCTACACGCCAACACCGGGGAGACTGCCACCTGCGCTTTCAGCGCCGCGCTGCCCGCCTCCGCCCTGTCATCGAACTTCCGCCTCGCATTCAAGCACTCCGACAGCCAGTCCGCCTGGTACCTCTCCGACATCAAAATCACCGCCCTTCGATAATTCGGTGCGCCAATACATAAACCCGTCCCCCATTCCTCATTGCGCTATTCCGCTGGAGAAATGGGGGACGGCTGCATTATATATCTTGTATTCGCGGGACTTTATTTGAAGATTTGCCAGTAAGCCACGGGGAGGACAGTCACCACTAACGGCAGGGAGAAGATGGTGCCGAAACAGATGACCACGCCCATAGGCATCCAGAGGCTGGTGTGCGCCACGATCATGGGCATCACGCCGAGGGCGGTGGTGGCGGAAGTGAGGAAGATGGGGCGCATACGGCGGCGGCCCGCCTCGAAGGCGGCCTCTTTTGCGCTTTTCCGCTGCACTTTACGCAGATTCTCCGCGTATTCGAACATGATGATGGCATTGCGCACGATAATGCCGATCAGGCTGACCACGCCCAGCACCGCCGTGATGCTGAAGTCAAGTCCGAAGAGCCAAAGCCCGAGGCACGCCCCGAAGACGCAGATCAGACTGGCAGAGAGAGTCAGGAAGACGATGTCCAGTCGCCCGAAATGGTAGAGCAGGAAGACAAACAGCACCAGTACCGCCGCCAAGAAGCTGAGCGCGATCTCGGGGATCACCATCCCGTTGACGCCGGTCAGGCCGCCGTAACTGATTTCCAGGTTGCCAGGGAGGTTGGGTTTCAACTCCTCATTGACGTAGCGGTCGATTTTCTTCATCACGTCGGGCTGGCTGTAGCCGTGGTTGAGGTCTGCGCCCACGGTGACCGTGCGGATGCTGTTGCGCCGGTGGATGACCGCGTCGTGCCATTCGGGGCTCACCTCGGCGACCTGCCGCAGCGGTACCCACGTCCCCGGCACAGAGGTCGGAATCAGGAAGTCCTCCAGACTCTGGTAGTCGAGTGAGTCGCCGTTTTGCCGCGTGTAGAGCATCACCGGCACCTTGTAGTCGCCTTCCCAGACGTTGGTGAGGTTCTGTCCGCCGAGCGCGGAGGAGAGGTAAAGCGACAACATGCTTTGCGTGACTCCGAGGCGGGTGGCCTCGTCGCTCTTCAGAGTGACACCGATGCTCTGCGAGGTCTCGTCCATGTCGGAATGCACCCAGGTGAGCTCCGGCATGGTGTGCAGGAAAATCTTCAGCGAGTCGGCGGCGGACTTCATCGCATCGAAGTCCTCGCCAGAGAAACGCACTTCAACAGGGTTGCTTACGGCCTGGTAATCAATTTGTTTGAAACGGATATATGCATTCGGAAAATGGTATTCATACTTTGGCCCATATTCGCGGATGAGTTTCAGGGTGCTCTTCTCGGAGGTGGTGTTGACGATGAACTGTGCGTAGTTCTTGTGAGCCATTTGCGGGGCGTAGGTGGCATGAAAGCGGGGCGAGGAGCAGCCGATGAAGGAGGTGACGGACGTGACGCGCGGATCGGCGCGAAGCACCGCCTCCATGCTGTCGGCTACCGCTTCGGTCTGCGCCAGGGTGCTGCCCTCGGCGAGGTGCATCTCCACGGCGAAGCAGTTGCGGTCGGCCTTCGGCAGCATCTGGATCTGTAGCCGCGTGAACAGGAAGACGCCGAGAGCGACGGCACCGACGGCCAGGCTGATGACGACGGCGGGATGCCGGAAACAGTGGGTCAGCACTTTGTCGTAGCGTTCCTGCAGGAAAACGAAAAAGCGGTTCTGGGCGGCCTCGAAGCGGTTCGGCGCGATGCCGTCTTTGTTTCGTTTAATGAAAACCGTTGACAGATAGGGGATTATCCATACGGCATAGAAGATGGAGCAGACCAAGGCGAAGGCTACTGTCCACGGGAACAGCTGTACGAAGTCGCCCAACGGTCCGGTGATGATATGGGTCATCGGGAAGAACATGCCCGAAATGGCCAAGGTGGCCAACGACATCGGGACAAAAAGCGCTTTTGTGCTGTAAAATGCCGAATACCAGCGTGAATATCCGTTTCGGAGCATGTCCGTGTAGCCGTCAATGACAATGACGGAGTCGTCCACGATCATGCCCAAGACCACGATGAGGGCGGCTAAGGTGACGGTGTTCAGCTCGATGCCGAAAATGTACATCAGCCCCATGGTGACGGCCGTGCAGACGGGCACGCTGGAGCCGGAGACCAGGGCCGTGCGCAGCGGGAAGAGCAGCAGCATGACGGCGATGACCACCAGGATGGAGAAGAGCAGGTCGCGCAGGAACGACATCACCGACTTGTTGACGACGTAGGGCTGGTTGGTGATTTTGTGCATATCGACATCCGGCGGGAAGGTCTGCCTGCACTTGGCCATCTCCTTTTCCACTTTCTTGCCGAAGGCCACGATATTGTTGCCAGGGGCCATCTCCATGGAAATCAGCACGGTGGAGCCGCCGTTGTATTTGATGAAGCTGGTGGGCTCGGCGTAGCGGCGCTGGATGTCGGCGATGTCGCGCAGCCGCACGTGATGCCCCATCGGGTCGGTGAAGACAATCTGTTCACCGATCTCATATTCCGACTGATACGGGATGGAGACGTGCACCTGTGCCTCGCCGGCCTCGTTTTCCACGCTGCCACCCACGGTGCGTATCCCCTGCGTGGCGAGTTCCACCAACAGCGCCCGCTGGCTGATGCCGTAGGCTGCCAGTTTTTCCTGGTCCACCAATACGGCGATTTCCTCGTTTCGCTTCCCTAAAATCTTGATGTTGCCCATTTCGGGGATGCCTCGCAGCCGGTCGCAGAGCAGCTCGGCGTAGTGCTCCAGCTCGCGCGGGGTGCGTTCCGGCGACTCCACGGTCAGCAGCATGGAGGAGGTGTTGCCGAAGTCATCGACCACCACGATTTCCAAGACGCCGGCGGGCAGCGAGGTCTTCTTGAACAGCTGCAGCCCGTGGCGGATTTTCGACCACGCACCGTCCTTGTCGGTCACCGACACGCGCAGCTCCGCATACACATACACGATGCCGTTCTCCGTCACCGAGTAGGTCTTGTCTTTGTCGATTTCGGCGTAGGTGAACAGGAACCGCTCCAACGGTTTTGTGACTTGTTCCTCCACTTCCTGGGCGGTTGCGCCGGGATAGACGGCCGCTACCACGCCCTGCCGGATGGTGAACTGCGGGAACTCGTCCTTGTTCAGCCTCGTCAGCGCGAAGATGCCGAACAAGACCAGACAGGCCACAACGAAGAAGATAATGTTGTGGCCACGCATGGCGGAGAGGATGTGGTGACGGGGGGACACAATGGTTATTGGTTATTGGTTATTGGTTATTGAAGATTGGGGATTGGGGGTTGGGGTAGAATATTTTTTTGTGGGAGGAATTATCAATTCCGCGTTGGTGTAGAGTTTTTCCATGCCTGCGGTGATGACGGTGTCGCCGGGGAAGAGACCGGAGGAGACGAGGACGCCATTAGCCACAAAGCCGGAGGCGGTGATGAGGCGGTGTTGTGCGCGGCCGCTCCCCACCACCCAGACGGAGAGGCCTTCCGGGCGAGTCTGGACGCATTTGGCAGGAATCACAAAACCTTGATTGTCAGATTTGTCCAACAACACTTTACAGACCATTCCGGGAAGAAGCGCTCTGTCGTTGTTTGGGAAGGCGATTTTCACATGGTAGCTGTGAGAGACGCGGGAGGCACTGACACTGCGGTCGGTAACACGGCCGGTCATCATGCGGTTGCCGAGGGCGGGAACGCAGACTTTCGCCGTGTCGCCGAGGTTCACCGTACTTATTTCGCTCTCGGGAACGGAAAAGGTGACCGACACGCTGCCCATTTGGAGAATGGTGAGCGCAGGTTCACCGGGCATCAAGGAGGCACCCGCTTTGGCGTTACAGCTGCCCACCACACCTGAGACTGGGGAAGTCAACGTGCAGTCTTCAAGCTGCTTGCGGGCAATCCGCTCCATCGAACGAGCCTGTTCGAGGGTGGTCTGCATCTCTACCCATTTCACTTCCGCCAGACTACCCTGGTCGTAAACTTTCTTCAGCCTGTTGTAGGCATCCTCAGCCTGTTCCAACGAGGCTTTTGCGGAATTGTAGGCATTCTGCGCCGTAGTGCTGTTTACCACGGCGACCACCTGCCCTTCGCGAACACGGTCGCCCTCTTGTACATATACGCGCTCCACTCGCCCACCGACAGGAAAACTCAGCGACACGGAAAAGTCTTCCTCAATCTCCCCGACATAGGCGCGGGTCATGCTGTTCGCCACCGTATCCACCAACATCACCTCCACAGGAACAGGGCGACGCTCGGGCGCGGACTCCTTATGGCCACAGCTGCACAGCAACAGGCCCACTCCTGCCAAGAAAATCGTCAACTTTTCCATCTTCCTCTAATTTTTCTCCGCTATTATCGTCATTTTCTGACCAGACAGCGAAACCTGGGGGGCGCCACTTTGGCTACCGGACCATGTTTCCGTGAGCAACAGCATGCCGTCATTCAGCACACCCCCACCCTCAGCCCTGACACGGTACACGATGGAGGAGGATTCCTCCTGGGCCGGGAAAGGCAGCGAGGAGAGGGTCACCAGATGCGTGGTGAACTCATGGGGAGCCAATACCAGCGAGTCGCCCTTGCGGGTCACAGTAGCCGTATAACAGCCACCGTTCATCTCATTCATCGTGATTATATAACGGTCTTTCTGATACTTGTCTTTGAGCACATTCATCTGCCCATTGCGATGGAACAGCTGATAGGTCACAGTGCCTGCCGAATCGGTCAGGGCCAGTTCGCCCGAAAGCTTGTAGCTATAGTCGCCAACCAGCGACTGTTTGCCTTTGTCGCAGGCGCAGAAGCCAAGCATGATGGACAAGGATACCAATATTACACTCTTTCTCATAATCATAAACATCAGGTGAAAAGAAGCCGACCTCAATAGGCGTCCGCATTGAAACCTTCGGCTCGGAGTTTCGACACAAGCCCCTCCAAATAGGATTTGTCGAACTTATGGAGAGCAAGGGCCGGAGTCTCACGGTCAAGGGAGTAGATGACAATGCGTTTCGGACGGATGCGCCGGATGCGTTCAAGCCATCGTTCCCAGTTCTCTCCTACGGAGTTGTCGAACGCCTTCCCGTCCTGCTCGCCCCTGAAGAAAAGTGTCTGGATGATGACATTGCCCCCAAAGGTGCACAGCTGGTCGGTGACCTGTTCGATGTCCACCGGGACGATAGGCGCGTTGACGGTGTCAAGCATCTCCTGTGTGCCGGCATCCAGCTTCAACATCGGATTCTCGATGCGTTTCAGGGCGGAGACGATCTCCGGCCTGTACAGCTGTGTGGCGTTCGACAGACAGGTGATCACCGCACCAGGATAGTATTTGTCCCGCAGCGCGACCAAACGGTCGATGACCTGGTCGAACCAAGGGTAGAGCGTAGGTTCCCCGTTACCGGAGAAAGTGATGCTGTCAACAGGGGTGTTACTTGCGCAACAGGATGACAGCTTGCGCTCTATAGCCTCCATGACCGTCTCTATCGGATACGGCTCACGCGCCTTGAGGTTCTTTTCCAGCGTCCAACCGCACTCGCAGTAGAGGCAGTTGAACGTACATATTTTCTCATCCACGGGCATAAGGTTGATGCCTAACGACTGTCCCAGCCGTCTGCTGAATATCGGCCCGAAAGCGATGGATTCCCAGAGGAAAGTACTCATTTTTGAAATGGTTATTGGTTATTGGTTATTGGTTATTGATTATTGGGGGTGGTGAGTATTTAAAGTTTAGGGGTAGGTAATTCGGGTAACTTATTGTTACTGTTTGTCATACTTAAGAACTTCGTCGGAGAAGAAATCGAGTTGCACGCCGGCGGCCTTGAACATTTCCTCGGATTCCTGGCCGGCATGGTACTTGTTGGCGCAGACCACCCTGACGATGCCGCAGTTTATGATGAGCATCGCGCAGGTGCGGCAGGGAGTCATGCGGCAGTAGAGGGTGGCGCCGTTGAGGGAGATGCCCAACTTGGCGGCCTGGCAGATGGCGTTCTGTTCGGCATGGACCGTCCGCACGCAATGCTGTGTCACGGTGCCGTCCTCATGGACCGTGCGTTTGAGCTGGTGCCCCACATCGTCGCAGTGCGGCAGCCCCTTGGGGGACCCTACGTAGCCGGTGACCAGTATCTGCCGGTCACGGACCACCACGCAGCCGCTGCGACCACGGTCACAGGTGGCGCGTTTGCTCACCGTGTCGGCAATTTCCATGAAATATTCGTCCCACGAGGGACGCTGATGATGTAATTCTTCCATATTCCACTATCTAAAGAGGGCGCAAAATTACACAATATTTCGGCATGGCGCACCACATGGTGATTTTTCTTAAAAAAATGCGACGGACGAATTATAAAAAAATACTATTTTTGCAGGTTATTTTTTTGGTTATGGAAGAGGAAATTGAAAAATGCATCACCCTGTTGAAAGAGGGCAAAGTGATTCTGTATCCCACTGATACAGTGTGGGGTATCGGCTGCGATGCCACCTGCGAGGAGGCCATCACACGAATATACAACATCAAGCGGCGCAACGAGAAAAAGAGCATGATCATCCTGCTGGACTCCATGCAAAGGCTTCCGATGTATGTCAAGAACATCCCGCTGATTGCTTGGGACCTGCTCTCGCACGTCACCCGGCCGACGACTTTCATCTACCCGAGTGCCTGCAACCTGCCCGACAAGCTGATCCACGAGGACGGCACCATCGCCATACGCATCGTGCAGCAGGAGTTCTGCCGCCAGGTAATCAAAGGGCTGGGCAAGCCCATCATCTCCACTTCCGCCAACATCGCCGGCGAACCTACCCCGCAGACTTTCGACCACATCTCCCAGGATGTGATCAGGCAGATGGACTATGTGGTCTCCCCCGTGCAGTCCACTTCCATGGAGTTCAAGCCCTCCCGGCTCATCAAGTTCCTCGACGACTACAATTTCACCATCATCCGCGACTGAGACATGGGAAAAATCGCCGTTTACGCCGGGTCGTTCTGCCCTTTCACCAAAGGCCACGAGGACATCGTGAGCAGGGCGGTCCCCCTTTTCGACCGTCTGGTCATCGCCGTCGGGCACAACTTCCTGAAAAAGGACGCTTTCTCCGTTGAGCAGCGCCTCCAATGGATCCAGACCCTCTACGCCTCCAATCCGTCTGTCGAGGTGACGGCCTATACCGGGCTGACCATCGACCTCTGCCGGAAACTCGGGGCCCGGTACCTGGTGCGCGGGCTGCGCAGCTCGCAGGACTTCCTCAAGGAGGAGGAACTCGCGCTGGTGAACCGCCGCATTGCCCCTGAAGTGGAGACCCTGTTCCTGCTCGCCTCCGACCGTTGGCGTCCTGTCTCCTCCTCCATGGTACGCGAACTTTGGTCCCTCGGCGCCGACTACACCCCATTCGTCTCATACAAACTCCCTGACTTCCGGCTCTAATGAGAAAACGTCTTCGACATATCATCCTCGCCTTCGGTTTGTGGACGGGATGCCCCGTTTTCGGGCAGACACCCGTGACCATCACCGGCACGGCATCCTTCGCCGCCGGGGAGGAGATACGTCTGCTGGTATTCAACGACCTGCTGAACGGCATCGCCGAGGTCGTCACCACCGATATCATCGACAAGAACGGCCGCTTCTCCCTGCGATTCGCCACCACGGAAATCCAACTCGCCCAACTGGCCATCCGAACCTCCAAGGCCGAGTTCTTCATCGTGCCGGCCAACAGCTACTCGTTCAACATCACGGTTGACAGCATTCTCTACCAGCGAGTCAATCCCGAAAAATACGGCGGTTTCCTCCATATCGAGAACCTCCGTCCGGACACCGCCGACCTCAATTACAAAATAAACCGCTTCTCGCAACTCTTCGGGAGCCTCTCCGACGAGTACGCCTACGACTTGATCTACGGCCACAACCCCGGCATCTTCGACTCCGTCAGGAACCTTGTCGCCGGCCGCTACCACTTCACCTACACCCCGACAAACTTCTACCAGTCATACGGCTTCTACACCCTTGGGGAGCTCGACATGCTGCAGTACCGTAAAAAGCCGACACTGATCTACCAGAAATATTTCGACAACGACTACATCCTCTACAACAACCCGGCCTACATGTCACTCTTCAACCAATATTACGAAGGTTACCTCTACTACTCCTCATATATCAGCAAGGAATTGCTGGACCGCACCATCAACGACCAGCCCGACTACCCCACCCTTTTCAACGAAGTTGGGCGCGACCCGAAACTGGCCAACGCGCGCCTCCGCGAACTGGTGATTATCAAAAACCTGATAGGCTTTCTCGACAACAAGGAGTTCGACCGGGGCAACATCCTAAAACTGCTGGAATACATCCGGACAACGACCTCCTTTGACAAGCACAAGGATTTAATAACCAGCAAGCTAAACCAACTTTCACGCAACAGGAAGGCTCTGGAAGGGATGGCGTTCCTCAACGCAAAAGGGCACAAGACCACGCTTAAACAATACAAGGGTTCGGTCGTCTATTTGCATATCTTCCAGACCGACTGCCTCAACTGTATCAGGGAAATGATGATTATCAAAGAATTGGCCGAAAAATACGATGGGAAAGTACAATTCGTCAGTATGTGCATCGATCCCGACAAGGCAGACTACCTGTCGTTCACGAAGAGATACGGCCAGCAGTTCGGATGGCCGGTGCTCTACTTCGACGAACAGTACGACTGGTTAGTGCAGCTGGGGGTGGAGACACTGCCCGACCACATCCTCTTCAACGCCGACGGGTCTTTGTCGATGCGATATGCGCCGTCACCCGAGAAGGGGCTTGCCGAATACCTGCAAACCCGGTTCCCGCAGGAGGCCGAAGAGGAAGAGAACCCGATGTTTTACAACAGAAACAAACAATAAAAAAAGACACAAATGAAAAAGAACATCCTCATCTGCATCTGCATGATGCTCAGCATCAGCCTTTTCGCCCAGGAAGCCAAAGACAGGCACTTGGCGAAGCTCCCTGCTGTTGACATTCAGGACATCAACGGCAACGTCTTCAACACCAAAGACATTCGGAACGACGGCAAGCCGGTTATCGTGAGCCTGTGGGCCACCTGGTGCAAACCATGCATCGCCGAACTGCTTGCTATCGCGGACGAATACGAAGACTGGGTGGAGGAGACCGGCGTGAAGCTGTACGCCATCTCCATCGACGACGCCAAGACCTCCGCCCGCGTGGCCCCGTTCGTGAAAGGCAAGAACTGGGAGTACACGGTCCTGCTGGACGTCAACTCCGACTTCAAGCGCGCCATGAACGTCAACGACGTGCCTTTCATGTGCATCCTGAACGGGGACGGTGAAATCGTGTGGCAGCACACCTCATATGCGCCTGGCAGCGAGGCGGAGGTCTATGAAATCATCAAATCTTTGGTCAAGAAATAACATTCACTCAACATAATCGTATGGTTCTCAAGTCTATCAAGCGAGTGTTCCTCGCTTTCACCCTTTTATCGGGATGTCTTCTCGCCCAGGCGCAGCACCAGATCGGCAACGGCCGCATCAGCGGGGACTTCGGGTTCGACGGCATGTACTACATCCCCGACTCAGTCATCGGAGCCGAAAAGGTGGACTCCAAGGTGCGCGGCAACGCATTCCTTAATCTATTATATAGTAACGGGGGGTTCTCCGCAGGCGCCAGATACGAGTTCTACATGTTCCCTCTCATCGACTTCGAGAAGATCGGCTACCAGGGCCAGGGCATCAAGTACTTCTTCGCCGACTACAAGAACTCCTTCATCCAGGTCACGGCGGGCAACTATTACGAACAGTTCGGCAACGGCTTGACCCTCAGAGCCTACGAGGACCGTCAGCTTGGGATCGACAACAGCCTGTTAGGCGCACGGGTGAAGGTCACCCCCTACAAGGGCATCTATCTCAAGGGAGTGTGGGGAATCGAACGCCGCAATTTCGACTCTTACATCGGCCGGAAAGACTTCGTTCGCGGCGCGGACCTGGAGCTCTCTTTCGGAGAGATGTTCCCTGTCGTGCAGGAGAAAGGCTTCATCGCCCGGGTCGGCGGCAGCTTTGTGAGCAAGTACCAGCCGGCCACCGCCCCCATCGACTTCGTCATCTACCCCGGCACGGACACGGCTGCGTTCGCCCAAATCCCGACGGACAAAATCCCAATGAACGTGGCCAACTGGGCCGCCCGCATGACATTCGGATACAAGGACTTCCGCCTCGACGGGGAGTACGCCCGCAAAATCAACGACCCGAACATAAGCAACGGATTCATCTTCAAGCCCGGCGAGGCCCTGTTCCTTTCCGCCACCTACGCCAGGAAAGGCTTCGGCATCGCGGCCTCTTTCATCCGCGCCGACAACATGGAATTCCGCTCCCAGCGTTATGAGAACAGCAACTCCCTGCTGATGATCAACAACATCCCGGCCATCAACCGCCAATACTCCTACCAGCTGATCGGCAACTACAGCTACGCCAGCCAGCCCAACAACCAAATCGGGGCGCAACTGCAAATCAACTACCAAATTCCCAAAAAGACAGCCCTCGGCGGCAAATACGGCACCGACATCACCTTCAACTACTCCCGTTTCCATGACATCGACAAACAACCTGTCGAGCAAGCAGTTGACTTCGGCACCATGAGCGGCACCTACGGCTACACCTCCTCTTTCTTCAAGTTCGGCCCCAACCTGCTCTACCAGGACATCGGCCTGGAAATCAGCCACCGCTTCAACAACAAGAAGTGGAAATGGATCCTGGCCTACAACTACATCACCTATAACCTGGAAATCCTCCAAGGCCATGCCGGGATGATGCGCGGTCATCTGGTCGCCTCCGACCTCTCCTACAAGATCACCCCGAAACACGCGCTGCGCCTCGAACTGCAAAATCTCTACACCAAAGACGACGATGGCAGTAGCGCATACACCATGTTGGAGTACTCGTTCAGCCCGAGCTGGTTCGTTTCCATCAGCAACGAATGGAACTACGGCAACCCGATCAAAAGCCACAGAACGTCCTACTACAACATTGCCTGCGCCTACGTCTGGAACACCACCCGCATCGCCCTCAACTTCGGCAAAACCAAGGAGGGCATCCTCTGCGTAGGCGGTGTCTGCCGCGCCGTGCCTGCCTCCTTCGGGGCCGGTCTTTCGGTGACGACGTCGTTCTAAGGCGACAGGAAACATTGCCCGTAGCATAGTGAAGAATCGAATGTGCATCCTGTGAGGTCCGCATTCGATTTTTTTTGTATCTTTGCATGAGTGTTAACAAACGTTAATTCGGTAACAACTTATTATTGCTCAACAAGATGACAAAGCATATTTTTGCACATTATAATGAAATTTTCCCGAAATACTGGAACGAGCCGGCCCTGACGGACTACAACGGCACAGACAGCTACACGTTCAAGGAGGTGGCCGAAGAGGTCGCCAGGCTGAGAAACTACTTCCAGGCCATGGGCATCCGGCAGGGCGACAAGATTGCGCTCTGCGGCCGCAACTGCGCCAACTGGGCGGTATCCTATCTGGCGATAGCCTCCTACGGCGCGGTCATCGTGTCTGTGTTGCACGAATTTTCCGGCGAGGACATCGAAAAGCTGATCAACCATTCCGATGCGCGGATACTCATCGTGGGGCCGTACATCTGGAAGAACATGAAGGCCGACCACATGCCGGGGTTGGAGGCCATCGTCTCCCTCACCGACTTCTCCCTCATCGCCAGCAAACGCGAGGGCGTGGAAGTATCGAAAGCGCCCCTGGTGGTGGCGCAGAACAACCACATCTTCACCGTCCGCAGTCTTGACGACCTTCTGCTCATCAACTACACGTCCGGCTCCACCGGCTCCCCGAAAGGAGTGATGCTCACCTACCGGAACGTCTCGGCAAACATTGACACCGGGCTGCGGTTCCTGCCTCCGGGAGGGCGGCAGACGGTCGTCTCGATGCTGCCTTTGGCACACATGTACGGGCAATTGGCCGAGTTCCTCTACCCGCTTGCCGACGGCTGCCACATCCATTTCCTGACCAAGTCCCCCACCCCGACCCTGCTGATGAAGGCCTTCGCGGACGTGAAGCCCTACATCATCGTCACCGTGCCGTTGGTCATCGAGAAGATCTGCAAGCGGGCGGTGATGCCCGCCTTGGAGAAGCCGGCCGTCCAGCGGCTGATGAAGATCCCGTTGCTACGCAAGTTCGTTGTCAGCACCATCCACAAAAAGCTGATGAAGGCCTTCGGCGGGCAGCTCAAGTATTTCATCGTGGGTGGAGCAGCCATCAACCCTGAAGTGGAGAAACTCCTGCTGGGGGTCAAGTTCCCGCTCATCGTCGGCTACGGCATGACCGAGTGCGGGCCGCTCATCGGCGGCTGCTACGTCAACGAGTTCGTCCCTCGCTCCGGCGGCCACATCCTGCCCGGCAACGAAATCCGCATCGACTCCAAGGACCCCTACAACGAGGTCGGTGAAATCCTGGTGCACGGCGAGCACGTGATGCTCGGCTACTACAAAAACGACGAAGCCACCCGCGCCGCATTCACCGACGACGGATGGCTCCGCACCGGCGACCTCGGCCTGATTGACAAGAAACAGAACATCTTCATCAAAGGGCGCAACAAGACCATGATCCTCGGCTCCTCCGGCCAGAACATCTACCCAGAAGAGATCGAGGGCAAGCTCAACGACATGGAGGGGGTGGTCGAATCTGTGGTGGTCGAACGCGAGGGCAAGCTCATCGCGCTGGTCTTCCCCGACTACGAGGGCGAACTCCGCTTCCGGCAGACCCTCCCCGAACTGATGAAGGAGAACCTCCAGAAACTTAACGAAAGACTCCCGAAATACGCGCAGATCTTCAAGATAGAGCTGAAAAAGGACGAATTCGAGAAGACCCCGAAACGGTCCATCAAACGTTTTCTGTACAAGTAGCTTCCCTGTACAGCTTGTTCAGGGAAATTCATGAATGCCATATTTCTCACCCATTGTTTGTTGAAGTAGAAAATCGCAAAAATAGGTGAAACATATGAGAAAAGCAAGTCGTTGCTAATTTACTTACTAACAATGACTTGCTGATTTATCAACAGTTAAAATTGAAGTTGGTTTACGGAATTAAAGATGAGCAAAAAACGAAAAAAAAGCGTCAAGCCGAAACCACGCCGAAGAAAAACGTATGCTCAGAAGCACCCTCTGGCCAATAGCGCGGCCTCTTCACCTCAAGAGGCAGAGAATGCGTGGTCAAGGATAATCTTTATAATCATTTTGATTGTCGCCATTGTTGGCCTATTGCTTTGCTTGATTCAAGGTGGCGGGAACACTTATGATTCCTATCCAGGAATGCCGTTTGGTATATCGTCAAAATAATTAATTTCGAAAATCTTCCATAATTGAAAAATTCCTATCTTCGCGCCATGAACCGCACCGCCACATACCCGCCAAAATCCTCCCGTCCCTACATGGGGGGTTACCGGCACTTCTTCAACGGGCAGGAGGGCGACGGAGAGGTCTATGGGTCAGGCGGTTTGGCGGGGTATGAGTTCCGGCAGTATGACACGAGACTGGGACGTTGGTGGAACGTTGACCCCGTTTTCAAGGAGTACGAGAGCCCGTATGCGTGCTTCGCAGGGAACCCGGTGTGGTTTGCGGATCCGAAGGGAGATACGGTCATCGTGTATAACAATGATAGGGTTACGAAAAAATACATAAAACGATATTTCAAGGAACATTTTGGAAGTTCGAAAATGTTCTGTTTTTCAAGCAATGGAATGCTTTTAGTAAAACAGAAAGAATTTGATCTGTTTTTTGACAATGCAAACCCTCAACAACAAATGCTATTAAGTGGACTACTTGTCGAAGCAATATCAACAACGACGAAAGTGCGAGTTTTAATAACTAAAACAAACCCAAATGTATGTTTTAGTAGGCAACCAATTGTTGGTTATGATGACAATGGGAATCCTACATACGGTGAAAAAGAACAATCTTTCATTTACACGCAATATTATGGCGGTGGAGCTACTTCACGTGACCCAAAATTTGGGTATATCATAGGAATCTGCGACAAAGTAGCTAACGAGACACTTTGCTCTTCTGAATTAAACATATTTGGAGTGCCCCACAATGAAGTTTTATATAATATTGAGACGGGAAGTGCCAGTTCCGCTTTCTTTCACGAATTGTTGGATGAGTTCTTGGATTATTACGTAAAGAGAATAATCACTCCTGAATCATTACCGACAGAAGAAGTTCAGTATCAAAATGCCGCTTTAGAGAACAAGAAATTACCTAAAAGAGACGGAAAAGATCATGAAAGATTATAAAAAAATATTATTTGTAGCTGCCGTTATCACGTTGTCTGTTCTCCCAAACTTGAATGCTCAAGACGAGTACATATTAGTTTTCAGAAATGTTGACAAAGCAACTTTTTGGTTGCCTATAAAGATCCCTCATCTCTCTTGTCGGGATTCCATAAATGATGAGTTGAGGTCTCGTATTAGGAATAAAATAGATAGTTGCACAATACGAAAAGACACCCTTACTGTTTATTTTAATCCTGTGGGCCTAACCGTTTATTTAGACACTACTACTGCTCATTTCTATTTTGAACTAAGAGGAATGACAAATTTAAAACGTAATTTTTCCCTTTCCGTACCATCGTGTTGCACTATGCCATGTGATAGCATCAATACAATTGTGGTTGAGTCTTTTGTTACCCGATACACATTTGCAAAGAGAGGGAAGAGACGATACTTTTATGTTGGAGCGAAAAATATAGATATTGGTCTGGATTATATTAAAAAGCACCAATTCAAAGTGGAATATACTTCTATCCGTTCATGATACATAACTCGGAATGTTGTCCCAAGTTGTCCCTGTTGTCGTAAAAAAATATATCTTAATTGTCGCTCCAACCCGAAAAAAACCTATCTTCGCGCCATGATCCGCACCGCCACATATAGACAAAAAAGTGTATCTTTGCCGAACTTAAGAAACGATTGAAATTGAGAGAATAAAATGGAGAAAAAGCAACGTGACATATCGTATTTTTTGTCGTTTTGCGTGGAACAGTACAAGCACGCCAAAAAGTTGACGGGAAGGGAGGCAGTGGCACGGCTCGACCGATACGGTGTGCTTGATTATTTGGCTGAGAACTATGAGATACTGCACACTCAAAGCCATCAATGGATATTGGAAGATATTGACGAATTCATTCACATCAGACAAAAGCAGGCGTTATGACACTTTATCACGGGAGCTTGGAACAAGTTACGGCGCCGGAAATCAGGGTGCCGAACCGCACCTTGGATTATGGGGCGGGTTTTTATGCCACCACCTCATTCAAACAGGCGGAAGAATGGGTCCGCCGCCGTATGAGGGAGACGTTGTCGGACAAGGGATACGTGAACGAATATGCCTTGGACACAGAATTGCTGGATCTCCTGAACTGCCTGTTCTTCGATTCCCCGACTGAGGATTGGCTCGACTTCGTGATGAGAAACCGCACCGAAAGAAATTTCACCCACGACTACGATGTCGTTTACGGCCCCGTGGCCAACGACAAAGTCTATGCCGCGTTTGCACTTTATGAAGGCGGGCTGCTGAACAAACAAAACCTGATTGCAGAGTTGCGAACCTACAAGTTAGTGGACCAGTACTTGTTCCATACGCCCAAAGCTTTGGAAACCATCACATTCATCAAAGCAAAAGAAATACTGTTATGACCGATATCACACAAGACAACCTATACCTTTTGCTACCCTCCAAAGTGAGCCGGATAGCCGAGATGCTGTCTGAGGACACCGGCGCAAGTGTAGTGGATGCTCTCCGCCGCGTTTATAATTCAGAACTATACCGTAAACTGGAAGTCGAAGAGACCAAACTTTGGCATGAAGGGCCAGTTGCGCTTTATGAGGAGATATTCACTGAAAACAATCCGGTATGAGAACGGGCTGCCATCTATTCGATTATACAGTTCTACCCCCCGTCCCTACACGGGGGGGGGTATCGGTACTTCTTCAACGGGCAGGAAGCTGATAGAGAGGTGCTTGGAGAAGGGGTTCTGCACGCCTTCGAGTACCGTATGCACGACACGAGGATTGGGAGATTTTGGAGCGTGGATCCGTTGGCGGGAAAGATCAAGGACTTGAGGCATTAGACTTAAAATAGGGATATAAAACATTATTTTGTATTATTGGAGTTTATGTTTCAACAACTATCTCTTTATTATCAATCCATTTAAAAATGAATACAGTAATAAATGTGTCAATCATCTTAGCTGTCGTTATTATGCAATTCGACAATCTAATTGTGTGTTATAAAGCAACTGATTTAATACAAAATGAAAATTACGATTTATATAAACACTATAAAGGCCCCTATAGTTTGTTCAAGAAAAAGCGTCTTGTACTCAATTCCATTTGGTTTACAAAAAAAGATCGTGATAAACTCTCATTCGAATGCAAAAGATTATTTTTACGACAACGAATAGACTTTATAGGTTCTGTTTTTCTGGTTATTATATGGATTGTATCAATTATAATCCATATTTCGAAAATCGGATAATTCAAGGCACAAAGAAAATGAAGAGTCAGATGAATCACAAAAAGGTCAATAAATATGCTTTATATGGGGCGATAGTTAGTCTTAACCTGTTGTTGTCATGTGGCTCGTCCAATAATCAAGACCTCTATCATTCGACATCAGACACTCTCGGAAGGAAAATAGAGGATTGTGACCTTGAAGACACAGCACAAGCACACTTGCCATACTTGATGCCTATTGACAGTTTTTGAGCTTATTATGATGCTAATTGTACAACTTCAGGACGATGCAACAGACCCGATATCTTTGATGACGACAGCAGTAAAAACTTGTCATACGGCTTTTATACGGTATTGGACTCTCGTTTAAGTTCCATGCCGCCTATAGTTGCAGATATTATTGTCTCCTATCGAAAGAACAAGCCTTGGAGGAGTTCGGACACTACGCAAAAAATCAGAGTTATTCACGTAAAGGACAGACTGTTTCTTCTGCCGATTGCTTCTTTCCATGTTGGAGATCATGTCTGTTGTATAAAAGATAAGTCGGCGTGCAAAACAGAAAACTATTATTGCTTCTCAGATGAAAAATATTGTTATGTGGTTGTATCCCATTATGACACCATACAACATTTTTTTGTATTTCCTCCTGACTTGGCATGCGACTGGACCCGAATCTTGAAATTTGTCAAAACCCAATAAAATCCCGAAAAAAACCTATCTTCGCGCCATGATCCGCACAGCCACATATAGACCTGATTTCCGCAAACCCCTCTTTTAGCCTCCGGCGGGTGCCCCAAGGCCGCGCGGTGGCGGCGCGGCGAAAGCACAAAAAAATCGTACTTTTGCCACTTCAAATCATAAAATAGAAACGCCTATGGTCACAGTCCTAACTCTTATAGGATACCTTATTATCCCAATCATTATCATACTGTTATACAACAAGTTTGAATGGGCAAAGAAAATCGGGACGGTTATGATGGCGTATGGCATCGGCATCGTCTTGGCCCTGTCAGGCCTCCTGCCGACCGGCGCGGAACCTGCCGCAGAGTCGCTCTCCTCGCTTCAGAAAACGCTGATGAACGTCACGGTACCCTTGGCCATCCCGCTGATGCTCTTCAACTCCGACTTCAAGATGTGGGCACGGTCGCTGTCGAAGACGTTAGTGGTCTTAGTCGGCGGGCTGGTGTCCGTGGTTGTGGCGTTGGTGGCGGGCTACTACCTCTTCCGCAACGCCGCCATCCCACAGTTCAACCGCATCGCGGCGATGATGACGGGCGTCTATACCGGCGGAACCATGAACTTCGCGGCCCTCGGCAACATGCTGAAGGTCGATCCGTCGCTCATCACCTTGACACTCACCTTCGAGGAAATCGTCACCTTTCCGTTCATCCTCTTCGTCGTGGCCGGGGGCTACAAGCTCTTCCGCAAGATCCTGCCCGCCAAGTCCGACAATCAGGACGAGGAGTCCGTGCAGACGTTCGACACCGGCGACTTCGAGAACTACACGGGGATGTTCAAGGCGGGGACTTTCGGCCGGATGATGCTTGCCCTGCTGCTCTCGGCCGGTATGCTGGCCGTTGGGGTCGGACTTTCGCTGCTCCTCACGAAAAAGCTCAACGAGCTCATCATCATCCTGACCATCACCACATTGGCCATCCTAGCCTCTTTCAGCCCGAAAGTGCGCAACCTTCCCAAGACCTTTGAATTAGGCATGTTCTTCATCCTGATATTCAGTGTGGTGGTCGCTTCACAGTTCAACATCCACCAGATCGACCGTTCATCCATAAAAATCCTCTACTACATTCTCTTTGTGATGCTGTGTTCCATCTCCCTGCACCTCGTCATCTGCAGGATTTTCAAGGTGGAGGGCGACCTGTTCACGGTCGGAATCACCAGCTTGCTGTGCTCTCCGCCGTTCGTCCCGCCCATCGTGGAGGCCATGGGCAACCGCAAGGTGCTGCTCAGCGGCATCGTCACCGGTTTGGCCGGCTATGCCATCGGCAACTATCTCGGCATCCTGGTCGCCTGGATATTGGGGGTGTTCTGACCTCGAGACTTCCAATTGCGCCTAATCCAGAATGTTATCCATGAACAGCCCCACCCTGTTCAGCACGATGCAGGCGCGGCTTTGGTCGATGACGACACGCACCTTCTTCGTGGTGACGGTCTCGGTGAGCACAATCCGCTTGTAACCGATAGTGGTCTCCTCGGCGATGGTGCGCCAGTTGCCGTTTTCATCCTCCACCTCAATATGGAACTTCTCCACGCGCTGCCCCAGCGGGATGTACTCCTGCAGCATGACGCGGTTGAAGGTCTGCGGCTCGTTGAATATCAATTCCACCCAAGCAGTCGTAACGGTATCGTCGGTAGCCCAATAGGAGTCATATCGGTCGTCTCTAATCACCCAGTAACCATGATACGGCCATGGTCCACA
Source organism: uncultured Bacteroidales bacterium (assembly GCA_946186495.1). Taxonomy (GTDB): domain Bacteria; phylum Bacteroidota; class Bacteroidia; order Bacteroidales; family WCHB1-69; genus F23-D06. The sequence goes on from CAMHNQ010000012.1 coordinate 23,571, forward strand.
GCATGTTCTCACACTATTCCAGAACTCCATTCGAGGATTTTTGTCATTTGTACGATAATTCGACACCGAAACATAGTTAGCTTTTTTCGCTAAATCATGCGCGAAGATGCTGTCCAGCGCGGCGCGGAACTCCATCAGCTGGAGAGAGTCCTCGGCGGGGATGAGGCCGCGGTTGTCGGGCGGCACGTTGAGCAGCAACAACGAATTGCGGCCCACGCTGTTGTAATAGATTTCCAGCAGTTCCTGCACGCTTTTCGGGTGCTCGCTCTCGCGCCAGAACCAGCCCGGCCGGATGGAGACGTCCGTCTCGGCGGGAACCCAGCACGCGCCGTTGTAGTTGCCCGCGTTGAGCGTGTCCTGCGACGGGGCATCGACACCGGGGCCGTAGCCCTTCACATCGAGCCGCGACCAGCAGATGCGCCCGCATCTTCCCTCCTCGTTGCCGACCCAACGGCATCCCGGACCCACATCACTGAAAATCACGGCATCGGGTTGCAGCCTTTTCGTCTGTCCGTTGAACTTCTTCCAGTCATAGACCTGCCTCTTGCCATTCGGCCCTTCGCCGTTGGCCCCATCGAACCACTGCTCGAAAATGGGGCCGTAGTTCGTATGGGCGTGCCGCAACGTCTTGAGGAACACCTTGTTGTACGCCTCCGTGCCGTAGGTGGGCGCGTTGCGGTCCCACGGGGAGATGTAAATGCCGAACTTCACGCCGCCCTTCATACAGGCAACGGCTAGTTCGCGCAGCACGTCGCCCTGGCCGTTGCGCCACGCGCTCTCGCGCACCGTGTGCGTGCTCATGGGGTTAGGCCACAGGCAGAAGCCGTCGTGGTGCTTGGCGGTGAGGATGATGCCCCCGAAACCGGCCTGCTTCGCCACGGAGACCCACTGGTTGCAGTCGAGGGCGGTGGGGTTGAAAATGTCCGCCGCCTCGGTGCCCTCGCCCCACTCCAGACCGGTGAAGGTGTTGGGGCCGAAATGGCAGAACATGTTCATCTCCATGCGCTGCCAGGCCACCTGCGCGGCCGTCGGCACGGGACCGTACGGCTTAGGCGGCGCGGCGGGTTTGGGTTGCGGGGGATGCTTCTGCGCTTGGACAGACATCCCCAGCAGGCAGACAAACAGAAGCAAGGCGGTTCTTCTCATAGACAGCGGTTTCAGGCAGCGAAGCTATTTATTCTCCTTTCCCGACGTGCGCTTCACGGCGTTCTCAAGGGTCGATTGCTTCACGATCTCGGTCATATCCACACCGGTGGCGTCTGCGACCGTGTCCATGGTCTGCTTGATGACGGTGGGAACTTGTCCGGAGATTTGCGCGATGCCGTCGCCGTTGCCACCGTAGATCCGGACATCTCTGATGGCGCCGATTGGTTCGGCCACAGACTTGGCGATTTCCGGCAGCTTTTCGATGACCATCTGCGCCTTGGCGGCGTCGCCATATTTCTGGAAAGCGAGGGCCTTCTTCTCCATCGCCTCAGCTTCCGCGATACCGCGTTTCTCGATGGCGGACGCCTCCGCGATACCCTTCTGCTCGATGGCGTAAGCCTCCGCGTCGGCAAGTTTCTTCTTACCGATGGATTCCTGCTCCATGCGGTACATTTCGGCCTCGGCCTGCGCACGCACGGCACGAGCACGCTGTTCGGCCTCGTAAGCCTCGGCTTCAGCCTTGCGTTTGCGCTGCTCCAGCTCGGCCGCCGCCTCTATCTCCTTCTGGTATTTCTCGGCGTCGGCAGTCTTCTGGACTTCAGCTTCCAGCTTGTTCTTCTGAATCTTAACCTGTTCCAGCGTCAGTTCCCCTTCCTTGCGGGCCTTTTCGGTTTCGGCCTCCACGGCGGCGGCGTTGATTTCCTTCTGCCGCTCCTGCGTCAGAAGCTGCTTGGTGGCCTCGGCATCGACAGTCTTCTCGTTTACCGTCTTTTGCTGCTCCTGCTTCTGGATTTCGTACGCGGCGTCGGCCTTGGCGCGCTGGGTGTCCTCCACCACCTTGAGGTTGGCCTTCTTCACGGCCAGTTCATTGTTCTTCTCCGCGATGATGGTCTCGTTGAGGACGCGTGCGTCGTTGGCCTCCTTTGCAGCCTCCGACTCGGCGATGGCGATGTCACGCTCGGCCTGCGCCTTGGTGATGGCGGCCTCCTTGCGGATTTTGAACGTGTTGTCCGCACCGAGGTTCTTGATAAGGCCTTCGTTATCGGTGATATTCTGAATGTTGCACGATATCACCTCGATGCCGAGCTTCGCCATGTCGGGTGCTGCCTTCTTGGCAATCTGGTCGGAAAAGCCGTCGCGGTCGATGTTCAGCGACTTGAGATCCAACGTGCCGATGATCTCGCGCATGTTGCCCTCCAAGGAGTCCTTGATCTGTATGGCGATATCCTTCTCCGTCATATTGAGGAAGTTCTTGGCAGCCAGACGGATACCCTCGTCCGTGTTGATGACGCGTATCTTGGCCACCGCATCGACCACCACGGAGATGAAGTCGTTTGTCGGGACAGGGGTGGAGGTTTTGATATCAACGCTGGTCTGCCCAAGGAAAACCTTGTCGACCCGTTCAAGGCCGGGAATGCGGAGTCCGCCCTTGCCGATGAGAATACGGGGCTTCCGCGAAAGGCCGGAGATGACGTAGGCGTCTTTCGGCGGCGCCTTCACGTAACAAATGGCGAGAATCACAATAACAAGAACGATTCCAATTCCGATTAACAAAATAGTGTTTGTCATAATTATATGATTTTAGAATTCTGTGACTTAAGTGTTTATGTATCAATACCACAATTCTCCCCTACATTTGCAGGACATCTTTGACATGCATATGCCTATTTCGCGTTGCAAAAGTACATATTTTTTTTGACAAGCAGCGCATATTGAAAAAAATGTACTTTTGCGGTGATATTAAATTGATATTATTTTAATCACAAATCAAAACTCTAATATTATGAATAACAAAGAGTTCACAAAACAGACATCCGCAGGAAACAATGGTTTTCTGCATTTGGCGACCAATCTCGTCCTGTTCATTTTTTCCATTTGGATCGTGGTGAGATTAGCCAAACTCGACTGCATGTTGAGTGCCGAGGGGGAAGCCACCCCTTGGATCCTGCTTCCTATTTGCGTCGGTTTTCTGCTTCTTGTCATTTGGATACTCCACTTATGCGGCTTCATCATCGTGCAGCCCAACGAGTCGCGCGTGCTCACTTTCTTCGGCAAGTACTCCGGTACGGTAAAGCAGAACGGCTTCTTCTGGGTCAACCCGTTCTACAGCAAGGAGAAGCTCTCGCTTCGCGCGAAGAACATGGACGTGGAGCCCATCAAGGTGAACGACAAGAACGGCAACCCCATCATGATTGGCTTGGTCTTGGTGTGGAAAATCCACGACACCTACAAGGCCTGCTTCGAGGTGGACTCGGACGTCCGCAGCACCATCACCGAGAATTCGATGAAATCGGTCAAAAGTTTCGACTCTTTCGTGCGTGTGCAGAGTGATGCCGCCTTGCGCAAAGTGGCGGGGATGTACGCCTACGACAACATGGATCGCGAAGACCAGGGGGTGACCTTGCGTTCGGGCGGCGAGGAAATCAACGAGCGGCTGGAAGAGGAGCTGCGCAAGCATCTGGAAATCGCCGGCATCGAGGTCGTGGAGGCCCGCATCAACTACTTGGCCTATGCCGCCGAAATCGCCAGCGTGATGCTGCGCCGCCAGCAGGCCGACGCCATCATCTCCGCCCGCGAGAAAATCGTGGAGGGAGCCGTCAGCATGGTCGATCTCGCCCTCAAGAAGCTCTCCGCCGACAAAATCGTGGAGCTCGACGAGGAACGCAAGGCCGCCATGGTCTCCAACCTCTTGGTGGTACTCTGCGCCGACGAGTCCGCCTCTCCAGTGATCAACACAGGAACATTATACCAGTAGACGTGAAGAAGAATTTCGCCTTGAGGCTGGACGTGGAAGTATTCGAAGCCATCGAAAAATGGGCGGCGGACGAGTTCAGGAGCAACAACGGGCAAATTGAATGGATTCTGAGTTCCGCTCTCAAGAAAGCCGGACGGATGCCAATAAGAAAAAGCGATCCTCCAGGCAAGCATCGGATGGCAAAAAGGAGCGACACCCCCGATCTTCCCTGACCCCTGCTCTATTTGTGAAAAATGCACATTTGAAGTGTCTCAAACGGAGAACCTGTTCCCCGCAAACCCCGCCCTTAGCCTCCGGCAGGTGCCTCAATGCCGCTCGTCATGCCGGCAGACAGCTGGATAGCGGGGAGATGATTCCAGGATCTTTCAAGCCCGACACGAATTTCGGAAACCTTTTTTTAGGTTGCTATCGGGAAAATGATTATCTTTGCGGTTTGGAAATTGCTCCTTTATGGCGAAAAAATCGGGAATGACCAAAGTTTACACGAAAGCCACAAATGTCAAGGTGATTTTAGCAGTGGCGGTGCTGTTCGGGGCTGCTATGGTTTACGGCCTTTTCACGGTTGACAGCGCCACGGATAGGACCATCTGTGGGACATTGCTCGCACTGTCAGTCCTTGTTTTCGGTATGTTCTTTGTTAAGCGGAAAGACAAAATCACGGTGACCTCCAAAACGCTTACCCTGGAGCCGGCGTGGGAGTTGCGGAACGATGGCAAAACGAACAGAATTGGAACACTTTCTCTTCCTTGGTCCGCCATCAAGACGATTGAAAACAAAAAATGGCGTGGCCAATATTCTCACATCTGTATCCGAACCACCGACAATCGTGAATTTTTCATTGACTCGGATGGCTATGCCGAAGGAACTTTTGGAACTCCCGGTTACGTTATCGAGCGGGAGTTGGAGTCTTATCGCAGAAAGTTCCGTCACCCTTCGTCACGGGCATAAAGCCCCTGCTCTGCACTTAGGCAGTTCCCAACAGCCTGACAAGCGAGTCCGTTTTGAACGGCACAACCCGAAAGCAAGCTGCCGATTGGACGAAACAGAAAAGAAAGTTGAACCAAACAGAAAGGTCGGTTTGCCGAAACTGTTGCACTTTTGCAGCGTAAAATTCATTCACAAAAAAAGGTTACAATGAGAAGCAAAATCGAAGACTACAACGCAGTTGTGGAAGCTGCAAGCAAGTTCACCCGGAGCGTTGCCGAGGGCAACAGCAAGTATGCCAAAGAGTTATTCACCGAAGACGCCTGCCTGTTCGGTTTCCTGAACGGGAAGTTCGAGCGCGGCAGCATCGAGCAGTTCTACCACAATGTCGATACCGTGGGCGCGGGCGAAGAGTTCAAGACGCGCATCGACGTGCTGGAACTCGAAGAGACCTTGGCCGTGGTCCGTGTCTTGGAAGAGGGCTGGGGCGGCAGCATCGACTTCACCGACGTGCTGCTGCTGCTGAAGATCGACGGCCAGTGGAAGTGCGTGGCGAAGGCATACAACCAGAATTCAAACACCATCAAGAAATAAGCCATGAAGAAACTTAGAGGTGTCTTGATTCTAGCCATGCTGTTGTGCATCAGTTCAACGACAATGATGGCTCAAACAAGCAAACAAAGTGTAATCAATAAAAACAACGAAACAATGAACAAGAACAATGAAAAGATGGCTGCGATCCTTGAAGCAGTGGAACTTTATGCAGAGGCTGGCCGTCAAGGGAGCCGTGAAATTGGCCAGCAGGCTTTTACCGAACACGCCACCATGTCGTGGGTGGAGAATGGTAAGATTACAACTGTGCCCATCAATTCCCTTTTCGAAGGTCTGGAGCAGACGGGCAAGGAGGAAGTGACCTACGAGGTGGTGGATGTCAACATCGCGGGCAACATAGCCTTCGTGCGTATCGACTCATGGTTCAGCAAGCTGGGCTCATTCAACGACATGTTCACCTTGGCCGAACAAAACGGCAAGTGGAAAATCGTTAGCAAGATCTACAGCGTGAAGTAATCTGAAACTCTCTTTGGTCTGCAAGATTTTACTAATTTTGCAGACCAAATTTCTTTTATGAACAAGATAACGAAATTCCCTTCGGCTCTGATTAGCGGCGGCTGTGCCACGTCGTCGCTCATGCTTGACGGCGGCAGCATCATCGACCAATGCATCGTGACGGCTGGCGAGAGCGGCACGTTCTTCCTTGAACAGCATCTGCTCTACGTGGTTTTAGGCGGCTCGGTGAAGCTGACTTGCGGCCGCCAGTCGTGGACGGTAGGCAAGAACGAGATGATTCTGCTGCGCAAGGCTCACAGCGTCAGCTACGAAAAGAAAGGCTCACCCGAAACAGGACTCTTCGAGAGCCTGCTGTTCGCCATCAACGACGAACTGCTCAAGGATTTCCTCACCACTCAGCAGGTCAAAGTGCCGCCGATGACGGAAGAGCTTAGCGCACAAGTCTCGCCCATGAGCGACCGCCTCGTGGCCTACTGCTGGTCGCTGTCGCCTTACTTCAACGACCCGTCGCAGATCAGTCCCGGACTATTGCGTCTAAAAGTTATGGAGCTGCTTTACAACGTGATGGACTGCTCGAAGAACATCTTCCGCCAGATGCTCCAGCTGCGTCAGCCCGTCCGGGTTGATGTGCACCGCGTGGTGGAGGAGAACTACACCTCGCCCATTTCGCTCGAAGAGCTGGCGTACCTCTCCGGCCGTTCGCTTTCCAGCTTCAAGCGCGACTTCCAGAGCATCTACGGTGAGCCCCCCGCCACGTGGATCCGCGAGAAACGGCTCTCGAAGGCCCGCCAGATGCTCCAGTCCTCCCAAATGTCCGTCGCCGACGTCGCCTACAGCCTCGGGTTCGAGAACCCCACCCATTTCAGCCGCATCTTCAAACAGCGATACGGGGTGTCGCCCTCGGCGGTAAATTCGTAGCCAGCTTTCTTGCCGAGTTTCCAGTAGATACGCTTTTTCCTTATTGGATTAAACAAAGACAAAAGTCAAAGATGAAGCGCGAATCATATCCTCACTGTTTATCTCACATGGTAAGAATTGCGGGATTCTTATCCACATCAGTTTTTCATTGCTTTGCCATAAAATTCAACTTTATCGTTGAGTTTTGCGTGTTTGTATTGATAATAATTGTATCTTTGCGCCCATAAAATGAAAGCAATATGATAACAATTGAAGAAGTTAAAGCGTTTCTGGATCAGTTCAATATCAAGGCAGAAGTGTTCGGGATTGTTTTTAGAGACGATCGGCCCAAAAACAGAAAAGCATTGGTGCAGCTGGGTCTTACTCAATTACAGCGTGAAGTAATTGTGAAAAGCCTTCTGCCTCAGGACTATGTGGAAGGACCTGTGATTGATGTGCTGAACCAAAAAGGAGAGATGTGGGTGTTTGGCAAGGACGTGAAGGGACAAGAAGTGTATATCAAAATCACTTTGGGCTATGAAAATGGCCAAACTATCTGTATATCGTTTCATATTGCAGAGCGTCCGTTGACGTATCCATTTAAATAATAACGTTATGAAGATACCAAATAGCCCATTGACAGGCAAACCTATGCGGGTTGTTTACGAGCCCGACACAGAGATGTATCGCGGCGAAAAATACAGTTTTATATACATTTCATTCCGCGATGACGCAGAAGGGGAAAGCTATACCACTACAGAAAGCGATGGCATCTGGCTTAGTCAATTGACCAACCAGTATCGCGAGAAGTATGGCATTCCATATCAAGATGAGATTGTCGCTCTGCGTGAATGGTATGGTCTTAGTGCCGCCAAAATGTCGGTGATACTGGGTTTCGGCGCAAATCAGTATCGGCTGTACGAGGACGGTGAGGTGCCCAGCGAAAGCAACGGGAAAATGATTCGCAGTGCGATGAATCCGCAGGTTTTCCTCGACTTGGTGAAAAGTTCGAGGCATCAGCTTACCGAAAAAGAGTATGCGAAGATTTCGGCTCGTGTGCAGGAGGTGATTGACCAGTCTGAGCAGGGTGTTGAAGAGCAACGTGCCGTCGAACGGCTGTTCCGAAGCGGCAGGGGGCTTGCCAACGGTTTTGCGCCGGTATCTACCAAGAGACTGAAAAACCTGTTGCTGTATGTGCTGGGACAGATTGGCGAGACTTACCAGACGAAAATGAACAAAGTGCTGTTCTACATCGACTTCCTTTCTTATCGTGAGCGCGGGATGGCCATCTCCGGTCTCGCCTACAATGCCCTCGAGTTCGGTCCCGTGCCGCAACGTTGGGACAGGGTTTACAGCGCGTTCGATGAAGTGGAAGAAAGGCTGAGGTTGGTGCAGAATCAGGAGTGCGTGTCGTTAGAGGCTGTGGGTGAAGCGGATATGAACTGTTTCTCCGAACAGGAAATGACGATAATCAACGAAGTATGTGCGAAAGTCAAGAATATGACTTCGCGCGCCATTTCGAAAATGAGCCATGAGGAACCCGCCTGGAAAGACCACGTCGGCGACACCGACACTATCCCCTTCAGTGACGCCTTCAAGCTTGTCGGGATGTAAGAATCCTTGCCCCGTACTTCAATAAACGGCATCGGCAAAAGGTGTCCGTTCGCGAGTACAGTACAATAGGATTGAAGTGCGACAGAAACCTTACCGGAAACTCTTCCGAAACGCCAACGGCGAAACCCCTTCGTTGCGCTTGAAGAACTGCCCTAACGAGGCCTGGTCGGGGAATCCCATCGCGTCGGCCACCTGCTGTATGCTCCAGTCGGTGCTCAACAACATTTTTTTGATATCGCCGATTATTTGATAGTCAATCAGTTGCTTCGGCGTGAGTCCTGTATTTTCCTGACAGATCTTAAACAGATAGCGTGGAGTGATGTGCAACTGATCGGCGTAGTAATCCACCGAACAGCGCAGCACCTTCTCCTCGCCAAGCATCTTGAAGAAACGGTTGGCGAACTCGAATGAGCGGTTCTTCGGCCCGAAGGCACTCTGCCCGGTCAGCGCGTAGCCAGCTTTCTTGTCTGGTTTCCACACCGTCACCGCACGGCTTCGAGGCACCCGAAAGAGGCTACGGAAGGGGATGTCGGGAATCAGCATATAAAAACCGGCAGGAGCATTTCCCGCCGGTTTTTTATTTGAAAAGCGAAACAGTAACCAGAGACTACTCGAAAGAGAGAATGGCCTCTTTGATGATTGCGATGGCCTCACGGAGTTCCTCTTCGGTAATGACCAACGGGGGAGCGAAGCGGATGATGTGTTGGTGGGTCGGTTTGGCCAACACGCCGAGGTCACGCATCTTCTCGCAGACATCCCAGGCTTCCTTGCCGTTCGTGGGTTGGATGATGACGGCGTTGAGCAAGCCCTTGCCACGCACTTGCTTGATCATCGGGCTGTTGACTTTGCTCATCTCCTCGCGGAAAATCTTGCCGAGGTATTCGGCGCGTTCAGCGAGCTTCTCCTCCTTAACCACTTCCAAAGCGGCGATGCCGACACGGCAGGCGACGGGGTTGCCGCCGAATGTGGAGCCGTGCTCGCCGGGTTTGATGTTGAGCATGATGTCATCGTCAGCCAGGACAGCGGAGACGGGCATTGTGCCACCGGAGAGGGCCTTGCCCAACACCAGGATATCGGGACGGACGCCTTCGTGGTCGCAGGCGAGCATCTTGCCCGTACGGGCGATACCTGTCTGCACCTCGTCGGCGATGAACAGCACGTTGTGCTGTTTGCAGAGGTCGTAGCATTTCTTCAGATAGCCCTCGTCGGGGACATACACGCCAGCCTCGCCCTGGATGGGCTCCACGAGGAAACCGCACACCATGGGGTCTTCCAAAGCCTTTGCCAGTGCGTCCACGTCATTGTAGGGGATCTTGATGAAACCCGGAGTGAACGGGCCGAATCCTGCGTAGGCGTCAGGGTCGATGGAGAGGGAGATGATGGTGATGGTGCGACCATGGAAGTTGCCGTCACAGACAATGATCTTGGCCTGGTTCTCAGGCAGGCCTTTCTTGTCATAGCCCCAGCGGCGGCAGAGTTTCAGGGCCGTTTCGTCAGCCTCGGCACCGGAGTTCATCGGCAGCACCTTGTCGTATCCGAAAGTCTCGGTGATGTATTTCTCGTACGGTCCAAGGCAGTCGTTGTAGAATGCGCGGGATGTGAGCGTCACCTTCTGGGCCTGGTCAATCATGGCCTCGATGATTTTCGGGTGGCAATGGCCTTGGTTCACTGCGGAGTATGCGGAGAGGAAGTCAAAATACTTCTTGCCTTCAACGTCCCACACGAAAGGGCCTTTTCCGCGTGCGATGACCACGCCAAGGGGATGATAATTGTGTGCGCCATAGCGAGCCTCCATGTCCATGGCCTGCTGACTGGATGTAATTTTTTCTACCATAACTTATATTATTTTGATGAGTTAAAACTCTTGATAATACAACCTGCAAAAATAATTTTTTTTTTGACATGTGATTCAAAAAAGTGAAACACCCGGCAAGACTCTTTTCAACAGGCCTCCACCATTTCAAAGGAAATGTTATTTTTGCAGCCTGTTTGAGGCTTGAGCCGACACGGGGGCGCGTCCCGTCCCCGACAAGTTCAGCTAACCGGAAATGACACCATATATATTATAGAAAGACAATGAACTACGAGAAGCATCTCATTCATCCGATATACTCATTTGTGCGGCACGCGGCCGACGAACTCGGCTATGAAGCCTACGTGGTGGGCGGTGTGGTCCGTGACATGATCATGCACCGGCACAACACGGACATCGACATTGTGACGGTGGGCAGCGGCATCGAGCTGGCGACCCGCACCGCCGCGCTGATTTCCCCGGACTTGCATGTGAACGTATACCGGAACTTCGGCACCGCGCAGTTCAACTTCGAGGGCAGTGTCATTGAGTTCGTGGGTGCGCGGCGCGAGTCCTACAGCCGCGACTCCCGCAAGCCCGTGGTCGAGGACGGCACTTTGGAGGACGACCAGCTTCGCCGCGACTTCACCATCAACGCCATGGCCATCTCCCTCAACGGGGACCGCCCTTTCACCCTGATCGACCCCTTTGACGGGGTGCAGGACATTGCCGGCAAGATCATCCGCACCCCGTGTGACCCTGACCGGACCTTCTCCGACGACCCCCTGCGCATGATGAGGGCCATCAGGTTCGCCAACCAGCTGAACTTCAACATCTACCCTGAGACCTCAGAAGCCATCAAGCGCAATGCCGAACGCCTCGACATCATTTCCGAAGAGCGTATTATGGAGGAGTTCAACAAGATACTCTCCTGCATCCGACCCTCAAAAGGGATACGGCTGCTGGACGAGAACGGACTCCTCGCCCGCTTCCTCCCCGAAGTGGTTGCCCTCAAGGGGGTGGAGAGCATCAACGGGAGAGGACACAAGGACAACTACCTGCACACCCTCGAAGTCGTGGACAACGTGGCCATGACCACCACCAACTTCTGGCTGGTGTGGGCGGCACTGCTCCACGACATCGCCAAGCCCGCCACCAAACGATACGACCCCGTCCACGGATGGTCATTCCACGGGCATGAGGTGGTGGGGGCGAAGATGGCCAGCAAAATCTTCCATCGGCTCAAACTCCCCGTGAACGAACGGCTTAAATACATTCAAAAGCTTATCAGCCTGCACCTCAGACCCATCGCGCTCGTAGAAGACAACATCACCGACTCCGCCGTGCGTCGGCTTCTGTTCGAGGCCGGCGACGACATCGACGACCTGATGATGCTTTGCGAGGCCGACATCACCTCCAAAAACTCCGACAAAATCCGGCGTTACCGCCACAATTTCGAGATCGTCCGACATAAACTTGTGGAAATCGAGGAGAAGGACCGCTTGCGCAACTGGCAACCCCCTATCAACGGAGAGGACATCATGGCTGCCTTCGGCCTCAAACCCTGCCGCACCATCGGCGACATCAAGGACGCGGTCTGCAACGCCATCTTGGACGGGGAAATTGAAAACACCCGCGAAGCCGCATACCAGCGCATGTTGGAAGCGGGCGCACAATTAGGCCTGAAACCTGTCACCAAAAACCTTGGACATGAACAAGCTGACTAAGATCCTCATCCTCGTTGTCGCCCTTGCTGCCATACTCGCCGGTTGCAAGAGCAAGAAGCATGTCATGGAGAAACCTGACAACTTGATCAACCGCATCACACTGGTCAACATCTTGGCTGAAAGTTACATGATCGAAAGCACTTTGCAGATGACCATCCCCGACACCATAGGCAAGGATGAACTGGCACGCCGACACTACAAGGAGCTCTTCGACCGCTACCATATCACTAACGAACAGTTTGAGTCGTCCATCGCCTACTACATCAGCGAAGAGAAGTCCGCTTCCAAACTGCTCAACGACGCCTCTGCGCTCCTCGTCAGCAAACGCAGCGACCATGACGGGGGAACCTTAGCCGCCTCTCCTGCCCAAACCGACCCCACCAGCACACAACTGGACGACTATCCGCAATAAGAACCCTTTGATAGAAAACCCCGACTATGCTTTTCAAAAACGCCTTTGAACAACAGCCCTCGCTCCGATTCATCTACGACAAGCTGAAGTTCTCCTCCGCGATAGGACGGCAGTACTTGCTGAACATGCCGCTTTTCACCGACGACAAGGATTTGCAGTCGGAATTCGACCATCTGGATGAGTTCATCAAGCTTTGGAAGGACACAAGCCTTCGCCCCACCATCACCCGCCTCGTGCAACAAATCCACCAGCTCAACAACATCACCCCCACCCTGGTCTCCCTGGGGAACGGCGCGGTTTTGGACGACATCCAGCTGTTCGAGGTCAAGAAGACAGCCATCCTGACCGAGGGCATCAGCGCAGATGTGACCAAATTGGGGATTCCCTGGCTCACTTTTGCCTGCATGGACCCCGTCATCAGCATCCTCGACCCCGAACACACGCACATCCCGCATTTCTATATCTACTCGGCCTACGACGAAGAGCTGGCCTGCCTTCGCGAGAAAATGAAAGCGGCGAACAACAGCCAGGAGGCTGAAACCTACCGCTTCCAGGCCCAGGCGATTGAAGACAGCCTGAGGGAGAGACTCAGCCAAGCGTTGCAGCCTTATCATGCGGATTTGTCAGGGAACCTCCGCAATGCCGCCTATTTAGACCTGCTCATTGCCAAGACCCGTCTCTGCTGCGAGCAACACGTCTGCAAACCCCTGATCGGCGACCGGCATTCGTTGGCGGGCCTTTACAATCCCGAAATTGCAGAGGCTCTCTCGCAAAAGGGACGGACTTTCCAGCCCGTGGACATCGTATTCGGAAAGGAGACCGTGCTCGTCACGGGTGCTAACATGGCAGGCAAGTCGGTGCTGCTGCAGTCCGTGGCGCTGGCGCAATACCTGTTCCAGTTCGGGTTCTACATTCCCGCCGAATCCGCCACGCTACCCATTGTCGACGAAGTGATCACAAGCATCGGCGACCGGCAGTCGGCCCTCAACGGGTTGTCATCGTTCGCCGTGGAGGTGCTCACCATCGACCGCATCGTCAAGACGGCGCGTGCGGGCAAGCGGGTGTTAGCACTGGTAGACGAGTTGGCGCGCACCACCAACCCCGACGAAGGGAGGCGGATGGTCAACGGCTTTGTCCGCATCTGCAAGAAGCTCTCCCTGACGGGTATAGTGACCACACACTACGGCGGCTTGGATGTGGACTGCAAGCGGCTTCGCGTGCGGGGCTTGCAAATACCCGACAATGTCAGTTCCCTAAGTATCGGGCACATATCCGACTATATGGACTATTCGCTGGTAGAGGTACACAACGACGACGTGCCGAAAGAAGCTTTCACGATTGCACGCCTGCTGGACGTGGACGAGGAGTTCCTGGCGGCGTGCGAAGAAAGCGGGCGTTAGACAAGGCCCCGCTCACCGACAGGACGCCGGAAACGCGGCTCCTTGCCCCTACAACTTCCGGGGTTCGCGGAGATCGACAAATTTCACAGGTTTCCTCGCGCTGGGTGGGAAATTGATGCGCTGCACCTCCTCAACAGGGGCGATTTGCACCATCGGGGCCACACGCACGTGCGCCCGGAATCGGTTCTTCAGCTCGTTGACTATCTCTTCGGGATGGTTCTTGAAACGCGCGTTCCCGGCCACGGCCTCCGCGTTCAGCCCCACTTTCACCACCACCTCGTCGGTGCCTTGCTGCGAATCCTGCACGTAAATGACGTAATTCTGCACAAACGGCGTGTTGTTCAGCACATCCATCAGCGCAGGCGGATAGAGGGTGGTCCCCTTCAACTTGATCATGTTGTTCTTGCGGCCCACCAATGGCGTGAGACGGAAACTGTTTCTGCCGCAGCGACATTGTTCGGTGATTTTCGCGCACATGTCGCCCGTCCGGAAACGCAGAAGCGGCATGCCTTCAACCCCGAGGGTCGTCACGACCACCTCACCGGTCTCGCCGTCGGGCACGGGCAGGTTGTCCTCCCCGATGATTTCCACTATGATGAGCTCCGGGTGGACGTGCCCACCCGCCCCGTACTCGCACTCGCTGAAAGTCGCGCCCATCTCTGTGGAAGAGTACGTTGCGTAGAGTTCCACATCCCATTTCGACTTGATCTGTTCGCCAAGGAGATTGGGCGAAAAATCCTGATTCCGGAGGCTTTCCCCGATCCCGATAATCTTTCGGACACTGGAATTACGATAGTCAATACCATGTTCCTCAGCATATTGAATCAAACGAGGAATGAACGACGGCACACACATGATGCTGTCGGGTTTGATGCGCTGGATGGTGTCCCACTGCAATTCCGGGATGCCATTGCCCACGCGAATGACCGAAGCGCCCAATTCCCGCAACCCGAGAAAATAGGCCAGTCCGGCCATGAAACGTTTGTCAAGGGTGACCATCAGCTGCAGAATGTTGCCAGGCTTGAGTCCGGCACACTCGAAACTCTTCTTCTCGTTGAAAGCCAGCCGTTGGAGATCCTTCTCGGTGCAGCAGAATGTCACCGGGTCGCTGAGCGTGCCGCTGGTGGTGATGTAGTCAACGACTTTCTCTTTGGGGACGCAGAGAAAATCCTCATTGAATAGCTGCAAATCCTTTTTCTCAGTGAACGGGATGTTCACCAGGTCCTCTATTGTGCGGATTTTCTCCACATTGATACTATAGCAGTCGAACATACGCTGGTAATAACGTGAATTTTGCTGCAAGTAGTCCAATGCATGGCGTAATTCCCGTTCTTGGAAGGCTTTTATTTCCTCGGGGGAAGCATATTCGATATCTTCATTCTTTATACTCATTGTTTTGCTATAAAAAAGGGAATAATACTACAATGACTTACGCAACATCTTGATTTCATGAAACAAAGCATGGAAATCGGGAGTAAAGCGACTGGGTGTCCTGGAGAACAAGGCCAGAAACTCCACGTTCTTGTGTTTCTCGAAGAGGGTGGAGATGGAAAGACGCTGAAGATAGAATCGGCTGTTCAATGCAGAGTTCACAACCCGCTGGATGGCGGTCTTGTAGCCCTTCTCATCCGTCACGATGCCACTCCGCCCCAAAAAGGAAGGCCCTGCTTCAAACTGAGGCTTGATGAGGAGCATCATCAGCCCGTCAGGTTTCAAGAACGGATCCACATAGGGGATGACATAGGTCAAGGAGATGAAGGAGACATCAGAAACGACAAAATCAAAACTCTGGTTTCCAACATCTTCCAATGTCAGTTCCCTGAAATCGCGGTTTTCCAGCGAGGTCACCCGCAGGTCGTTTCTCAGCACCTCGGCAAGTTGGTTGGTACCCACATCCACCGCCGAGACCGCCAGTGCGCCATGTTGCAAGGCGCAGTCGGTGAACCCGCCCGTGGAGGCCCCGATATCCAGGACGCGTTTCCCGCTGAAGTCCAGCCCGAAGTCCTTGATGGCCTTCTCCAACTTCAGCCCGCCCATGCTCACGTATTTGTTGAACACATCGACCACCTCCACACGCATCCCCGCCGTCACATCCATGGAGGCCTTTGTCACCACGCTCCCGTCAACCATCACGGTTTTGTGTTTGATGGCCGTCTGCGCTTTTTCACGAGAAGGGAAGAACCCATTATCTGTCAAGTATTTGTCTAATCGCATATCATTCATTCCACAAATCAACGCCATCTACGCGTGCTTATGGGAAAGATGGCATATCATAGTTAATATTTCACTAAAACAACGATGTCTGCAGAAAACCTATTCCTCCATCCTATCCCCCTCCAGGGTCAGTTCCCCGCGCAAGGGTACTTCCATGGCCTGCTTCACCTTCTTCACGTCGCTGAAGGTGCCCAGCAGGTACATCAACTTGGTGACGGCCGCCTCGGTGGTCATGTCGTGACCGCTGATGACCCCGATGTCGGAGAGGGTCTTTCCGGTCAGGTAACGTCCCATCACCACGCCGCCGCCGCCCTTGCATTGGGTGACATTCACAATAACAATCCCCTTCTGCACAGCCTTTTGCAACACACTCAGGAAGGCCGGGTTGGTCGGGGCATTGCCTACTCCGAAGGTCTCCATGATGACCGCGCGAAGCCCCTCTGTCATGAAGACGTTCTCCAAGAGCTTTTCGCTGATGCCGGGGAAGATTTTCAGCACCGCCACGTTGTTGTCCATCTTGTCGTGCACGATAAGCGGGTTCTTGCTGTTCGGGATGAAGAGATAGCGTTTGTGGTAGTCGATGAAAGTGTTCACATCGGCGAGCTTGGGGTAGTTGGGCGAATAGAAGGCGTTGAACCTCGCGGCATCGTCCTTGTAGGTCCGATTGCCCCGGTACAGGGCGTTTTGGAAATAAACGCACACCTCTCGGATTAAAGGTATCCCATTCTGTTCGGCGGAAGCGAATTCAATGGCATTCAATATGTTGCGCCGTCCATCGGTGCGAATGACCCCCAAGGGGAGCTGAGACCCCGTGAGTATCACCGGCTTGGCGAGGTTCTCCAGAAGGAAACTCAGCGCCGAGGCCGTGTAGGCCATCGTGTCGGTGCCGTGCAGCACCACGAAGCCGTCGAAATGGTCGTAGTTCTCCCCTATCACCTTGGCCAGACGGATCCAGAAGTCCGGGTTCGTGTCGGAGGAGTCAATCAACGGAAGCAACGACTCGAAAGTCAGCTCCGTGTCCAGCAACGACAGCATCGGCAGCTGCTGGTGGATGTCCTTGAACTCGAAGGGCACTAAGGATTTGGTCTCGGGATCCATCATCATGCCGATGGTCCCGCCGGTATATATGACAAGTACTTTGCGCATTTTTTGTAATGGTTATGGGTTATGGGTTATAGGTTATTGAGGGTTATTGTGGGTTATTGAGGGTTATTGTGGGTTATTGTGGGTTTAATAGACTTACGATGTTCATTCAATCTGCGATACAGGTCTTTCCCTGACAAGGAGTCCAACATGAGATTACCTTTTCTTGCGCCCTCCAATCACCAGACACCATTCACTTCAGAATATTCCCAAGGATGTCCCGCGAGATCTCGCGCGTGATGGTGCGCGTGGCGGCGGAGGTGGTGTTCTTGATGACTTTCTCGGCGGTGGAGGTCTTCGACTTGGACTTCTTGCCGGTCACCTTGTTGCTGATGGCCGTGCCCGCAGCGGTGGCCACGGTGCCGGTGACGGCAGTGATGATGGCCTTGAGCACTTTGCCCAAAACACCTTGCTTCTTGGAACCCTTGCCCTCTTTCTCCGCCTTTTTCTCCTCTTTGGCGGCTTCCATCTCGGCTTTCTCTGCCTCCTGCACCGCCAAGGCCTCCTCTGCCTCCTTGATCAGGACCTCGAAGGCACTCTCGTTATCGACGGGGGTGTCGTACTTGCCATAGACGCGGCTCTGCTTGATGATGTCGAGCCGCTGGCCCTCGGTGATGGCGCCGATCTGCGACAAGGGGAAGAGGATCTTGGCCCGCTGCACGATGCCGGGGGCGCCCTTCTCGTCGAGGAAGCTCACCAGCGCTTCGCCCGTCTCCAAGTTCATGATGGCCTCGTCGGTCTTGAAGGCCGGGTTGGCGCGGAACGTGTCGGCGGCGGCACGGACGGCCTTCTGGTCTTTGGGCGTGTAGGCGCGCAGGGCGTGCTGGATGCGGTTGCCGAGCTGTCCGAGGATGCTGTCGGGGATGTCGTTGGGGTACTGCGTGATGAAATAGACGCCCACGCCCTTGCTGCGGATCAGGCGGATCACCTGCTCGATTTTATCGACCAGGGCCTTGGAGGTGTCCTGGAAAAGGGTGTGCGCCTCGTCGAAGAAGAAGACCAGCTTCGGCAGCTCCAGGTCGCCCACCTCGGGCAGGGTGGAGTAGAGCTCGGAGAGCAGCCACAGCAGGAAGGTGCTGTAGAGCTTGGGCTGCAGCATCAGCTTGTCGGCGGCGAGCACGCTCATCACCCCCTTGCCGTTCTCGGTCTGGATCAGGTCGTAGATGTCGAAGCTCGGCTCCCCGAGGAACTTGTCGGCCCCTTGCGCCTCCAGCTGCAGCAGCGCGCGCTGGATGGCCCCCACGGAGGCCGTGGAAATGTTGCCATACTGGGTGGAGTACTCCTTGGCGTGCTTGGCCACATAATCGAGCATGGCCCGCAAATCCTTCATGTCGAGGATCATCAGGCCGCGCTCGTCGGCGATGCGGAAGACGATGTTGAGCACGCCGTCCTGCGTGTCGTTGAGGCCGAGCAGGCGGGAAAGGAGCTGCGGCCCCATCTGGGAGACGGTGGCGCGGATGGGATGGCCCTGCTCGCCGAAGACGTCGTAGAAGCGGACCGGGCAGGCCTGGAACTCCGGAGTCCCGATGCCGAACTCCGGCAGCCGCTTCTCGATGAAGCCACTCAGCTTGCCGGGCTGGCTGATGCCGGAAAGGTCGCCCTTCATGTCGGCCATGAAGCAGGGCACCCCCGCCTGGCTGAAAGTCTCGGCCAAAACCTGCAGGCTGACCGTCTTGCCTGTGCCCGTGGCACCGGCAATCAAGCCGTGCCTGTTGGCCATCTTCCCCTGAATCGAAAGCGCACCCTCGTCGCAGTGCGCAATGTAAAGTCCGTGTTCGCTGCTTTTCATATTCTCTGTTTTTTTATATCATTATTCAAAAATCCTTTCACATTCACGGGTCAATCGAGTATCCGCCGAATCGTAATGGTTGTCCGCACGCCATGACACGAACAGGTAGTCCGGCACATCCTCCAAAATGTAGGTGTTGTCTCCTACGCGAGCCTGCACAAGGGCATGTACTGCCCGCGTGCGGGGAGCAGGGCAAGCAGGAGGAGGGCGGAGGAAAGAAGCCTTTTCATATTCGGAAATGCTATAATGACTCTATTCTGAACAGTCTCGGCAAAAATACAAAAAAACTGGATATCACTTTCCTCGCACAAAAATCGCACCCAGCGTCTTCAGCACAATCTTCGCGTCCACCCACAGCGAACGTTCATCAATATATTGCAAATTCAACTTCAATTTGTCCGGCATAATCTCTTCTATATAAGCCTTTTCCGGATTTTCAGACTTGGCCAGGAGCGCGTTCTCATCGACGTAGCGGATGGAGGCGTAGTCGGTGAGTCCCGGGCGTACGCTTAGCACGCGCATCTGCTCGGGTGTATACAGGTTGACGTATTTCCGGACCTCGGGGCGGGGGCCCACGACACTCATCTCCCCTTTAAGGATGTTCAGGAACTGCGGGAACTCGTCGATCTTGTACTTCCGGAGGAAAGCCCCGACCCGGGTGACGCGCATGTCGTGGTCCCCGACGGTCAGCAGTCCGCCATGGTCGGCGTTCTCACACATTGTCCTATATTTATATAGCATGAAATCCACATTATCCTTCCCTACCCTGCTCTGTTTGTAGATGACTTTCCCTTTGGAATCCAAGAGGATGGCCAAAGCGATGATCAGACCAAAAGGCAGGCCACAAAGCAGCACAAGGAGGGAGAGCAGGATGTCGAAGAATCGTTTCATAGGAAGCAGTTCAGTGATATTTCCAATACTCTTCCATGTCGTTGCCCCAGTAATCAACGGGATTGGTTTCGTAGATATCCTGCTGGGTCTGGATTTTGCGC
Organism: uncultured Bacteroidales bacterium; assembly: GCA_946186495.1. Taxonomy (GTDB): domain Bacteria; phylum Bacteroidota; class Bacteroidia; order Bacteroidales; family WCHB1-69; genus F23-D06. The sequence goes on from CAMHNQ010000012.1 coordinate 43,444, forward strand.
ACGAGGAACATCTGCCAGTTGGGATTGTGGCGTTCACCGTTCATGTTGGAGTGGAGGAGTTCGTAGTCGTTGCCCGTCATCACGGGGTCATAGAACACGAATTTCACGTTAGACTGGTTGTTCAGATAGTAGTAGTGCCATATCTCGTAAGGAAGGGTCACGGGGTCGGAGGGGACCTCCCTGACCTCGTTGGGTTTTCCATACTGGAGATAGACGCGGCCGCGATCGGTCAGGTAGCCGCGCACCTGCTGACTGCCGTACATGCGTTCCACTTCCTCGACCCGTTTCTTGTACTTCAGCCACGCCTCTTCAGGGTTGGCGGGATTGCGGCGCAACCAGAACGTGTAGAGGTATTGCTGCAGCTGCTCGGTGGTCAAGGTCTTCAGCCGGTTCTCGTAGAATTCGCGTTCAGAGTAACTACTGACGGGAAAGAGACTTTTGATATTATCTATCAGCACTTTGCGGTTTGTATCCATCTCCACGAAAGTTCCCTTGACGTTAGTGGAGGTGAAATCATCGAGGCTGACTTGCACCGAGGGGTTGCTTTTTTGGAAAAACACCTTCTCCACTTGGAGCAGGCTGTCCTTCTCATCGGAAAGCTCCACCATGGCGAAATAGTTGCCGGAGGGAAGGTTGAAGACATTGAACTCGTTGAAAACCAGCACAACATCCTTGGCAGGGTACTCCATCGTGAAGATATTGTTGGTGTTGGCCGCGAGATGGGTGCCGGCATCTTCGATGAAGCATTTGGCTTTCAGCTTGCCGTCGCCAAGTATCCGCGGGGTGTTGTACACCTCCAGGGCGAAGGGGAGCGTATATTGGCTCTCCGGCACGAAATTGCTGTAGAGCGGAGGCAAGTAGTATCCATACTTCACGAAAAGGCCCGGCGACTCGGGGGCGGAAATCCCCTTGTAGAGCGAAATCTTCGAGGTGGAGAGTTTGTCTTCCGGGAAATCGAGCACAATCCGGTCGATGTAGGAGAGTTTGTTGCTGTCCCCGTTCACATCACGCATGTAGAAATAGAGGTCGTAGGTGCCCTGGGGCACCGGGACGTTCTGGATGTCGGCGAAATCGGGTTTCCCGGCGCGCGCGGAGTCGGCAAACGGGTCGCTGCTGAGGATATAGTGGAGGCTCTTTTCCAGGGAATCGCCCCGCATCATGTCAACCTGTATCTCAACGCCGGCCGTGAACTTCTTCTGCTTGTCAGGCACATATTGCACCGTATTGCCGCCGACGATGAAGGTGAACTCGATGTAAGGCTGCAAATTGTGGGTGCAATAAGCTTTGTGGCTGATGAAAGCCTTCAGCCCTTGGGAAAAGGAGACGGAAGCCATCAGCAGGATGGCCAAAAGTAGTGGGTATTTTTTCATTAGCGTAGTTTTTTCATCAACTCCACCGTCAGGTCGGCGATGGGCAGGCGGTATTGCGCCATGGTGTCGCGCTCGCGGACGGTCACCGTGTTGTCCTCTTTCGTCTGGTTGTCGACGGTGACGCAAAACGGCGTCCCGACGGCGTCCTGGCGGCGGTAACGGCGGCCGATGGCATCCTTGTCCTCATACTGGACCATGAAGTCCTTCTTGAGCATGTCGAAGATCTCCTGGCCGATTTCCGGGAGGCCGTCTTTCTTGACTAACGGCAGCACCGCGACCTTGTAGGGGGCGAGCTTGGCGGGCAGGCGCAACACCGTGCGGGTGGTGCCGTCCTCCAGTTTCTCCTCGGTGTAGGCGTGGCTGAACACGGCCAAGAACATGCGGTCCACCCCGATGGAGGTCTCTATGACATAAGGGACGTAGCTGTCGTTGAGCTCCGGGTCGAAATAGCGCAGTTTCTTGCCCGAGAATTTCTCATGTTGCGAGAGGTCGAAATCGGTGCGGGAATGGATGCCTTCCAGCTCTTTGAAGCCGAACGGGAACTTGAACTCGATGTCGGTGGCGGCATTGGCGTAGTGCGCCAGCTTCTCGTGGTCATGGAAACGGTAGTTCTCGGCAGGGATGCCCAGGTCGGTATGCCACTGCAGACGGGTCTGCTTCCAATAGTCGAACCACTTGAGCTCCTCGCCGGGCTTGACAAAGAACTGCATCTCCATCTGCTCGAACTCCCTCATGCGGAAGATGAACTGGCGGGCGACGATCTCGTTGCGGAACGCCTTGCCGATCTGTGCGATGCCGAACGGCAGCTTCATGCGGCCGGTCTTGTAGATGTTGAGGAAGTTCACGAAAATGCCTTGGGCGGTCTCGGGGCGAAGATATATGGTGTCCGCGCCGTCAGCCACGGAACCCAGCTTGGTGGCGAACATCAAGTTGAACTGCCGCACGTCGGTCCAGTTGCGTGTGCCGGAGATGGGGCAGGCAATGCCCAGCTCTTCGATTAGGGACTTCAGGCCCGCGAGGTCGTTGCTGTTCATCAACTCGGCAAAACGGCTGCGGATGTCATCAACCTGCTGTTGGTACTGCATCACGCGGCCGTTGGTCTGACGGTAGAGTGCCTCGTCGAAATTCTCGAAACGCTTCCGGGCCTTCTCCACCTCCTTCTCGATTTTGTCCTCGATCTTCTGGATGTGGTCCTCAATCAGCACGTCGGCGCGATAGCGCTTCTTGGAATCCTTGTTGTCAATCAGCGGGTCGTTGAACGCATCCACGTGCCCGGAAGCCTTCCAGATGGTCGGGTGCATGAAGATGGCGCTGTCCAAACCCACGATGTTCTCGTGATACTGTACCATGGCCTTCCACCAGTACTGCTTGATGTTGTTCTTCAGCTCGACACCGTTCTGGCCGTAGTCGTAAACGGCGCTCAGGCCGTCATAAATCTCGCTGGACGGGAAAATGTAGCCATACTCCTTGGCATGGGCTATGATTTGTTTGAAAAGGTCTTCGTTCATATTTAGGGGTAAAGTTTAAAGATTCACGGTTCACTCAAAAATAAACGATATTTGCAAGTTCTTGGCTTTGAGGGAGGTGACGCTTGTGGCGTACATGTTGTTCTCGGGGACCAGCATGTTCATCACACCGAAAGACATCTTCAGTTCGGTGGAGAACTTGAAATAGGTGCAGTAGAAGTCGAGGCCGACGCCCACCTGCGCCTGGAAGTCATGAGGGTTGAGTTTGAGGACGACTTCCCCGTTATCAGGGGCCTTCTTCTTCTTGGCGGAGATCATGTCGAAGCTGTACTGGCCGCCGGCGACCACGTAGGCCCGGAGGTTGTTGAGCATACGGGAGGACTTGAATTTGACCAAGAGGGGCAATTCCAGATAGACAGACTCCACGTTCTTCGGGGTGACGATCTCGGCGCCGCTGGCATAACGGATGGTGTAGTTGACGTAGCGGTCGCCGAAGGAGAGACCGGGGATGAACCTCAGGTCGAAATACTTGCCCATGCGGAGGTTGGTGACGATGCCGAGGCTGAAGCCGCTCATGGGGCGGGTGGTCACGGTCATCAGGGAGTCGTACTCCGCAAGGTCGGCCTTGGAGGCGATGTTGTAGTTGAACTGGTTGAAGCCGAGGGTGAAGCCGAAATGGAACGGCTTCTTGTCGTACTTCAGCAGGTTTGGCACGCCAAACTGGGCGTTCAGCCGGAAGACGGCCCCCAGCAGGACAACGGCGGTTATCAGTGTTCGTTTCTGTCTCATAGATGCGTAATCAAGATGGGGTTAACGAGTTTACGAGGTTTTTAGTATGGGGATTCCGTTAAAAATGTTCGGGTGCGCGGCGGGCCATCTCATCCTTGAGTTGTGCGCTGTTGATCGGCACCACTCCGACATACTCGCAGACGATGCCCCCGGCCAGGTTCGAGGCCAGGCAAGTCTCCTCCACCGAATGATTTTTCAGCAGGAAAAGAGTGGCGACTGATATCACCGTGTCGCCCGCCCCGGAGACGTCGCTGACGCGGCGGTGGAAGGCCGGCTGGTGGTGGAACGTGTCGTTCTCGCGGTCGTAGAAGGCAATTCCGCGCGACGACATCGTCACCATCACCTTCTCAATGTTCTGTTTGGCGGCGAATTCCTTCACCAGATCGTGGATCTCCTCCAGGGTCAGCTCTGCGTTCTCCTCCACATGCAAGCCCTTCGACAGCTCCTTCATGTTTGGCTTGAAAAGGTTGACATTCGCGTAGTTGTTAAAGTTCTTCTCTTTCGGGTCCACCGCGACATAGATGTTCTTCTTGTGGGCGAAACTGATGACTTCCTCTATCAGATCCTTGGAGAACAACCCCTTGTCGTAGTCCTCGAAAATGATGGCGTCGATGTCGTTGTGGTCGATGATCTGCTCCACGGTGGTCAGGAACTGCCGTTTTTCACGTTCCTTGAGCTGCTGAATCCGCTCGTCGTCAACGCGGACGATATGGCAGTCGTTGCCAATGATCCGGTACTTGATGGTGGTGCGTCGCCCGTACATCGGGACGATGGCGTCGGAAGTCATGTCGCAGTCCTCCATCAGGTTGTAGAAGACCTTCGCCTTCGAGTCGCTTCCGATGACCGAGCAGAGGATCGGGTCGGCGCCGAGCGACTTGAGGTTGAGGGCCACGTTGGCGGCGCCGCCCAAGCGATAGCTCCTGCTTTGGACATTCACGATCGGCACCGGCGCTTCCGGGCTGATACGTGTCACTTTCCCCGTGAGGTAGCAGTCTATCATCACATCACCGATTACCAATATCTTAGCATTCTTAAATTCTCCAAAAATCTGTTCTACGTTGTCTATTTTCATCTTTCAAAAATTAGCGTGCAAAGATACATTTTTTTTATATCTTTGCCGACCGAATATGAAGAATTATGGACATGTCCTACCCTTTGACCATATATCATGACAGCCAACCTGTTGCCATCCGTGACGAGGCGGAATGGGTTCTGTTCGCGAGGGACTTCACGCTCATCCACGCCGCCGGCGGGATCGTCGCTGACCCGAAAGGCGACATCCTGATGATCTTCCGCCTGGGCCTCTGGGACTTCCCGAAAGGCAAGGTCGAGGCCGGGGAGGAGTGGCCCGCCGCCGCCCTTCGCGAGGTGGAGGAGGAGACCGGCCTACACGGGATCACCCTCGGCGCTCCTCTGCCCGACACCTACCACACCTATTCCCTCCGCGGGACTCCCGTGCTGAAGGTCACCCACTGGTATGCCATGACCGCCCCCACGCAGCCCCTCACCCCGCAGACCGAAGAGGACATCAGCCAGGCGGCTTGGGTGCCGCGCACAGAGGTGTCGGACCGGCTGAAAGACTCCTACCCGTCACTCCGCAGGCTATGGACGGAAATGTCATGAAACGGAAGGAAGAGCTTTCACGCACCCGGCTGCAAATTCGACGGTCTTTTGAACCCGACTTTCACTCCGCCATGTTTTAAAATCGCGTTTTCATGAATGAATATCAAACAGTTGTGAAAAACATAAAACCTAACAATCACAAGCGCAGCGCAGTGCGGGGGATAGCCGCCCTCCTTTTCCTGCTCGCCTCATATCCCATCACCGCCCAAGACCTCTCCGGCTACTGGGAGGGGAAAATCGCCCTGTCGAAACGGGACTCGCTGACCATCGGCATACAAATCGACTACCGCGCCGACACCCTGTACATCGAATTAGACAGCCCGGACCAATATTTCACCGGACAACCCGCCTCCGACATCCAATTCGAGGATTCTGTGCTGACATTCCGCACCCCGGAGTTCAACCTCCGCTATGAGGGGACTCTCTCTCCCGACGGACAGTGGTTCACCGGACTCTGCACCCAGCATGGACGCGTTTTCGACTGCACCCTGTCTCGCGGGGCGCAACGCAAGCAGTTTCTCCGCCCCCAGACCCCTGCCCCGCCCTTCCCATACCGCACCGAGGAACTCAGCATCCGCAGCCGCGACGGGAAACGCTCGCTCATCCACGGCACACTCACCCTGCCGGTCGGCACGCCGAAAGGATTCGTGGTCTTCATCAGCGGGTCGGGCTGGCAGGACCGCGACGAGACCATCTTCGCACACAAACCCTTCGCCGTGATTGCCGACACCCTCACGAAAGCGGGCTTCGCCACTTTCCGCTACGACGATTTCCCCACAATCATTTTCCGGAAATCAACCACTTTTGACTTCGCAGACGCCGTGCGCCTCGTCCTCGACTCGCTGCTGCAGAGAGACGAGCTGCAGCATCTCACGGTAGGACTCATAGGACACAGCGAAGGGAGCCTGGTGGCAAGCATCGTGGCGTCCGACGACCCACGCATCGGCTTTACCATCCACCTTGGAGGAGTGGCGCAACCGATCGAGGAGATCCTGCTTTATCAAAGTACAGCTCTAAACAACGCTTCCAACACACTGTCAGAAAAGGAAATAGAAAACAGCATAGCCATCAACAGGCAATTCTACGACGTCATCAAAAAAAGCAAGAGCCAGGAAGAGTGTGCTGACAAAATCGGGGCGCTCTGGGACAAACTTTCGTCACAGCTCACCGAGGATGAACGCACCAGATACAACATGACCCCCGAGTCCAAGTTCACCATGATCCAGACCATGACTTCCCCTTGGTACTATGAGTTGTTCCGCATAGACCCGAAAAAGTATATCAGAAGAATCAAGACCCCTATGCTGGCCATCTCCGGGGACTTGGACATGCAGGTCTGCGCCTACTGCACCATGGAAAACTTCACGAAATACCTTAAAGACAAAACCCTGTTGACATCCTTCGTCCTGAACGGCCTGAACCATCTGCTGCAACCCTGCACTACGGGAACCCCCGCCGAATACGGGGTAATCGAAACAACCGTTTCCCCTGAAGCCTTGAAGATATTGGTGGAATGGGCGGACAAACATGCCCTCCGTCCAAACGGGAGGCATTGACTCCGACGGCGGCGGTGATGTCGCTACGACATGACGGGAAGGGCTTGCAAGGAGTCGTCGCCCCGTTCATTTGCCCCGTTCCCCTCATCCAGGATTTTGAGGAAGAGGGGGTTACTCGATTCCGCTTCGACCAGCACCTGTTCATGCGACACTGGGTGAACGAAACAGAGGCGGCGGGCGTGGAGACAGATGGATGCGTCGGGTTCGGAGCGTTTCGCGCCGTACTTCAGGTCACCCTTGATGGGATGGCCGATATGCGACAGCTGGGCGCGGATTTGGTGATGGCGCCCGGTATGCAGCTCCACCTCGAGGAGCGAATAGCGTTCCGAGCAGGCCAACAGGCGGTAGTCCAGTTCGGCATATTGCCATCCTTCCTGCTCGGTGTCAGACACATACGTTCGGTTTTTGTCTCGATTCTTCAACACATAGTTCACCAGTTTCTGCCGGGGGATTTCAGGGCAACCCTCCACGATAGCCCAATAGAACTTGTGGATGTTGTGGTCTTTCAGCAGCTGGTTCATCCGGTCGAGGCCCTTGGAGGTGCGGGCAAAGGCGATGACACCGCTCACGGGCCGGTCAAGTCGGTGGATCATGCCGCAGAATACATTGCCTTCCTTTTGCTTCCTGATGCGGATATAGTTGCGGACTTTCTCCACGAGCGGCTCGTCGCCCGAGGCATCCGCTTGGGTCGGTTCTCCGGCTATTTTGTTGACGATGACCAGGTGGTTGTCCTCGTAGAGCACACGGCTGGCGATATCCTCGTACGTCTCAGTACTGTTCTGACTCATTAGGGAAAGTGTTGTCTTTCACATCCGAAATATAATGCTCTATGGCACCCACAATCTCCTCGCTCAGGTTAAGGTAGCGGCGCAAGAAACGTGGGGTGAACTGCTGGGTGATGCCCATCATGTCGTGGAAGACGAGCACCTGTCCGGAGGTGTGCGGACCGGCGCCGATCCCGATGGTCGGGATCTGCAGGCTATCGGTCACTTCCTTGGCCAGGGTGGCGGGGATTTTCTCCAACACCAGTCCGAAGCAGCCGTGTTCCTGTAGGAGGAGGGCATTCTTGCGGAGGATGTCGGCCTCCTCTTCCGAGGTGGCGCGCACGGCATAGGTACCGAACTTGTTGATAGACTGCGGGGTAAGCCCGAGGTGTCCCATGACGGGAATGCCGGCACTGAGGATGCGGTCGATGGACTCGATGACCTCCGCGCCGCCTTCCAGCTTGATGGCGTCGGCTCCGGACTCCTTCATGATGCGTATGGCGGAGTTAAGCGCCACCTTGGAGTTGCCCTGGTAGGTGCCGAAAGGCATGTCAACCACCACGAGGGCGCGTTTCACGGCACGCACCACAGACGAGGCGTGGTAGATCATTTCGTTCAACGTGATCGGCAGCGTGGTCGTGTAGCCGGCCATCACGTTAGCGGCGGAATCCCCCACCAAAACAACGTCTATCTTAGCCATATCCAGCAACTTGGCAATGGAATAGTCGTAGGCGGTCAGCACTGCAATCCGCTCTCCCAGGGAGCGCATCTTCATCAAGGTGTTGGTCGTCACCTTGGTGACATCCGTAGATAAATACTGTGACATATCTCTTAATATTTGGGGCCGCAAAAATACACTTTTTCACGATATGCGACACGGAACGGATTCTTGGTTCAGGTTTCAAGTTTCAAGGTCCTAACCCAACTTTCACCCCTAAAAAAATCACCCTTCCAAGTAGAATACAAGCGCTTGTGTGTCGAACAAGTATCGCGTCATGCGGGAGTGCAGATGGTGCTGAATGCGTTCTCGCTGTACATTATTTTGCCTTTCAGAATCCCGTACAGCTTGGCTATCGGGTTCTTCTTCTTTTTCTTTTTGCCCGCATTGGCGGCAGTCAATTCTTTGATAGTCATTGCCTTATCGCTTTACGAGGCAAAAACACAACTTTTTTCAATGCGCGGCAACTCATGGCAATCCTCTTGCCTCGCGTAAGGGATTGGAGCACGTTATCGCAAAGGGAATGACGCTTCCAAATTTTCAACACAAAAAGAGGCGACCAACGGAAGCCGCCTTTTTGGTTAGAAAATTGAAGCGCCAGCCCTTGCGATTAAGGCGGAAAGCCCGACCCGTCAGGGTTACGCCCAAAAGAAAACAACGAATATGACAATAATCAGCAAAACACGTAGAATCAAATAAATAGAGCGGAAAGCAATTATCTATTCCCCACCCTTGCCGGAACAAAACTCCCGCCCATGTCTTTCAACTTTTCCCCGAACTTCGTCCACACAATCTTATCGGCAGCGTCAGAAAAATGGGTGGCTTCCTCAGGCAGCACGCCGGAACTCTTGCGTTCTGAAGACTTGTCTTTCTGCAGCTTGCCGTCCACGTCTTTTATCATGGCGTTGTTCATGGAAATCAAGATGCTTTTTAATTTACCTTAATACCGCGACAACGATAGGAATGGTTACGAGCGGCTTGCCACGAAGTTTGAATGGATAGCGTGCCTGGTCGCCCTGAAAGAAAGAGACCTTACTTTTCCATTAAAAAGACATTTCGCCTTATTGCGTTGAAAGTCAGATGAATAACATGTACCCCTTGTTTTTATTCCTCCATATAATAAAAGAAGCCTTGGCTTTACAAGGCTTCTTACATTTGTTCGTTGGTAAACTGTTGTTAGAACGTATGGCTGTACATCACATCTCCCATGTAGTCTCCTCCATGATAGCGGTAGAGGTTCACCTTAATGCCAGTGCCGCAAACGTTAAGGGCACCTTCCGGACTGTTCTCAAGTGCTTTGTAAGCCTTTTTGAAAGATTTCTTGGCTCGGTTGAGCGCAGCGGATTCTCCGCCGTTGAAATATAACATTTTGCCGTATTCTGTGTAGCGGTCAGCATCGTTTTTCATGACATTCAACATAGAAGGCTCGATAATACTAAAGAAAAGGTCCTGCGTATTCATGTTGTCTGTACTGGAATCCAGTTTGATATAGTATAACCATTCGCTCTCTTCTTGCTGCTTGCAGGAGGAGAAAAGGCCGGACAAGACAACTATGCAGCTGATAACGACAATAGAAATTACTTTCTTCATTTTGATGTTTTTTGTTGAGGGGACTTATATTTTTTACTTCTTCGCGCTGCCGCCGACCTTGATGCGAAGTCCGTTAAACGTCAAGATAAGCAAACAACGCTGCAAAATTAATTCTTTTATCTATTCGTATGACACAAAAAGTCCAAAAGGTTGCAGTTTGTTAATGTTTTTTTGTCTATATTTGTTCGACTATTTGATTTTTAATTGGTTAATTCATCCCAAGACGTGATACTTGCTCGAACCGGCACAGGTTGTAAACCAGGTTTGTCAGAGTGTTGTAGGCCGCCCTTCTTCACCCATCGGGCATCCGTGTCTTTTTTGCCTTTTTTGTTGGCCTTGCGCTTCTTCTCCTCTTCGTTGTCAAAAAGGGTGACGCTGCCGACTCCACAGCTCGAAGTCTTGACCTGCCAGCGCAGGCCAAAAAGGTTTCCGGAACAACTGCCAACCGCTAACTAATCAAACTTCAACTTCCACCGCCTGTGGCTCCAGATCCAGTATTCGGGCTTGCGGCGGATGGTCTGCTCCAGCAATTCCGAGTATTTCTGGGTGATGGCATACGGCGGCTCTTCGTTTGGATGCTCGGTAATCACCTGAACTTCGACACGGTATTTGCCCATCCGCTCCTTGAGGACCTGGTAGTAGAGCACCGGGATGTCATATTTCCGGGCAAAATACTCGGGGCCATATATCACGCCGGTGGTCTGATTCAAGAACTGGGTGACGTAACACTTGTTCTTGTTGCTGGGCGATTGGTCGGCGAGCATCATGTAGGCGGCGGGGATACGGTTTCCCTCGTAATGCGCGAACACCTCGCGGGCAGTGTCCGCAAAGCAAACCTCCGTGCCCCGGCGGGTGCGCGCACGGTTCACCCACTTCTCGAAGACCTTGTCGCTGTTCGCCTTCCCCACCCCCACACCGTGGTGCAGAAACATCTCATCCAAAGCCACAATCATCCATTCCCAATTGTTGTAGTGGCTCGACATCAGAACCACGCTCCGGCCTTCGCGGAAGAAACGATTCACCAGCTCCGTGTCCACACAACGGTAACGGTACCGAAGGGCAAAACGGGGAATCAGCAGCATCTTCACCATCTCGACGGCAATCTGCGAAAGATGCCAGTAGTAGCGATTCCGGAGTCTTCTGCGCTCCCGGGCCGTCAGCTCAGGAAAGGAACGCGACAAATTGTCGTCCACCACCCTACGCCTGTAACGGACAAGATGGTTTATCACCATATACACCACCGGAAGCAGCAGATAGAGAACGGCCAAAGGCAGCGCCGCAAGCGGATAACAGACGAAGAAGATGAAGAAAAAGGTCATACTTTGAAATTCTTCGCGAAATCAAGCAGATTTCGGTAATGCAACGGCGTAATCTTCGAAATTTCCTCGTACTCGCCAGGATGCCTCGCGCCCACGTGCACGGGCTGGATGCCTGCATTCACGGCAAACTGCATGTCCGTGAGGCTGTCGCCCACCATCACCGACTCCGCGAAGTCGAGGTCGGGGAAATCGGCCTTGGCCTGCAACGCCATCCCGACAGCCGGTTTTCGGCATCCGCAGCCCCTGTCGGCACGGTGCGGGCAGCAATATACGGCATCCAACGGGGTCATGTTCTCTTCGAAAACAACCCGCATCCGGCGATGTATCTCATCAATGTCCTCCATCGTGCAGAGATGCTTGCCCACACACTGCTGGTTGGTCACCACAATGATGCGGCGGTACTTTGGCCGAAGCCACTGCATGGCGGTCAGCACACCGTTGACCAGCACAAACTCTTCCAGTCTGCGCACGTACCCGCCCACTATCTGCACGTTGATGACCCCGTCGCGATCCAAAAACAATGTGTCTTTCATTTCGGTGACTTTTGTTTGACTACTGCAGGCCAGTGAGGAAACCCAACATTCCTAATTCCTAATTCCTAATTCTCCCCCTCTTCCCCGTTCAAATTCGTCTTGAACTTCCGTTCCATATTGGAGAAACGGGCCAGATTGCGACGTGAGAGGACCAAAAAGAAGATGACGGCCACGGCAATCAGCACAATCACCCATTTGGTGAATTTGAAGTAGCTGACCAAAATGGAGAAGACAAAGTAGAACACAATCAGAAACCGGAAGCTTGTCCAGACGATGATGGCCAACATGTTGGCGTTGCTCTCTTTCACCAGGCTTTGGTAAAGTTCATGTGTCTTGGGGCTGTTGCGAACAATGCCAAACAGGAACGGCGAAGCGGCCAACAGGCATCCGACTGCCGCCAACGTGTTGAACCCCCATTGGGGAATCATCTCGACAAATGGCAGCTTCTGGATAAGGGGGATGACATATTCGATCAGGACGACTAATACCGCGAACGACAACACTGAGAAAACCAGCACGTTAGCAATAGAACTTTTGATAATGCTGCTCCAATTTTTCTTTCCCTCGTCACTTGATCCGAAAAGAGCGTATGCATCCATCGCGCTCTTTGTCTTGGGAGACAAGCGTTTCTCCAAACCGTTATAGACAGGGCCGGCGAGCTTGATCCAGTATGGCGTTGTAAACGTGGTGATGACGGATGCTGCGATAACCACCGGATAGATGTGAGGCTGCATCACATGCTGTGCCACTGCCACAGACGCAATGATGAAGGCAAACTCCCCAATCTGCGACAATGTGAAGCCGGATTTTATAGAATCCTCCAAGTTGGCGCCAGCCACCAAAGCCGACGCGGAACAGACAAACGCCTTGACGACCAGTGTAATGACAACTAAAGCGAGAATCAGCTTCCAGTATTGAGCCAACACCATCGGGTCTATCATCATGCCCACAGAAACGAAGAAGATGGCACTGAACAGGTTCTTGATACTGTCCGTCAGATGCTCGATACGCTGGCTCTCCGACGTCGTCGCCAAAATGGAGCCGATGACGAACGCGCCAAGTGCAGAAGAAAATCCCACACTGTTGGCTATAATCACCATGGCAAAGCAAAGACCGATGGAGATAATCAGCAGGTTTTCATCGTTAATGTAGTCCCTAAACTTCCGCAACAACGTAGGTATCACATATATACCAACAACAAACCAAAGGATGAGGAAGAAGACAAGCTTCACGATGCTCAGGATCATCTCCTTGCCGGGAGCGGAATTCTTACTGGCAGCAACGGTGGAAATCAACACCATCATCACCACAGCCACGATGTCCTGGATAATCAAAACCACCGTGGTGAGGGTGGCAAACGACTCGCCCTTGAGCTTCATGTCGTCGAAAGCCTTGACGATGATGGCTGTCGAAGACATGGACAACATGCCGCCGAGAAAGATGCTCTCCATCACGCCCCAACCCATCACGAAGCCTAACAGTGCACCCACGCCAATCATGCCGATGATGCCGAGGAACGCAGCTATCAAGGCTTTACTGCCCATCGACATCAGTTTCGTGAAGCTGAATTCCAGTCCGACACTGAACATCATGAAGATGATACCGATCTCCGACCACGCCTCCACATTCTCGGGACTTGTCACCGTCGGGAAAATATTCAGATGAGGTCCCACAAGAAATCCAGCCACCAAATATCCTAAAACAAGCGGCTGCTTCAAAAGTTTGAAAATCACGGTCACTATTCCTGCTGACACCAATATCAGCGCCAAGTCCGCTACTGCTTGTAAATTTTCTGACATAACAATATTAATTTTTAGTGATTCACTTATTAAAACTCCTGTCCTCCGAACTCAACTGTTAATACACCGAAGCACTTCCCGCGATTGGTCATCTGACACACACGGGTGTCGCCGATTACAACAGGAGGATTGATTTCCTGGTGCGTGTGCCCACCGACAATCACGTCTATTCCAGGAACTTGTCGGGCTATCTCATAGTCATTGTCCCGAATGGTGGTATCCACCCCAACATGTGAGAGGCAGACGATAAAGTCGCATTTCCGGGACTTGAGTTCATCCACCACCCGACGCGCGGTCTCCACAGGGTCGAGGTAGGTGACTTCACAAGCGTTCTGTGGTGCGACATAGGAGTCGAGCTTCACCCCAAGGCCGAAGATGCCGATCTTTCTGCCAGCGCGATTCACAATGACGTAGGGTTTCACCAGCTTGGCGAGCTTCTTGTTGGCGAAACGGTAGTTGGCACACACCACGGGAAACCCCGCAGTCTTCAGACGGGCGGCCAGAGCGGCTGAGCCGTTGTCGAACTCATGATTGCCCAAGGTGGCGGCGTCATAACCCATGGCATTCATCAGCCGCACCTCCACATAGCCGTGGAAAAAGTTGAAGTAGGGTGTTCCTTGGGAAAAATCACCCGCATCGAGCAACAGCGTATTCGGGTTGTCAGCTCTGATTTCCCGGACGGCAGCCTCCCTCCTCAGAAAGCCCCCCACATTCACATCCCCTTTGTAAGTGTAGGGGTCAATTTGGCTATGCGTGTCATTCGTGTGCATGATTACCAGCGTGTTGTTTTGGGCGAATGCACCCACTAACAAGCTCACTGTAAAAATGTTATATAGCAATAGTCGCTTTTTTACCATAAATTGGGTTTTAACCGCAAAAGTACAAAATTTTAAGGACAGTTTTCTTGTGGGATTATTTTTTAACGCCAGCAGCCTCGGCACCTCAAATAGCCGGACGACACCTGTCACAAAATGAACTGCCATGTTGCAATGAAGTTTTAACTTTTTCGCTAAAGGGGAGTCTATGTCAAGTGTTATTATATATTAAAGTATGAAAGTACATTTTATCGCTATCGGGGGCAGTGCCATGCACAATTTAGCCATCGCGCTGAAAATCAAAGGTTTTGAGGTAACAGGATCGGACGACGAGATATTCAATCCCGCCAAGGATCGCCTCGCCAAATACAACATCCTGCCAGAGACCATCGGATGGGACCCCGGGCGGATCACCCCCGACCTTGACGCGGTAATCCTGGGCATGCATGCCCGTGAAGACAATCCTGAACTATTGAAAGCCAAAGAGTTGAACCTCCGTATTTACTCCTATCCCGAGTACTTGTACGAGCAGGGAAAGGACAAAGTCCGCGTGGTGGTGGGCGGCAGTCACGGCAAAACAACCATCACCTCCATGATCATCCATGTTCTTCAGCACCAGCACGTTGACTGCGACTATATGGTCGGCGCACAGCTGGAAGGCTTCGAGGTGATGGTGCGCCTTTCCGACACGGCGAAAGTCATGGTCATTGAAGGCGACGAGTACCTCACCTCCCCTATTGACCGCCGGCCCAAATTCCACGTTTACCAGCCCACAATCGGCATCATCAGCGGCATCGCCTGGGATCACGTCAACGTCTTCCCCACGTTCGAGAATTATGTGGAACAGTTCCGTATCTTTGCCAAAATGATACCGGGAAACGGACAATTCATATATTGTCAAGAGGACGAAGAACTACGGAAATTAGGGGCCGAGATCACCAACACCACTTGCCGTCCCTACGGCATCCATCCCTACGCCATCCGCAACGGGGTGACCTATTTGTTGCATAACGGCGAGGAGACCCCGCTGCATGTGTTCGGGAAACACAACTTGATGAACCTCAATGCCGCCAGGCTTGCATGCAACGCGTTGGGTGTCACGGATGAACAATTCTACGATGCCATCGCCACCTTCAAGGGTGCGTCGAAGCGGTTGGAACTAGTGGCCAGCAATCCAGAATGCGCTGTGTACAAAGACTTTGCACATTCCCCGTCTAAACTTAAAGCTACTGTCAACGCCGTCAGGGAGCAGTACCCCGACCGCAAATTGGTGGCCTGTATGGAACTTCACACTTTCAGCAGCCTAACCGAGGAGTTCCTGAAACAGTACGCCCACACCATGGACGAGGCGGATGTCGCCATGGTCTATTTCTCCCCGGCAGCCGTGCGGCACAAGAAACTACCTCCTATCCACCCGGAGGCGATATTCAACGCATTCCAACGAGACGACTTGCAAGTGTTCGACAACTCGGAGACACTGACAGACAGACTGTTGTCAATGAATTGGGGAAACAGTGTCCTTCTTTTGATGTCGTCCGGCAATTTTGACGGAATAAATTTGAACCAGTTCGGTGAAAAAATTGTATCTTTGCAGGCTCAAAACCAAAGCATAAAAAATTATTAATCACATCAATAAAAACAATTAAAAACACTATGAAAAAGTTAAGTTTGTTAATGGTTGCGGTGATGTCAGCACTGTTCTGCATTGCACAACCCGAAATCAAATTTGAGAACAGCACCTACGATTTCGGCAAAATTAAGGAAGAGGGAGGCAAAGTGACCGGCAAATTCATCTTCACCAATGTGGGAAACGAGCCTCTGGAACTCACAAACGTCCGCCCCGGCTGCGGCTGTACAGCAGCCAACTACACCAAGGGAGCTATCGCCCCCGGAGCGCAAGGTTACATCGAGGCCACGTACAACCCCTATAATCGTCCGGGCGCTTTCAACAAGAATATCCGTGTGACGACCAACGAACCGCGTTTCCTGGAAAATGACAAAGCCACGCCTCACATGATATTCATCAAGGGTGAAGTCATCAAACGCCCCCCGACACAGTTTGAAATTGCCGGTTATAAAAACGGAAGCGGCATGATGCGCATTAAAGAACCCAACGTGAAGCACAATTTGCTCAACACGAAAACCGCTCTCGACACCTTCTATGTCAAAAATTTCTGGACTAAACCCGTTTCTATCCAATTCGAGAAACCTTATGAGTATGTGACTGAAGTCAGCCGTAACTTCGGCGCAGAGCTGCAACCCGGCCAGGAAGGGTTCATTGTGCTGAAATATGATGCCAGCAAGCGTAAGAAATTCGGCCAAATCAAGGATGACATCCAATTCAAGACAAACGACTCCATTGAACAGATCAAACGTGTGTTCTACTCCGTCAACATCCAAGAGGACTTCTCCAAAATGACCCCTAAGCAGCTCAAGAACGCCCCTGTGAGCGTCGTATCCACGGAAAATCTGCAATTTGGCGAAATGCAGAAGAATGTCTCCAAAACCGAGACCGTCACTATCGCTAACGAAGGCAAGTCCACGTTGTACATCCGTGCTATAGAGTCCAGCAACGCCCTGTTCAAGGCGAACGCCTCCACCATGGAGATTCCTGCTGGCGGCAAAGCCGACATCACCGTCTCCTTCAGGGCTCCTGGTCGTGCCAGCAACCAAAACGCCACCATTGACATCATCACGAACG
Organism: uncultured Bacteroidales bacterium; assembly: GCA_946186495.1. Classification (GTDB taxonomy): domain Bacteria; phylum Bacteroidota; class Bacteroidia; order Bacteroidales; family WCHB1-69; genus F23-D06. The sequence continues at coordinate 60,487 of CAMHNQ010000012.1, forward strand.
ACCCCAAAAAGCCTGTCACCACAGTTCAAATGTCGGCCAAGATTTTATAATCACAGCCGTCCACATAAAAAAAATCCCTCCGTTTCCGGAGGGATTTTTTTTATCACCAATCTTTAGAACAGACGGCTGTGGCCGTTTCTGATTTCCTCTTCCGAGGGGAGATTTTCCTTTATCGTATCCACATCAATCACCAAAGGACGCCCCAGACGGGTTTTAGGCTTTTGAGTTCTGGTGTCGTGGACTGTCGCAGCCTGAACCGCCTCGGGCTCTGGGACGGCAAGGGGTGGAGTTGCTTGGGATGACATGGGGGCCGCACCTTTTTCCTCGACAGGAAGGCTCTTTTCCTCCACAGGGACTTCTACGGTGCTCGCATTCGTATCGCCAAGCGTAAGAGTGGAGTCTTCCTGCTGCATCACCGGGATAGGAGAAGCGAGCGGAGGTATGGGTTGGGGACGGTGGCTCAGGGAAAGGAGAGCCGCACCCCCTACCACCACTGCGGTAGAAACACCTGCAATCCAATAGCCAATCTTATGCTGCCCTAACCCGGCCTTTTGCCTGAATTGTCTCCATGCACCAGCTTTATAGGGATATTTTGCCTGTTCAGCCTTTTCTTTGATAAATTTGTCAAATTCCGTCATAGTTCAATCTTACAAACATTGCTTTAGGGCCATTTTGAGTCTGGAACGTGCGCTGTTCACATGCCAGGCGGAGGTGTTTTCCGAGATGTTCAACTGTTCCGCGATCTCGCCATGGGAAAAACCCTCGAACACGAACATGTTGAAGACAGTGCGCGTGACAGGCGGCAGCATCTGGATCATGCCGACAATTTCTTGTGCCGAAAGCCGCGCCACCGCATCGTTAAAGTGATGGTCGGATAGCTGCCATTCAGGAATCCCGTCAATATCGACGGCATCCACCTTGTTCTCGTATTTCCGCAAATAGTCCAATGCGGCATTACGCACTACACGTTTCAACCAAGCCTCAAAAGAACCTGTGTCTTCATACTTGTCCAAATTGGAGAAGACTTTCAAAAAACCTTCGTTGAGCATGTCGGCTGCCTCATCGGAACTACCTGCGTAGCGCATGCATATGGCCATGACGCTGCCATAGTAGTGCTTGAAGAGTTTTCGCTGGGCCCTGGCGTTTCCTTCGCGACATGCCTGTACCCATTCCAACAGTTCCGACTGCTCTTTCATATTCAATAACGTATAGGGGAGACAAAAGCTTGGGTCTTCCTAATATTTTTTTTGGGGTAGTGAGCCAACTATTTTCAGGCTTCACTTGACGATTTTAAATCCAAGTCCGACAAGGAAAGCATTCGACATTCGCGTGCGGGATTCGCTGGTTTCGGAGTTCCTGAAATTGTCGGCAGCGATATAATAGCCCACATCCAGGGTAAAGCGCCAGAAGTCAATTCCCACGCCAAGCTGTCCACCCCATTGTAGAGCCCCGGACTGCCATGGATTGTCTTTAAAGTTGTCAGCCACCTTGAAATCGAAGCGTGGTCCGATCGTGAAGTGGAACTTGAAATTATCATTGTCTATGAAATGGTATCCGAACAATGCGGGCACTGAGATGTAGTGTTGCTTGAGCATGTCTCCCGTGCTGGCATCTCCGAAATTATCGGTCAACGAGGAGCGTTTGAACACGTAGTTAACCTCAGGCTGGAAGTAGAAACGGTCGCCCAACCGGAGGAAGAGGCCGGCGTCCCACCCGAAGTTTCTCTGTGTCAGCTTCGAATAGCTTGCCGCATTGGCAGCGACTTTGATGCCCATGGAGAACTGGGCCTTGGCGGAATTCACGGTCACGGCACTGACGCACAACAGGGCAGCCAGGCTCAAAAACATTGAATGTATTACTTTTTTCATAATCCATCATTTTTTAAACTTCACGAATAACGTAACCGGGGCAAATATATTGCAGGTGGCGGTCAGTTCCGCAGAGGTTCAACAGACACCCCGCACTTCGCTGATATTGGAGATGCCTTCTTGTTGGCAGAGTCGGACGAGAGCATCGAGAATATCCCTACCGGCGAGGGGATTATTGAAATTGACCGTCCCGATTTGAACGGCCGTGGCACCCGCCATGACGAATTCCAGGACATCTTCGGCTGTATAGACACCGCCCATGCCGAAGACCGGAACGCGAACTTTCTGACAGACAGCGTGAACCATACGCAGGGCTATGGGCTTGATGGCTGCACCAGAGAGACCGGCATAGACGTTATTGAAGACGGGCTTTCGTTTGTGGATGTCAATGGCCATTGCTTGAAAGGTGTTCACCAAGGAGAGTGCGTCGGCACCGGCATCCTCGCAGGCCATGGCCATGTCCACGATATTTTCCGCATTAGGGGACAATTTGACAATCAAGGGTTTGTGACAGACGTCCCGCACTGCCTTGACCACTTCGCGAGCCACTTCGGCCTTGATGCCAAACGCCATGCCGCCACTCTTCACGTTAGGGCAGGATATATTCAATTCAAGCATGTCTATATCTGCGTTGGACAGTTTCGCGGCCCCTGCGACATAGTCCTCCATGCTATGCCCGCCCATATTGGCAATCAACACATTGCCGAACTGCCTCATTTGAGCAATGCCCGTATCTATAAACTCATCTATGCCTGGATTTTGCAATCCGACACTATTCATCATGCCTGAGGCGGTTTCCCACACACGAATGCCTTCGTTGCCGTCTTTCGGATGCAGGGTCAAGCCTTTGGAACTGATTCCGCCCAGGCAGCCCACATCATAAAGTTCATCGTATTCGCCTCCGAATCCGAAAGTGCCTGACGCGGCGACAAGGGGGTTTTTGAAAGGCACACCGGCAATTTCCACTGAAAGGGTCACATTTTTATCCATATCATCCATTATAAAAACAACATTGAAATCGACATCAAACACCAAGAGGGGGTCACCATTCCAACTCGGAACTGAGGAATACCGGACCATCCTTGCACACGCGCCGCATTCCCGACTTTGTCCGAATGCTACATCCAAGGCAAGCGCCAATGCCGCAAGCCATACGATGTTCAAGCGAGCAATAACAACGGGTGTCGGTCATCGCGCACATGGAGGCGACCTTGCGCATCATGACTTCCGGTCCACAGGTGATAACCGTATCGTAATTCTCAGGAGAGAGGAGATCCGTGATAAACCCTCGATACCCTTCCTCACCCTTTTCCGTGGATATGAAGATGTTTTCACAATGGGGTTCAAAGTCCTCCACGGCAAAGAGAGCATCGCGGAAGCCCAAGTAGGCATCGACCGTGGCGCCCCGGGCCTTGAGGGTCTTGGCGGTCTCGCAGAGCGGCGGTATTCCCAAACCGCCGCCCACGACCGCAATTCTTCCTTTCAACGCATCACAGGGATATCCGTTGCCGCAAGGCCCCAAAAGTCTCATCTTGTCACCTGGCATCAGAGCCGAAATCCGGGAAGTCCCTGAACCCACGACCCGGTACATAAACCATAACACGGACTCGTCGGCTTTGAAAACACTGACAGGGCGCATCAAGGTCAGCTCCTTGTCCCAACTCTTGAGCATATAAAATTGTCCTGCTGCGACTTCAGCGGAATTGCGCTCCACTTGAAGCACAAATATGTCATCCGCAACTCTCTGATTGGCAATCACCCTACTCTCAAAATATCTCATAAACTGATTCTTACGTTGAATTTTGTATGTTGAAAAATGATGCCGCGAAGATATGAAAAATTCAATTGTCCACAGATGTTTTAGTTGGACAACACTATTTTCTCGGTCGACAGCACCGTGTCGTCCTCCATCAACCGCAACAAATAGACCCCTTTTGACAGATCCGCCAAACTAACGGTGACCTCGTCTGCAATAGTTCCTTCTCGCAATGTCCTGCCCGACAAGTCATACAACATGTACACGGAATAGGGGGTCTGGACTTTGTCCGGGAAAGTCTCATCAGGATGTTGCCTCTTGATGGTCAGCCTTTTTCCCGGCAATACAGACCATGAGAAAAGGTTGTTGCTGCTTTTCTTTGAATGTGACGCATCGGCTGCGGAAAGTATTTTGGTGACCGGCTCCGAACGAAGTCCCGCATTGTTCTCCACGACCACGCTCAGGGCAACAATCTGGTTCGGAAGGAACGAATAGCAATTGTTGCACACCGTGGACAGGCCATTGTCATGCCACAACGACGACCACTGGCAGTGTGAGCAGGGATAATCCCAGCAATAGTACCGCTTTATGCCTGACTGGCCGTCCGCAGCTTGGTCCCAAGCTGCGGAGAGCGTGATCTGCTGAGTCCCGTTGGGCAAGGACGCGGCATTCTGCTGCAGTACAACATTGGCAACCGGTGTCGGCGGAGTGTAATCCACTCTGATGGACTTTTCCGAAAGAGCCGAAAATTTGTATGCCCGGTCCACGACAATTGACTTCAACTTGGTGCGGGCCAATCCATTCACTGCTTGGCATTGGACATTGCAAGTGTCGGCCGGCCCCACGGAAATGGCAACCGACGAAGCTCTGGAACCATAGACCCTGAGGTTGTCAACGCATACAGAGGAACGATACGTCACAAAACCCACATAGGAGTGAGGGGTGGTCGCCAGTGTTTGGTCAACGGCACGAATGAGACGGTTGCCATGACGCATCACCACAATCTCTCCCGTCGAGCTGTCGTACACCACGCGGCACAAGTAACTGGTGCCGTCTTGGAAAAAGACCTGTTTCTTGGTTTTGAGCAACCGCTTAGCCCCCAAAATCAGCCTATAGACACTCACCGTACGATTAGCCTTGTCAAAACAAACCTCATACCCTGAAAACAAGGAGGTCAACGACGGGGCATTGCCGCAATTGAAGAAAAACGAACAACGTTCCCCACTTTGGAACTTGAGGTAGAAATCGTACAGGTAGGCCACGTGGGAAGCCCCGTTGTGCCGGGCAGCCACGCCCGCATAATCAGCATCGGGATTGGCTTGGCAGAGTGCCCCCGCTTGGACACTCCACGGGCTGGACGCGTTGTTGACCCAAGTTCCGACATCCAAACTGTTGTCGAAATTGTCACAGAGAAAACCTTGCCCGTGGCGCGACATCCAGGTACTTCCCGTGGACTCCATAATCTGATAGAAACGCCATTTTATCCCTTTGTCGTCCGAATCGGAAAAAGAGGCGGTGAAATCCCTTGTTATCCAAGTTTCGGCGTCAACATTGATTACGGTCAGAGGGCTTGCATTGTCGGTGGACGGTTCTTGCGAATCGGGCTCCCAATCGTTGACCACATCCAAATCCCAATCATCGTCGGTGTCGTCCCCGACATCATCGTCGCCATCCTCGGGTGTCTGGCCTTGCCCGTTCGCCAGCCACTGCGCAGTCCATCCCGACGCCGTCGTAGCGCAGTCGGAGCGGAACTCCACAAGCATCTTGCTCCCTGAAGAGACCACTTGTCCTGGAGACTGCGTGTTCCACCGTCCTATAAGCGGGGAATGGACGCTTCCGCCATCATAAACCCACATGAAGTCGTAATCCGGCTCCAGCGCGAACTGCTGGAATGTCAACGTGATATTCTCCGCACCGGGAACATCGATCAAGAACAGTTTTCGCTCATCGTTTCCGTAATCCCCGGACGCCCCACCCGAGTCTGTGAACGTGCCGCTCTCTGCATGAGACACCGTCACCGTCGGGTTGTCGTTGATCAGCTTGTAGTACAGGTTCCAGTTCCAATACTGTCCGGGATCCGTATGGGTTTGGCTCGGGTAGTGCTGATGTCCCCGTATCTGCGTGCATGCGGTCGCGCCACCCAGACTATGGACCCCGTAGTTGAGTACGGTCCCATTGTCCAGAGTATCCCTGTAGAAAACCCTATGCGGGTTAATGTTTCCTCTTCGGGCGCAAATGTTCTTCACCAGGTTTGCCGACGACTGGTACATACTCGTCGTGAAGTACGAATAGATGTTCCCATACGCTTCGTGTTCGATACCAATGGTATAGCTGTTCGCGACCCCGACATGCCAGGCTTTGTCTGCCTCTCTCACCATCTGAGTGACTTGGCCGTCCACCGAGCGAATCACATAATGTGCGGAAGCCTTGGCACTACAATTCTGGAACCAAGCGATGGCTCCCGCATAGGTACCCTGCGTATAATGAACGGTGATCGAGGAAATGGTGGCTCCCCCTCGCCCGGATGTGTAGTTACAGGAAGCGGCAGGCACATAGGTGGCCCCCGGATAATCTGCCTGTTCGGAACTGGAGCGGACCGGCGGGTTTGCCTTCAACGAGACGGACACACTCCCGCTTCGGAGGCGGTCGTACTCAGCCCCAAACAATTCCCTGAAATCAACATTCCGTTTCGGAACGCCATATCGCGCATGTTCATCCCGGTCCAGAAACCAGTAAACCATGTACAGGAAACTGTTCATGGCGAAATCTCCAGGATCCCCATTCCGCACAGGAAGCTCACACAGATCCTCGAATATCCGCCGATACGGTTCGACACGATCCGTAAAAATCCCGTACCTCTGCTGCAACTGCCCGAAAGCGCAGGCATACGCTTTGACGGCAGCCCCCGGCATCCAAAGAATCTCGTCCAGCGAATAAGGGGTCATCCTCGCCAGCATACGCGCATTCTCCCTGAACACTCCTTTGCCTTGAAGTGTCAGGCCCATAATGGAATAGACCCTCGGCATCTCGTCAGGATGCACATCCAACGTGTCCAGAACCACATTCGGTGAAAACCGGGTATATTGGAACGCCACCGCCTCCAACATTCCTCGCGGAACAGATGGGTACTCCTGATACGCAGCGTCGAACCAATCGCTTACCTCTTGGTATTGCGCCCACAAAATGTCCTCTACTTGACGGTCGCACTCTTGCCTGTACTTCTCGAAATCCTCATTGTCCTGAGCATGCACTGAAATGATGCCCATCAGTAAGAACACACATAAACATCTAAAACATCTTTTGTTTTTCATTGCTTTGTTTTTTGGTTAATATATTTTTGTTTGTCATTGCAAAGATACATCAAAAACAACCCCTTGTCAAGCCCTATTTTCGTTTTTAACAATTTTTAACGACAAGACTTTTCAATAAATTGATTTTCATTTAATTAGAATATCCAAAAGAGACCAACATTGCAACTTTTATACTAAAAAAAACTAATATTACCATATA
>CAMHNQ010000013.1 GCA_946186495.1 uncultured Bacteroidales bacterium
ATAGGGGAGTTGGCGGGGATTGTCAATAGAAGGTATGTAAAATTTGTTATTTTTGCCGCCGTATGATAAATTGGCAAAAAGTTTTTTTGATGAATGTATTTGGAAAATGGCATGGCCTCCTGTTGGGTTGTGCCATGTCTTTTTATTGTCATCGAAAGTTCTGTAATCCAATCTATTGGCACCTTTTCTTGAGCCGAAACAATCTCCTCGCGCCCCCTGCCGATGCATATAATCAATAACTTTTAAAATGGATCTGACAAGCGTACTGATTGCAATATTAACTTTGACCGCAGGCATTGGAGTTTTCCTGGTAGCTTGCCAGATGATGAGTAACAATTTGGAATCGGCCAGTAGCCGTCGTCTTAAACAGCTGTTTGCAAAGACTGGTCGCAACAAGTGGGTTGGTGTTGGGATAGGCACAGTGGGTACGGCAGCTATCCAAAGCAGCGGCGCGGTGACGGTGATGGTCATCGGTTTCGTGAATGTGGGCATCATGAGTTTGGAACAGGCTGCCACCATCATCTACGGCTCGAACATCGGCACTACGGTGACGGCTCAGCTGGTTGCTTTGGGCATGTTCGGCGGCAACGGGATATCCACTACCATCATATTCTCTGCTTTCGCGGGTATTGGCGCTTTCATTACCCTGTTTTCCAAGACCGACAAATGGAGACAGACCGGCGGTATCCTCACCGGCTTTGGTATGCTTTTCGTGGGCTTGAGCATGATGGCATCGGCTATGGAGGATTTTGCCGCGCTTCAGTCGGTGAAAGACATGCTGGCCAGCATCGGCAACCCTGTGTTTCTCGTGGCCATCGGCGCCTTGCTCACCGCCATCATCCAGTCTTCCTCCGTGATGACTTCCATCGCCATCACCATGGTGGTTACCGGTTTGGTGAACCTCAACCAGGGCATCTACTTGACGATGGGGTCGAACATCGGATCTTGTGTGGTGGCCCTTATTGCAGGTATGACCAGTGGGACGAATGCCAAGCGGACAGCTCTTATACACCTCATATTCAATGTGATGGGAGTTGCTATTTTCCTGTTTTTAGCACTGGTCCTGAATCTTTCCAGCGCAGGTGCCTTGAGTTTTGGCGGTCTGTTCGAGCGCTTTTTCCCCAGCGCCCCGCAGCTGCAACTCGCCATGTTCCATACTTTCTTCAACGTGTGCACCATGTTCGTGGCCATGCCGTTGACCTCTGCGCTCGTAAATGTCTCCTGTCGCCTCATTCCTGACACCTCGCTCCCTGTGGAATCCGGTCCGAGGCTCAAATATCTCGACCCCTCCATGCTCAGCACTCCCGTGGTGGCTGTAAGGCAGCTGAAAGCGGAAATTGAGAACATGGCCGAGATGGCGATTACGAACTTCCGGCGTTCAATAAGGGTGATCACGACCATGAACTATGAGGACATTGATGAGTTCAGAAATACGGAGATAGAACTCAATTTCCTGAACAAGGAACTGCTACGCTATTCTGTCTCGCTCTCCGAAAAAAAACTCAGCCGTTTCGACCAGAGTTACATCAGCTCCACCATTCGAACAGTCAGCGATTTGGAGCGGATTGGAGACTATGCCGAGAATATCGTGGAGTATGCTGATTCGTTGAAAGTTCAGGAGGAGATGTTTTCCAAGGAGGCTGTCGGGGAGATTTTGCGCATGGAGACCCTTGTCAATAGATTGTATGATGAGGTGAAGCAGGCCTACCACCGGAATGACCGGCAGGCGTTGGAAAAAGCGGATGTGATTGAGGAACAGATTGACAATCTGACAGAAGAGATGGAGCGCAATCATATCCGCCGTTTGACAGAAGGCACGTGCAGCCCTGCTGTGGGTGCAGAATACCTCTCCTTGGCTCAAAACTCCGAGCGAGTCGGCGACCATTTGATTAATGTGGGGAATTCGATTCTGGAGCTTCGCGCGTAGTTCTCTATTCGATTGATTTAGTGTGATTTTTGCGTTGTTTGCGGCGTTGTTGTCGTGCCAGGCGCCGCTCTTCGATGCGTTGGAGACGTTCCTGCTGGCGTGTTTCCCATTCGGCACGGCGCGTGATGACAGTACTGCGCACTTCGGACACCATGTTGCCGAACACCAGAACCTGAAATTTGTCGCGGCGGTTCTCATCTTGCATCAGTTGGTTGAACTTGAACTGTCCGTCGCGCATGCCCTCGGCGAGGCACGCTGCTTTGAAACGGGCGTAGGCGTTCTGGATCAGCCGGTGTGCGATGGGCGGCTTGAGCCGGAAACTGTCCCGTTTCGCCGCGTATTCGATGTTTATTTCACACAGCTTCTTGTCTATCAATGTGGTGAAGGTCTCTGCAACCTCCTGGGTGGTTTCGGGGTCCTCAAACTCTAAGTAGAAGTGGTACACGGATAGGTTCACATCTGCGAAACCAACAAAGAACGTGGTCTTGATTCCCATCTCCGCCTCCGCCTGCTTGACGGCGTCGATGAACTGGGGCTCGTAGAGTTTCTCGCCCGTTAAAGACACGATGCCGTTCACCTTGCTCACCATGTGGATGGTTGGGGTCTTCTCGAATTTCCCGCCCACTTCGATGAGGTCATTCATGTTGTAGCGGAAGAGGCCGGAGTAGGTGGTGACGTATGCACAGTACCGTTTGCCATACTGTAGTTCGTCGAGCTGCAGGAAATTTTTGTGCGGGGAGTCCAGTTCTTCCTCTGCCACAAACTCGTAGTAGTGAAGGTGCGGGAACATCACGGATTCGATGGTGTCGTCAAGAGCGAATCCGAAGCGGCATTCGGTGGCAATGTATCCGAGTTCCTGGTAAAAAGTTTGTTCGAAGTTGAAGAAGTTGGTGTACTTCTCCATGTAGATTTTGGTGTTGCCGCATTTCCAAGTGCTGAGAATCTGCAGTTTGGGCCAATAGTCTTTGGGTAGGATGTGGCCGTCTCCTTTGTCGCGGAGTAGCCGGAGTTCAGCTGCGCGTTCCGGCCTCGGCCGCATGTAGGCGATGAGCTCGGTGCGTATTTCCGGGGATATGTCGAACTTCTCGCTCAATGTGCCTTTCTCGATGTCCTCGATCATGGAATCAAGGTTCTCGTCCACGGAACGTTGCAATTCCAATATGGTGGAAGGGTTGGCCGTGGCCCAGAGGGTGACGTCCCAATGTTGCAAGGCAAGACGCATGAGCGCGTAATTACGGGCGGTGTAGTCTTCGATAGACATGACGCTGGCGGGTGCAGTGTACCTGTGCTTGATGATGGCGGGGATGTCCCTCACCAGCACGCCGCTTACCGAGCCGTAGAGGGTGCCGTCAGGGGCGAATCCCTCGCACTCTTTGCCCACAATCGGGAAGATGTGGCCGGCAAGGGCCATCGGCCTGTGTTTTATGAAGTTCCAAATCCAGACGTGCGACATCTTCCCATAGACGTCTTTCAGATATTTTCGGGTCATGGGAATCCATTTCGGCTGCGACGTGGTGCCCGACGTGGTGGCGTACATGTAGGGGCTGCCTGGGAAAAGAACATTCTTTTCACCGTTTTTGTGACGCTCAACATACGGCCGCAGCGCCTCGAAATCATTTGCGGGGACAAAATGCTGGTAGAGGGCAAACAACTCCTCGTCGGTTGGGGCGCCGATGATTTTCTCGAAGAAATGCTCTTTCCCGTAAACCGTGTCTTTGCTGATTTTGAGGATATCGCGCAATGTGCTTTCCGAGGCAAGTCGGGGCCGACGGGACGCCAAGCGCAGACGAAGGGTTTGGATACCTCCGGCTATCCATAGTAATATGTTGATTAACAGAGGGTAATGTAGTCGCTGTGCCATATTTTAATCACCTTGTCACTTTAGTTTAAAAGTGAACGGCAAATGTATATAAAATATGGATAGGTTGTTTCCTTTATTTCGTGACGTATCTTATTTTACAGCGACATCGTTGACGAGGCGTAACGAGTATACCTTCTCGCCGTCGTCGTGGGAGACGATGATGCGGATGGTGCGGTCGCCGGGTTCCACCCTGACGGTGGCGTGCGGTGACTGGGCCTTGGCAACCACTTCCGGTGTCTTTCCGTCGTTGTCGCAATAGTAGGTGTATTCGGTGCAGTCTGGGTTGAAGTCCGGCAGCGGTTTTCCATCAATGTAGAGGGAGGACAGCCGTTTGTTATAGACCATGACGATGTCGTCGATGGCCAGCTTGTCGCCATTGTTGCCGCCCTTGGCTATCTTATTGGTGGAAAATGAGATCAGAATGTAGGAGGGGGTGCGGGAAGAGGTGGTCACCACGTGGTTCTGCTCGTCGTAGTAAGTGAACTTGTATTTGTAGCGGTGCCATTTATGGTCGTTGTGGTCCTTGATGTCGCAGAAGGCGTTGGCTATCTTGCCCTTTTGTGCGGTGCTGGCGGAGTGCGAGGATATGTCCTTGTAAGGCACGTTGCTGTGCAGGTGGAACTTGGCGACGGCCACGTTGGAGGGCTTTTTCATGTCGAATTTGCACCAGAAGTAAACGGAGTCGGGACGGCCGGTGAACGCCATGGCCGCCTTGTGGCCGAGTTTGTTGTCCTTGTCAGTGTAAGTGTTGTTGTCGGTGCTGTTGTTGTCGGGGGAGGCAAACTGCATCTGTCCGGTAGTGATGACCCCGTTGACCAGGTTGCCCGCCAGCGTGACCGGGTAGATTTCGCACCCGTAACCGGTGTGGCCGGTCACCCGGTTGCTGTGGTTTTTCAGCATGGGCCCGCATCCCCACGAGTAGATGCCTTTCAGCTGGCAGTCGCCGTCACCGTAGGAGTGCCAATATTTCGGGATGGCATTGCCGTTCCCCGTTGTTGTCCATTGTTCAAAATTGCCGTTCTGAACTTGGTTCTGTGCATATGAAAACCTGAATAACAATAAAACAGTCGCTATTGTGAAAATGATGGGCCTCATGTCTCTGAATTGATTTTTGATGTTTTTTGGACGGTGGTTTTTGGGAAAAGTTCAAAATGGGTGTCAGTGGGAGCAGTTCCAGAACAGGGTCTGCACGTATTCGGTGAAATATACGCGCCAGTTGCGCCATGTGTGGCCGCCTCGCGTGTTGTACATTGTATATTGGAAGTGTTTGCGCTGCAGCCTTTTCCGGAATTTGTTGATTCTGTGGTGGAAAAGGTCTCCGGTGCCGCCCCCGATCCAGTATTTCGAGAAGCTGTTCTCCGGCAGTTGCTTCCAGCCTACCACTGGGGAGAACATCCCCACGGCACAGAAGGTGCTGTCGTACATGTTGGCGAGGTTGGCCGCCTGTTTTGCGCCCGCCGACAGCCCTGCAACGGCCCTGCTGCCCTTCACGTTGGAAAACCGGTACCGCTGGCTGAGATAGTCGTCCATCGCGGGGTAGCAGTTCTCGAACTCCATTTTGTTCCAAGAAGGGTAGAGCATGATGTTCTTGAACAGCCCGATGTCCTCTTTCTTGGAAATCAGGCACTCAGGGTTGGCATCTGGGATGACCATGATCATCGGGGCTGCCCTATGCTGCAGGATGAGGTTCTCCAGCACCTGCACGGCACGTCCGCGGTCGTTCCATGAGGTCTCGTTCCCGTTCAGCCCGTGCAGAAGGTAGAGTACAGGGTAGGCGTGTTGCTCCTTGTCGTATCCGGGTGGCGTGTAGACCAGAATCTTGCGCGTCTTCATTTCGGGGCCGCACTGGAACAGCACCGTGTCAACGCGGCCCAGCAGTGACTCCACGGAGTAGAGGTTGGTCTGCGGGGTGCCGTCAATGATGAACACGCTCATTTTCTCCCGACGCACGCGGATGGAGTCGGCGTTGTTGGGGTCCGGGAATCGCTGGCCGTACGCTTCGAACTGGTAAGTGTAGACCTCGGGGGGGAGCGGCGGCGTGGTGTAGGTCCAGTAGCCGGCACTGTCCTTTTTCATCCGCACGGAATGGTAGTTCTCTCGTTTGATTTCGGATTTCTCATGACGTAACTTGCAGTCGCAATAGACCTTGACGCTGTTGGCATTGGTGTCGTGAAAGCTGAAAACAACCGAGCCGTCCGGGTTTTTCCGGAAGAGGGTGTCCGATGTCACTTGGGCTTTGGCAACAGAGCAAGTGAAAAAAGTCAATAGAGACAGCGTATAAGTTCTCCAAAGGCTAATTCTTTTTCCCATAATCTCTTATTGCCTCATTCAACATCTCTTCAAATTGGGCGATGGAGTTTTCGATGCAGTATTTTTTTGCGGATTCGGCATAGATTTTCTCCATCCGATGCTTCTCCTCCGGGTTGTCAAGCCAATAGTCGATGGCGCGTGCCAAGTCCTTGGAATCCCCGGCCTCGAACAGGCTGCGCTCGTCGAGGGCGAACTGTTTGGTGGCCGACAGGCTGCTGTTGGAGATGACCGGCACTAAACCTGTGGCGAAAGCTTCGATGCAGGAGATGGCCTCAGACTCCATGTCGGAGGCATGGACATACAAATCGCACTGCCCCAGCAGGTTGATGAGCTTTTCCTTCGGAAGGTAGGTGAAAACCGGCGGGTTTTTGAGCTTTTGGCCCAACTTGAGGTATTGTTTGTATTTCGGCCCCCTTCCGGCAAAGACCAGCTGGATGTTGTCGCCGTATTTGGAATACTGGAGTGCGTTGATGATGAGGTCCTGCCGCTTCTCGCCCGCCAATCGTCCCACCATCATGATCAGGATCTTGTCGGCAAATTCCGGCTCCTTGGGTGTTTTCGTCCAAGTGAAGTCCGACTGGATACCGTTGGAGATGGGGTGGATTTTGGCGGTGTATCCTCGCTTTTCGATTTCACCTGCCATGAACTGCGACGGAGTGTGCACGTGCCCGTAGTTGTTGTAGGTGGTGTCGCGGAACAGCCTGAATATGGCGTTGTTGACCCAGGAAACTTTGCCCATCCCTAAGCTGGAGGTGATGTTCTGGGGTTGGATGTGGAATGCGGCGGTGGAGGGTTTGCCCATCTCGTCGGCAATCTTCTTGGCCTTGGCCTCCATCATAAACGGCATGTAGCAGTGGAGGATGTCCGCCCATTGCACCGCCTCGGCGATGGTTTTCCGCTTCCATTTGGCAAATTGGAAGCCGTGTTTTGAAATCAACCCTTGGAAGAACGGGATTTTCAGTTCCGGCAGTGCGTAGATGTTTTCCTGTTCCTCCTTGCAGGTGGTCAGGATGCGCACCTCGTGACCTCTTTTGCGGAGCTCTTCCGCAAAGCGTTGCGCGGAAATGCTTGTGCCGTTGTTGTTGGTGAAATATGCGTCAATAGCAAACAGAATTTTCATTGCAGATACTTCTGATTCCTTGTTTTTTTTGTTAACGATTTGATTTTTTGTTGTCTTCGATGGCTTCGTTCAGCATCTTCTCGAAAAGAGTTATTGAATTGTCGATATTGTATTTGGAAGCTGACTCCTGATAGACTTTCTCCATCCTCAGGCGCTCCTCGGTGTTGTCAAGCCAGTAGTCGATGGCGCGTGCGAGATCCTTGGCGTCGCCGGCTTTGAAGAGGCTGCGCTCGTCGAGGGCGAACTGTTTGGTGGCAGACAGCGGGCTGTTGGCGATGACCGGCACGAGCCCGGTGGCGAAGGCTTCGATGCAGGATATGGCCTCCGACTCCATGTCGGCGGCGTGGACGTAAAGGTCGGCCTGCGACAGCAGTTTGATCAGCTCGTCGCGCTTCACATAGACGAACTGTGGCGGCAGCGGAAGGCTTCTGCCTAATTTCTCGTAGGTTTCCTGCATGGGGCCGCGCCCGGCGAAGACCAGCTGGATGCGGTCGGCATACTTGGAGTAGGGCACCGCCTTGATGATCAGCGCCTGCTGCTTCTCACGGGTGAGCCGGCCCACCATCATGATCAGAATCTTGCCCTTGTATTCGTCGAAAGTCTCGGTGCGGTGGCCAGAGACATGCTGCTTCCCCGCTTCGATGAACACCGGCTGGATGCCGTTGCTGATGGGGTGCATCTTGGCCGTGAAGCCATGCGACTTCACCTCGTCGGCCATGAATTGGGACGGACAGTGCACATGCTGGACGCGGTTGCAGAGTATTTTGCTGAATATCTTGTAGAAAAGGTCGTTTACCCACCCGATTTTGTGCATGCGGATGTTGGCCGTCAGACTTTCGGCCTGCAGGTGCGCCGCCGCAGTGCAAGTTTTGCCCACCTCCTCGCAGTGGCGCTCCACCACGCCCTCTAACGGGAACGGCAAGAAACAATGCACCACGTCGGCCCAATCCACGGCGGAATGGATCGTCTCCATCGTCTCTTTTCCCCAGAACTTGGCAAAATTGAAGTTGTGCTTGTTCATCAAAGGCTGGAAGATTGGCATCCGGAAATGCCGAAGCGAGTAGAGATTCTTGTCGTTCTCGCCGGCATCGTTCGCGGTCAGAATGCGAACCTCATGGCCACGCTTGCGCAACTCGGCGGCAAAACGCTGCGCTGAAATGCTCGTTCCGTTGTTGTTGGTATAATAGGTGTCAATGACGAACAAGATCTTCATAAAATTATAATTTTGACGAAAAAAGTGCAACACGAAACATTCCAATTGTTTTGAAGATAATAATACTACTATCTGATAATAAGAGCGTTATAGTTGTTTTGAGTCGTTTCTTCAGTCGCCGCTTTTTTATGGCAAAAATACATTTTTTTCTTTAAGCCCGATGCTTTCCCGAAAAAGGCTGTTTTGTCAAATTGAAAACGTCTTTTTGTACAGAAAAATTCCCTGAAATCCAAAAGGAATGTACTTTTTTCTCGTTGCCTGACTTTTGGGAATAAAGTGTACATTTGCACCGTTTTTTGAATAAAGGAATAATATTACATAAAACAATGAATGTCAGCGTTTTTGAGATTTTAATGTTGCTGTGTTTCGCGTGCAGCTGGCCCTTTTCCATTGTCAAAGCCCTCCGGACCAAGGTGGTCATCGGCAAAAGCCCCGTCTTCATGGGTATCATCATCTTGGGCTATGTGTTCGGCATCCTCCACAAGGTCTTCTATAACTACGACTGGGTGGTCTATCTGTATCTTTTCAACCTGTTGATTGTCTCCTTCGACCTGCTCCTCTACTTCAAGTATATCGGGCAGAACCGACGGGATATGCAATCCGGACAAAAGTAGCCCGTCATGCGCCTCCTTGTCATCTTACTTCTGATTCTGTGCAACGGTTTCTTCTCCATGAGCGAGATTGCCATCGTCTCGTTCAAGAAGATGCGAATTGACAAATATGCGGCCAAACACCGGAAAGCCGTGCGAAAGGCGCTCTTCCTGCAGGACAACCAGGAGGAGTTTCTCGCCGCCATCCAGGTCAGCATCACGCTCATCAGCCTTTTGACTGGTTATATCGGCGGTGCCTCCCTTTCCCCTTACCTTGTGCCGCTGTTCGTCTGGATGGGCGCTTCCGAGGCTCTTTCCGCTTCTATTGCGCTGGTTATCAGCTTTATTGTGGTGACCTTCGTGACCATCGTCATCGGGGAGCTGGTGCCGAAGACCATCGCGCTCTCCAAGCCCGAGCGCACAGCCGTGGCCGTCGCCCCCGCCATGAACTTCTTCCGCCTGCTCTTCAAACCCGCCGTCGCCGCCCTCTCCGGCACCACATCGCTGATCGACAAGATGTTGGGAGTCAAGGAGAACCCCGACCATCTTACGGAAGATGAGCTGCTCGACATCATCAAGGAGGCCGGCGAGACGGATGTCATCGAGGAGGAACAGAGCGAACTGCACGAGAACATCTTCTCCTTTTCCGACAAACGCGCCATTCATATCATGATCCACCGTTCCGAAATCGAATGGATCGACATCAATCTGACGCAGGAGGAGTTCATCAACCAGCTCTACGGCTTCTCGTTCAGCCGCATCCTGGTGTGCGACAAGCATGTGGACAAGTATCTCGGCGTGCTCAACGTCAAGGACTTTTTCATGGAACTGCGCAAGAACGGCCAGGTGGATGTCCGCTCCATGCTGGACGAGCCGCTGGTCTTCACCGAAAACACGGATGCGCAGGACATTCTGACGGAGTTCCGCAAGTCGCAGTACTACTTCGGCATCGTGGTCGATGAGTTCGGCGACCTGGCAGGCATCGTCACCCTGCACGACATTCTTGAAAGCATCGTGGGCGAAGTTCCTGAGGAAGAGGAGGTTGTGGAGCCCGATGTGACGGAGTGCGAGGACCATTCCTTCTTGGTGAAGGGCGATGCCCCCATTGACGTGCTCACCGATGTGATTGACGGCTACGAGGTGGATTACGACGAAATCGACTACTCCACGGTGGCCGGCTTCGTGTTCGAGCAGTTTGAGACCATCCCCAAGGAGGGCGACACTTTCGAGTTCATGGGCCATCAGGTGGAGATTGTCAAGATGGACCACAACCGCATCGAGGAGGTGCGGGTAAAGGCCATCGGAAATTCGGAAGAAGCGTAGGGTATTTAAAATCCGCCATATCCTTTTTTTTGTATTTTTGCGCTTTCATTTGAATGCTTTGAGGCTATGAATATATTTCGTCAGAAAAAACAACAGATATTGCGGTTCCTGTTCGGCTCTTTTTCCGCGACGGCCTTGATGTTCACGTTTCAGGCCTGTTATGGTATGCCGAATGACTATTTCCCTGTGATGGGAAAGGTAGTCTCGGAAACCACAGGAGAGCCCCTTTCGGATGTCCGTGTGGGACTGATAGGCGGTTCCGAATATGACTACAGCATGACGGATACCACCGGTGTTTTCCATGTCAATGCACATGAAGGTCGGGATTCCGTACGGCTTGCTTTCCGTCATATTGATTCGGAAACAGGCGGACTTAGCGGACGGTATGCCCCTCTGGATTCCGCGTTTAGCCGTGAGGAAATCATGGAAAACCCGCTTGTTATCAAAATGAAGGAAAACAGTGTCGAGTAGCTGTATCAAACCTTTCAAACGCTGGCTGTTTCGGGTGTTTCGCAAAAACGAGACAGCCATTCACGAGTTGAATTACCTTTTCTGGGAATGCACATGGCGGTGTAACCTATCGTGCCGCCATTGTGGTTCGGATTGTAAGTCAGAGAGTTGTGTCCCGGATATGCCTTTTCAGGATTTCCTCAAGGCTGTGGAACCGCTGGCGCAACGCTATCCTCGCGACTCGGTGATCGTTGCCATTACGGGTGGAGAACCTCTGTTGCGCCCCGACTTGGCAGAATGCGGTAAGATTCTGATAAACAAAGGCTTGCGTTGGGGGATTGTCACCAATGGCATGCTCTATGATGAGACGATGCACGCCAAATTGACTGCTGCTGGATTGTCTTCCATCACGGTGAGTCTCGACGGACTGGAAGCGACCCACAACTGGCTGCGCAACCACCCTGAGAGCTTCCGACGGGCATTGCGGGCGTTGCGGCTGGTCGCGCACACCCCCGGACTCGCGTATGACGTGGTGACTTGTGTGCACCAGCGCAATTTCTCGGAACTGCCTCGACTCAAGGAACTTCTGGTTGAAAACGGAATCCGGAATTGGCGGCTGTTCACCATCTCGCCGATCGGGCGGGCGGCTCACGACGACGAACTCCAACTCTCCCGTACACAGGTCGAGCAGATGATGCGGTTTATCGCGGAGACGCGCCGGGAAAACCGTATTCGCCTGACTTTCAGCTGTGAAGCCTATACGGGCAAGTACGAGGAGCAAGTGCGCGACAGCTACTTCTTCTGCAGGGCGGGCATCAACATCGGCAGTGTGCTGATCGACGGCGCCATCTCGGCGTGTCCGAACATTGACCGCAGTTACGTGCAAGGCAATATCTATCAGGATGACTTGCTGGAGGTATGGGATAACCGTTTCCAGCTTATGCGCGACCGGACGTGGATGCGCACGGGTATTTGCCAAAAATGCCAGGACTTCAAGCAGTGCCTCGGCGGAGCGATGCACCTGAGGCCAATGGCCAATGGCAATATACTACGATGCTACAATTTCCGTGACCGGTAAAGTTTGGCGTTGTGAAATTGGTGGATAATCTTGAAAAGATGTTAATTTTTGGTACCAGATAATCTTGAAAAGTTGTATTTTTGCGCTTTCAATAATCTTGAAATGATGTTTTGTGTTTTATGAAAAGAAAGATTTACAACAAGTTATTAGAGTGGAAAAAACAGCGGAATGGTGCAACAGCCGTACTGATTGAAGGGGCACGGCGGGTTGGAAAAAGCTATATCGTGGAGGAGTTCGTCCGCAACGAATATGATTCATACCTTCTTATCGACTTCAACAAAGCCGACAAGGTGGTTTGGGGCTGGTTCGACACCTTGTTGGAGGACCTTGATACTTTGCTGCTGAACCTGCAAATCCACTACGGCACGCGCCTCACGCCGGGCAAGTCTGTTATTGTTTTCGACGAGGTTCAACTTTGTCCGCGTGCTCGTGCCGCCATCAAATACCTGGTGGCTGACGGACGGTTCCACTATATTGAAACAGGTTCGTTGGTCAGCATCAAGAAAAACGTGCGCGACATCGTCATCCCGTCCGAGGAAGAGGCGATGCCGATGTCCCCGATGGATTTCGAGGAATTTCTTTGGGCTATCGGCAACGATATGCTGATGCCGTACATTCGGCAGTGTTTCGAAAAACGCCAGCCGATGGGAGCATTCCACCGAAAGGCCATGGAGTGTTTCCGTACCTATATGATTGTGGGAGGGATGCCCCAAGCCGTTCAAACGTTTGTTGATGCTAAGGATTTCGACAAGGTGGACCATGTGAAACGGGGCATCTTGCAAGTTTACACCAATGACATCTCCAAATACGCCGCCGGCTTGGAGCATAAGGTGAAAAATATTTTCGAACAGATTCCGGCACAGCTGCAAAAACACGAGAAGAAGTTCCGCTTGTCGGCGTTGGAGACAGGTGCGGCCTATCGCGACTATGACGATGCCTTTTTCTGGCTGGCCGACGCGGGCATCGTCAACATCTGCTACAACTGCACCGCACCGAATGTGGGACTTCGTCTCAACATGGAACGCAACACACTCAAATGCTACATGGCCGACACGGGATTGCTCATCTCTCACGCCTTCGATGAAAATGGGAATGTTCCTGTGGAGCTGTATCAAAAATTGCTGTTGAACAAATTGGAGGTGAACCAAGGGATGATTGTGGAAAATATTGTCGCCCAGATGCTTGTGGCCAATCGACACAAACTCTATTTCTATAGCAATTCTAACCGCAACGATGCGAGCGACCGCATGGAAATCGATTTTCTTACCGCAAAAAACAGACTGACCACCCGACACAACATCATGCCCATTGAGGTGAAGTCGTCGCAACGCTACACCCTTTCCTCCATGCGAAAATGTATGGGGAAGTTCGGGGAATACCTTTCCACGCCTGTCGTATTGCATGGCGCCGATCTGAAAGAAGAAAACGGCATCCTGTTCCTTCCCCTATATATGACGCCGTTGATATGATTGGAGGTCTGTCTCAAAACGATAACTAATAATTTGACAATTTACAATCATCCATTTTTTTCCGTGTGCAAAACGCATGGCGGACGGTTCGTTGCACCAAGAATTTACGCTTAACAAATTGATTTACAACGAAAAAATATTTTTTGTTTTCACTTGGATTGTATAAGAATTTTTGTAATTTCGAAGCGTCATTTTTCATCACCATATACGCAAAAGAAAAGTTTAACCAAAATAATAACAATATGAAAAAGCAACTAACCATTTTCGTGGTATTGTTCGCCACCCTTTTCTCCTTCCTCGCCGCCTCCGCCCAAGGCGAATGGAAGTGGGCGAACTACTGGACAGGTGGAGATGGTACTCTTGGCTCATACTATAATGAAATTACCAACACCGCCTTCGATGAGGAAGGAAACATCTATGTATAATGGACTCAAGTCTCGCATGTTGTTTTCCAACTATATGTATCTCAGAAAAAGCCTTTTCTTGCAAATGTGTTGTCATTCTCGATGCCGAGACTCGCGTCCGCACAATATTTCCGGCTACGGTACATCGTGTTCGCCCGCGCCGCAGCGGCCTGCTGCGGCCGGAAACATTCTTCACTCGCTTGTTTTTCTTCTTTTTTTAACATGCGAAACTTGAGTGAAATAATACGTCCAGACACGAGCAATACGCGGAGATTTGTTATAAACGACTCTATTACAACCGTTTGATTTCCGCGTCAACCACAAAAATATCCCCTTCGTTGTCCACCAAGACATTTCGAGGAAGGAGATCCCAGGCCTCATAATCCCCATTGGTAAAATGACCTTCTTCAATGGTCTTTTCAAAGCCAAGCGCCGCCATGTAAGTGTCAATCATTATTTGACTGGCAGGCTTGGCATCGGCAACCCTTGGTTGATAAAGAACTGGCTGTACGGTTCGTCCATCGAATCCAGCGAAACCGTGGAATGAATATGCTGTATCAGGGAAAATTACGTTGTGCAGCAATATCTTCTGAAGCAGAGAAACGATGCTGTCATTGTTGTTGAGCAGGTTGTTTACCTTGTAAATGCCTTGTTCTGAAACGTATGTGTCGTTTTCATGGCCACTGGGTCCGGGAATACCAAGGCGAAAGACATCCGCCATTGGCATCTAAAAGCCTTTGGATTTCGCCAACTGTTCAGCCGCCCGTTGTTCGGCTTCAAAAGCGCTTACATCGTTTTTGCCAGCTCAAAATTGCGCTTCATGTACTCGGCAAAGTCGGCGGAACTCATCGGCGATTTCTGCGATGCGGCGATTTTCCGCTTCTTGCGCTTCGTCACTTCCTTGTGAAATTGGTTCAAATACGTCATAATCCATCATCATATTGGTTTTCGACCGCAAAGATACATTTTTTTCATTTACTGCACGCGTTTGTTCTTCATCTTCTTATTGATTTTGAGTTATCGTGCGCTGTCCCCTCAACGTCAGCAACCTCGCCCCCGGCACCAACCTCGCGCACGTGCAGACCAAGGAGGGGGGTCAGCGATACACATCAATTATGACTAAAGCAACTATCCAATCCGTCAGACAAACAGAAAAGGCCGGGCTGTTCACCATCTGCTTTGAAGGGCGACAGTTTCACAGAATTCCAAAAATTCATCGTTAAAGGCCATGAGAATGCGACACTACAGCCCGATTTGCAGAAAATCCTGAACGCTTTGCAACACATGATGAACGCTATGGGGTTTCTTGACAGGTATTTCAGACCTGAAGGGAAAATGCGTGACAGGTTGGCGGCACTACCCATACAAAGCAGTAAGTTAAGACTGTATTGTCTGCGTCTGTCCGACAGCGTGCTAATTGTAGGGAACGGCGGTCCTAAGACCACCAAAACGTATGAAGAGGATTCGGAACCGAACGGATATGTGATTCAACTACAAAAATTAGATGACCTCTTGAGGTTGGCAGAGGCGAAAGGGGAGATCACCATCGAGGAGGCATCCCTTTATGGTGTAGACGACAAAGAATTTGATATATGAAACATTCGAGAGAAACAGAACAGCTTTTCCAGCAGACACTTGACGAAACACCCAAGGCCTTAAAGCTGCAGGTGGAATGGTCATACGAAATCGCTGACTGGATAGACAATTTGCTGCAAAGTCGCGGGTTGTCACAAAAGGAGTTTGCAAAGATGGTGGGCACATCCGAGGCCGCCGTATCGCATTGGGTGGGAGGCGGACACAATTTCACGCTGGCAACATTGGCAAAGATTTCCGCCGCTTTGGATGTCTCGCTTATTACGATTAAGCATTGAATAATAAACCGATGATTGCCAAATGATTACGAGGATGGCAAAAAAAATCACAACTCGCAGAAAAAACGCAGACAGGACATTTACAAGATTCAAGGGGATCATTCAGCCGTCGAAAAGGTGCATTTTCCGAAAAATGCCCATTGCATTGCCAACGCGAGTTGGAGCAGAGTTGGCGTAGAGTTAGAGTAGGGTCGCTATCGTCTGCTTTTTAAGTAGGGTGGTAGTTGAAAAAAAACGTACTTTTGCGCCTATTTGAGATATAACTTCCGTTCTCGAAGATGGTCTTTTGTGTGATGAACATCCGGAAATACATATTATCCATGTTGGTGGTCGTCGGACTGCTGATGACGGCTCTGCCCTTGTACGCGCAAGTTGCTGACAGCTCGGCGGTTGCTGCCGATGGCATCACGGTCCCGATGGACACTGCCGTCCTGCCGATGGCTGCGGGCTACGACTGGATTACCTATCGCGGCAAGGCCGACATCACCGACACGGGCGGCACCCGCACCTGCAACTTCTACATGGTCAACCGCACCGACAGCATCCTCTACTTGAACATCCACGCGTATGGGGTCGAGGTCATGAGGGCCGTTTTCACCCCCGACAGCATCGTCTATGTCAACAAGCTGACTCAGCAGTATTTCCGCGACAGCTATGCGCCTTTCAACCGGCTTTTGCCGTTTGCCTTCGACTTCCAGACGGTCCAGGCGCTGTTCAACGGCGACCTCGACAAGCTGCCGAAAGGGCAGAAGCTCTCTTACGAGTACCGTTCGTTCATGCCCGTTGACAGTGCCAGCTCTTTCTTCACCGAGTTCGTTTTCAAGGAGTTGAACCGGGTGATAGAGGTGCACGGCAAGATCAAGGTGGTCAGGCTGAATGTGCCGGGGGTGACGAGCATCAGGATTCCGGAGAAGTTCGAACGCATCACCCTGTAACGATGGAGGAGATTGTTTGTTCGCGGCAAATCAAGGCTTTTGCGGCCGAGTGCGGCTTCCAGGACTGTGGCATTGCGCGGTCGCGGCCGCTCGATGAGGCGGAGGTGCAGTTCCGCGAGTCGCTGTCCATGGGCTGCCATGCCGGGATGCGCTTTTTGGAGCGGGATGTCGAGGGGCGTTTCAACCCTGCGTCGCTGCTTCCGGGCTGCAAGTCGGTTGTCGTGGTGGCGTACAACTACCTGACCGACACCGCACCGAAGTCCGACCGCTATCTTTTCGCCCGCTATACCTGGATTCAGGATTACCATGTCTTGGTGAAAAATCTTCTGCAACAGCTTGCGGATAAAATTGTAAGTGTGTGGCCATCAATGGAATATCGTATTACGGTCGATAGTTCCGCCATCTCCGAGAAACGTTGGGCGGTGGAGGCTGGGGTAGGGTGCATGGGGAAGAACGGGCTGGTGCACAACTCACATGGCTCCTTTTTCGTCTTGGGGACGTTGCTGATCGACCGTTTTTGCGATGTTTATGACGATTCTCTTCCAAAATCAGACTGCGGGAATTGTGATTTGTGCGTGAAAAGTTGCCCTGTGAATGCATTGGAGACCCCTTTCCGGGTGGATGCGCAACGGTGCGTGGCATATCATAATACGGAGAATAAAACACCGAATTACAGTGAGTTAGCGACCGAGAAATACATGTTCGGCTGTGACATTTGCCAGGAGGTTTGCCCGAAGAATAAAAAAAAATCGGCCAACCCGTCGAACATATCGAAAAAATCCTTATTTTTGCCGCTCGAAAATGATGACTTGGAAGCGCTGAGTGAAACGGATTTCAAGCGTTATTTTTCGGATACTTCGATTCTTAGAAGGAAGTATGCAAGATTTCGTTCTTTGATAGAAGAGAAAAGACAACAAAAGCATCTTGGAAGAATGGAACCGCAGGAAATTATCGCATACGGGAAGAAGGTGATAGGGGAAGAGGCCGAGGCTGTGTCGAAGCTGGTCGGTTACTTGGATGACAATTTCGTGAAGGCCGTTCAGGAGATAATCCGATGCAAGGGTCGTGTCATTGTGACGGGGATTGGAAAGAGCGCCATCATCGGTCAGAAGATTGTGGGCACGTTCAATTCCACGGGAACGCCGGCGGTGTTCATGCACGCAGCCGATGCCGTTCACGGCGACTTGGGCATCATACAGAAGGATGATATTGTGGTCTGCCTCTCCAAGAGCGGCAACACGCCGGAAATCGCCCTGCTGATCCCGTTCTTGAAGGCCCAAGGGAATCTCCTCATCGCCATTGTCGGCGCCACGGACTCCCTGTTGGCGAAAGAAGCGCACTGCGTGCTCAACTGCACGGTGTCGCGCGAGGCAAGCCCCAACAACCTTGCTCCCACGAGCAGTGCGATGGCTCAGCTGGCCATCGGAGACGCCCTCGCGTCCACGCTCATCAAGATGCGCGGGTTCTCCACGGAGGATTTCGCGAAGGTGCACCCCGGAGGCATTCTCGGGCGGCGCACACGCTTGAAGGTCAGCGACCTGTACAAGCAGAACGAAGTCCCTATGGTCAATCGCAATGCGGCCATGCAGGAGGTTATCCTCGAAATCTCCGGGAAATGCCTTGGAGTGACCGCTGTTGTCGAAGACGGAAAAGTGGTCGGAGCCATCACCGACGGTGACCTGCGCCGCGCTATCCAGAAGCACCAGGACATCATGTCCTTGAAAGCTGCGGATATCATGACCACGAGACCTAAGACGATTCACGGGAATACCCTCGCCGTGGATGCGTTGCAGATGATGAAAGACCACCAGATCACCAACATCTTTGTGGTGGATGACGGTGGAAACTACCAGGGCGTGATTCATATTCACGACATCATCAAAGAGGGTATTTATTGAGCCCAGGTGGCGGAATGGTAGACGCGCTACATTCAGGGTGTAGTATCCGAACGGATGTGCAAGTTCGACTCTTGTTCTGGGCACGCTCAAGAAAGACGGTTTCAAAAGCCGTCTTTCGTCGTTTTAGAACCCACTGTTATGGCAAAACTGGTTATCGTCCCGACCCCGATCGGAAACCTCGAAGACATCACCCTTCGTGCGCTCAAAGTTTTGAAATCCGCAGATTTGATTCTCTGCGAGGACACCCGCACCACCAAGAACCTCCTCCAGCATTTTGAGATAGAGGGCAAGAGGTGCATGGCCTACCATATATTCAACGAACATGAGCAGGTGGGGAACTATATTCGGTTGATTCAGCAGTGCGAGACGACCGCCTTGGTGAGCGATGCCGGCACGCCGGGGATTTCCGATCCCGGATATCTGCTTGTGCGCGAGGCATTGAAACAGGAGGTGGAGGTGGAGTGCCTGCCCGGTGCCACGGCCTTCGTGCCCGCCCTCGTGCAGTCAGGCTTCCCGTGCAGCAGTTTCTACTTCTTTGGTTTCCTTCCGCACAAGAAAGGAAAGGAAACCCTGCTGAAGCGTTTCGCCGAAATGGAGGAGACGGTTGTCTTCTACGAGTCGCCGCACCGTTTGCTGAAGACGTTGGAGAAGATGGTGGAGGTCATGGGGCCCGAGCGTCCTGTGGCCGTGGCCAAGGAGCTCACGAAAATCCATGCGTTCACCTTCCGGGGCACGCTTGCGGAGGCTGTCGAGCATTTCGGACAGCAGCCCGTGAAGGGGGAGTTTGTGGTGATGGTCTGAGGGACGTTACCTCCTGTGCAGTCCGCACTCGCGTTGCTCGGGCGATTCCCACCACCAGCGGCCGGCGCGGATGTCTTCGCCGGGCTTCACCGCCCGTGTGCAAGGCTCGCACCCGATGCTCGGATATCCGTTGTCGTGCAGCTTGTTATACGGCACATGGTGCGTCTTTACATACGCCCATACCTGCGTTTCGGTCCAGTCAATGAGAGGGTTGATTTTCAACATGTTGTGATTCTCGTCCCACTCGATTTTCCGCATGTCGCTGCGGGTGACGGACTGTTCGCGGCGGAGGCCGCAGATCCAGGCGTCGAGGGTTTGGAACGCGCGGCCGAGGGGCTCGAGTTTGCGCACTTGACAGCAGGCATGCCGCTTTTCGATGCTTTCGTAAAAAGGGTTGATGCCCTGCTCGCGCACGAAACGCTGCAACATCTCCGTCTGAGGGCAGAATACCTCCATGCGGATGCCATAGTGCAGGTTCGTCTTGTCGATCAGCTGGTAGGTTTCCGGAAACAGTCTGCCTGTGTCGAGCGTGAAGACGCGCGCCTCCGGGCAGACTTTCATCAATATGTCTGTAAGCGTCTGGTCTTCAAGACTTAAACTGGACGACAGAGCAATTCTGCCGCCATAGATTCCCCAAAAATGGCGTAGCAAATCCTCCGGCGAGGCCTCTGCAAAACGCGCATTCAAATCTGCAATATCATCTTTAAAATAGCCCATTGTTCAATATTATAATTGAGTCCACTTGAAAAAGTTATTATCATTAAAAGCAATATTTGATTGTCAATGTGTTACAAGCAAAAAACGTCAATTTTGACCTCTTCTGGTGGGCTCATAATTCCTAATTTCTAATTCCTAATTCCTAACTGAACTCCACCATCCCCGCCCCCACCGTCTCGAAGCTGTCAGGATCGATGAGGATGACGGAGCCTGTGACGCGGTTCTCGTTATAGCGGTCAACTGCTATCGGGTTTGCGGTCTTCACCGTGATGCAGGCAATGTCGTTCATTTTGAGCGATGTCACACCTTCGACAAGTTCCAGCGTATTGATGTCCACCTTGTAATAAATTGCCTGCACCATCGCGACGGTCTCCGACACGGTGGTGCGGAGGATATAGCGTTTGCGCAACTGCATCTCCGTCTCGTTGAACCAGCAGCAGTGCATCTTGAGTTGCTGGGTCACGATGGGCTGCGGTCCGTCCTTGCTCACAATCATATCGCCCCGGCTGATGTCGATGTCGTCATCCAGCAGGATGGAAACCGATTCCGGCGTATGCGCCGCATCCAACTCTTTGTCGGCCTGCATGATGGCTTTCACGGTGCTTGTCAGTCCGGAGGGGAGCACGCGCACGGTGTCGCCCTTGCGCAGCACGCCGCCGGCGAGCCGTCCCGCGTAGGCGCGGTAGTCGGGGAACTTGTCGGAGATGGGCCGGATGACGTATTGCACGGGAAACCGGATCGGTTGCGTTTCGTCGCCCATTTTGTGGTCGATGGAGACCGTCTCCAAGAGGTGCATCAGCGGTCCGCCGTCGTACCACGGCATGTTCCGGGAGGCTTCCACCACGTTGTCGCCATATTTGGCTGAAATCGGGATGAAGAGCAGCGAGGCGCGGATGCCGATTTTGGCGGCCATCTCTTCGTAGCGGCGCCGGATGTCCGTGAAGACCTGCTCGGAGAAATCGACCAGGTCCATTTTGTTGACACACACGGTGATAAAGGGGATGCCGAGCAACGATGCGATGTAGGAATGGCGCACCGTCTGCTCCACCACGCCGTTGCGGGCGTCGATGAGGATGATGGCGAGGTCGGCGGTGGAGGCGCCGGTGACCATGTTACGGGTGTATTGGATGTGTCCGGGAGTGTCGGCGATGATGAACTTGCGCTTGGGCGTGGCGAAGTAGCGGTAGGCCACGTCGATGGTGATGCCCTGCTCGCGTTCGGCCCGCAGCCCGTCGGTGAGCAGCGCGAGGTTCACCTCCTCGTTGCCGCGGCTCCGCGAGGCCCGCTCCACCGCCTCCAGCTGGTCCTCGAAAATCGACTTGCTGTCGTATAACAATCTGCCGATGAGCGTGCTTTTGCCGTCATCCACGCTGCCTGCGGTCGTGAACCGCAGCAGCTCCATGTCTAAGTATCCGTTATTCATATTTTTGTATCTTTATGACCCCCACACTGCGCTGCGCTTGTGTGGGGTTATTAGCGCTTCGCGCGTCTTGCCCCTTCGGGGCTGTTTAAGGAATTATGTCTTAAATAAATGTTCGTTACTGACTAAAAGTATCCTTCCTTCTTGCGGTCCTCCATGGCGGTTTCGCTGCGCTTGTCGTCGGCGCGGCCGCCGCGCTCGGTGACGCGGGTGGCGGCGATTTCGGCGATGATGTCCTCTAAGGTGTTGGCCTCGGAGATGGTGAGGCCGGTGCAGGTGATGTCGCCGATAGTACGGCATCGCACGCGACGGGTGACCACCTCCTCGGTGGGCTTCAGCGTCATGCAGGGTTCGGCAGCCAGCCACTGGCCGTCGCGGAGAAAGCATCTGCGCTCGTGTGTGAAGTAAAGCGACGGCAGCGGAATGTTCTCGGCGTAGATATACTGCCAAACATCCATTTCGGTCCAGTTGCTAATGGGGAAGACGCGGAAGTGCTCGCCCATATTCTTGTGCCCGTTGAAGATGTTCCATAGCTCAGGCCGCTGGTTCTTTGGGTTCCATTGTCCGAACTCGTCGCGGTGCGAGAAGAAACGCTCCTTGGCGCGTGCCTTCTCCTCGTCGCGCCGCGCCCCGCCGATGCAGGCGTCGAACTTGTATTCTTCGATGGTGTCTAACAATGTGGTGGTTTGCAGTCTGTTACGGCTGGCATTGTATCCCTTTTCCTCTTTTACGCGCCCCTTGTCGATGCTCTCCTGAACGGAGCCGACGACCAGCTGCGCCCCCAGCTTCTTCACGAGCGCGTCACGGTAGTCGAGAGTCTCCTGGAAGTTGTGCCCCGTGTCGATGTGCAGCAACGGGAACGGAATCTTGGCGGGATAGAACGCCTTGTAGGCCAAATAGGTGACCACGATGGAATCTTTGCCGCCGGAGAAGAGGATGGCGGGCCGCTCGAACTGCGCCGCCACCTCCC
Organism: uncultured Bacteroidales bacterium; assembly: GCA_946186495.1. Taxonomy (GTDB): domain Bacteria; phylum Bacteroidota; class Bacteroidia; order Bacteroidales; family WCHB1-69; genus F23-D06. The sequence goes on from CAMHNQ010000013.1 coordinate 22,358, forward strand.
GCAAGACGTAGATGGATTCGGATTCCAGTTCTTTCAGATGGGTTAACTTATACATAATATCTTTACTATAAACAAATCACCAATAACAAATCAACTAAACGCTCCAGTCAAATACTTTTGGGTGAGTTCGTGTTGGGGATGGTGGAAGACCTGTTCCGCGCATCCCTCTTCGATCACTTCCCCTAAGTACATGAAGACGACGTGGTCGGCTATGCGGAGGGCTTGCCGCAGGGTGTGGGTGACCATGATGATGGAATACTGCTCCTTGAGTTTCACGAAGAGGTCTTCCACGGTTTTGGCGGAGATGGGGTCGAGGGCGCTGGTAGCCTCGTCGGCGAGGAGGTAATCGGGTTCCACGGCGAGGGAGCGGGCGAGACACAGACGCTGCTGCTGCCCGATGGAAAGGCGGGCGGCGGGCGCGTGGAGGCGCTCCTTGACCTCGTCCCAGAGCCCGACGCTCCGCAGGTTCTCCTCCACACGGCGGTGCAACTCTTTGCCCTTGCAGAGGTTGTTGATGCGGCATCCGTAGGCCACGTTGTTGAAGATGGACATCGGCAGCGGGCACGGCCGTTGGCTCACCAACCCTATTCTCCGCCGCAACTCGGTGATTTCCGCACCGCTGCGGATGATGTCCTGCCCATCAACCAGCACCTGTCCGCTGGTTTTCACCCCTTCCGTGGATTCGATCAGGCGGTTGAGCGTTCGCAGCAGGGTGGTTTTGCCGCATCCCGAAGGTCCGATGATGCAGGTGATCTGCCGCTCGGGCAGCACGACGTTCACGTTCTTCAGGATGTGCGCGTCCTTGATGTGGATGTTGAGGCTCTTGACTTCTATCATTTTGTTGACTATGACTGATAACTATGACTAATAACTATGACTTTTGCCTATTTACAAATCACAAATCACTGTTCACTGATTTACACTTTGTTTTTTGAGAACTTGTTGGATATGAGGCGGCCGGTGATGCTGAGGAGGAGAACGATGACGGTGAGGACGAGTGCGGCGGCGTAGGCGCGGTCCTGGACTTCGGGGATGGGGCTGCTGAGTTGGAAGAAGACGGCCAGAGGCAGGGTGGCGGCGGGTTGGGAGAGGGAAGTGGGGATGCTGTCGGTGTAGCCGGCGGTGAACATCACGGCGGCAGCGTCCCCGATAGCGCGTCCGACGGAAAGCAGCGTCGCGGTGGCGATGCCTGGCGCGATCTGCCGCAGCACGACCTTCAGCGTCTCCCAGCGGGTGGCGCCGAGCGAGTAGGTGGCGTCGAGGATGTCGCGGGGAAATTCGCGCGTGGCTTCGTCCATGGTGCGGATGAAAATCGGAATGATGAGCAGGGTGATGACGATGATGCCGCCCAGCAGCGAGGTCCGCAACCCGAAGAAGATCATGATGGTGAAGGCGAAGGCGCCATAGACGATGGAGGGCACCCCGAAGAGTACATCAAAGGCCATCCGCGCAACGTATGCCAGCTTGGATCCGGGCTTCAGGTAGATGTTGAGGTAGAAGACCACCGGCACGGAGATGAGCAGTCCCAACACGGTGGAGCCTCCCACGATGTAAACCGACCCCATGATGGCGTTGAGGAACCCGCCCTCCTTGCCGATGTAGAAGCCGCCGCCCGGCAGACTGCTCACCATTTCCCAACTCATGGCTTTCCAGCCGTGTGAGAAGATGGTCCATATCACGCTGACGACCATGCCGACGACTACCGCCATCGACAGCCACATGAGGGTTTGGGCGAGTGCTTCTTTGATTCGCTTGGCTCCACACCGCGCCTTCGGCTTGCTGTGGTCGCCCCACACTGCGCTTCGCTTGTGTGGGGTTAATTGCACTTCGTGCGTGTTGCCTCTTCGAGGCTGCTTAGGGAAGGTTTTTTTCATGATGTCTTTTCCATTCGGTAGAGGATGATGCGGGAGAGAAGGTTGAAAATGAAGACGACGATGAAGAGGATGAGGGCGGCGAACATCAGGGCGGATTCGTAAAGGGGCATGGAGAGCATTTCGCCGTAGTTGTTGGCGATGAGGGCGGGTATGGGGTAGCCGCTGTCGAGCGGGCTCTTGGGAATGGCCATCACGCAGCCGCAGACCATGAGCACGGCGATGGTCTCGCCCATGGCGCGGGAGACGGCCAGTACAGTGGAGGCGAGGATGCCGGGCAACGTCTTGCGCACCACCACCTTCCGGGTGGTCTGCCAGCGGGTGGCCCCCAAAGCCAACGAGGCCTCGCGCAGGTCCTGCGGCACCATGCCGAACACCTCAATGAAGAGACTGACCAGCAACGGGAGAATCATCACCCCGAGGACGATGCCGGCGGCCAGCACCGTGTAGCCCGACGAATACTCCACGAAATGCGGCGCGACTTTGTCGGAGATGAGAGGCACGATGACCAGGGTGCCCCAAATGCCATAGACCACCGACGGCAGCGCGGCGAGGATGTCTAACGCTGGGAACACGAACCTGCGCACCGCTGGGCGGGCGTACTCGGTAAGATAGAAGGCCGTGAACAGCGATACGGGCAGGGCCAGCAGGATGGCGATAAAGGTCACCCAAAGCGTGCCCGCGATGAACGGCAAGAAGCCGAACTCTCCCTTGAGAGGCTTCCATTCGCTTGAGGAGAGCAGACTCCACATCGACTTGCCCTCCAGCACCGGCACCGACTTGAGGTACAGCCCCACGAACATCACCACCACGAACACGATGGAGAGGATGGTCAGGGTCAGCATGGTGGCACCGGCGGTTTTGTCCTTGATGATTCTTGATTTCTGCATGGTACCTTTTTTTGATTTTACACTGCGCTGCGCTGGTTGCGGTCGCCCCACACTGTGCTGCGCTGGTGTGGGGCTAATTGCACTGCGTGCGTGTTGCCTTTCCGAGGCAACAAAAGGGAATGCGTCTTAAACGATAGAAAGGCTACCTCCATCATTCTTAATTCCTAATTCCTAATTGTCTTACCCCTTTCTGGAGCTTGTCGTTGCTGAGACTGATGTAGCCGGCGGGGGCACACTCCTGCTGGCCGTCGGTGAGGACGTACTTGAGGAAGGCGACAACCGCAGGATTGGTGGGTGTACCATTGGTGACAAGGTAGAGGTCACGGGCGGGCGGCGACGGGTACTTGTCCGCTGCGACGGCCTCCACGAAGTCGTCTTTGGTGTCGTAGAAGTACTCCCCGGCGGAGATGCTTCCGTCGCCATCGCGGTCGATGGGGAAGACGAAGAGGCCGGTGTTGGGTTTGCGGTTCTCCTCATCGTAGGCGTAGCCGATGTTGTTGAAGCCCACGGCCAACTTGTCGCGCTGCACCGCCTGCGCCAGCCCGGGGTCGCCGAAGACGGCCGTACCCTGTAAATCTTCCTGCTTCTTGCCCATCCACATCGCGAAGGTCTCGGCAGCACCGCAAGCGTCGGAGCGCGTATAGACATGGATCGGAGTGTCGTCGGCGGTGCCAAGCAGCTGACCCCAGGTTTTGATTTCACCCGAAATCCAGACCTTGTAGGCCTCCTCCATGGTTATGCCTTGCCGCTTCATCTCGGCGGCGAAAGGATTCTCCGTGTTTACGGTGATGACCACCGCGTCCTTCGTCACGGCAAACGGCTCCGCCCCTTTTTCGATCTCGGGCGGATAGACCTCACGCGAAACCATGCCGAGATCGACCACGTTGGCCAGCACGTCGGTCATGCCTTTGCCCGCGCCGCCTGCGGAGATGTCAATGTGTACGCCGGGGTTGGCTTTCTGGAACTCCTCGACCCATTTCACAGCCAAGGGGTAGAGCGCGAAGGCACCGGAGATGGAGATTTCTCCGGAGAGTGCGCCCTCCTTTTGGGACGTTTCTTTTTTCGTGCCGCAGGAGGTCATTAGGGTGACGCATACGGCTATTGCGAGGATTATGCACACTGCGCTACGCTTGTGTGGGGTTAATTGCACTTCGTGCGTGTTGCCCCTCCGGGGCTGCTCAAGGAATGATGTCTGTTTCATATTGCTACTGTTTGTTTATCAGAATTTTACGGAAGTCATAACAGTCATGTTATGCCCTAATTGGCCGTTGTTGTAGCGTTGCTTCAAAGTGTAGTTCAACTGCACGCGGACGTGCTTTTCGGGCCACCAGTCAAGACCGGCCGAGTAGTAGATGGAGGGCTGCTTGTCGTTCAGGTTAAGGTTTTTCTGATAGTAGTCGAGCCGTATTACGGGACGGAGCTGCTGTCGCACAGTGCTTTTTCCTCCCCAGCCGAAGTCGAACCAGTAGCCGGACACCACGTAGAAACCGTGGGATCGTGCGGGGTTAGGCACAATATGGTAATCTTCCCCGAAAGGGCCGTTCGTGTTTAAGGCAAAATCGGTGACCCCCCACAGATACTCGCTGCGAACCACCAATTTCCCGGTACGATATTCCAATCCATACGCACTGCGGAACCGGGTGCCGTCCACACCGGTGCTTGCCCCGTTATAAAGCATGTCGTATTTTCCCCAATATTCTGATATGGAAATTGTTAGGCCTTTCACAAACGGGCAGAATTCCAGGCGGGCGGAGATGTCCTTTGCCATGTTGTCGGTCTTCACGTTGATGCCGTTGCCGCCGAAAATGCCGATGCCGTAGGTGAGAATCGGAATCCGTTCGCCGCGCACTTCCGCAGAGGCCGCCGTGCCCGTGAGCATAAGCCCGATTTCACGGCCGTTGGAGTACGTGCCGATGCCAGTGACATCCTTATATCCTGATAAGGCACTTATAACCTGTGCATTCTCAGTTAGTTCCAGATCTAATGGAGAGAGCTTGTTCTCCAAAGAGAACGGAATTTTGAACTGACCGACCTGTAGCTGGACGTATTTGCAGAAATTCACCTTCACGAAGGCGTCGATAAGGCGGGGGGTCGGGGCGAGGTCACCCTGTAGCCGGAAATCGACCCATTTGGAAAGGTTGCCTTTAAGGTCGAGACGGGCGCGCCGGATCTGAAACACGCTGCTCTTCTCTTCGCCGAGCTGGTCGTAGGCATACTGCGCGTCAATCCATCCGCCCACGTTGACATGTTCCTTTACCTGCTGCCAGATTTTCTGCGCTTTTTTCTCAGGAAGGGTATCCTGCGAATAGCCTGACAACCATCCAAATGTTAATGTAAATATTAAAATAGATAGTAGCTTTTGATTCATAAGCATCTATTTTTGCTTCAAAAAAAACGGGCAAAAATAGGAATTTAGGGAGGTAGAACTGTCAATATTCGGCTGTAATGTGTCATGATTTAGCAATATTTTGTCGTTATTTGATCAATACGTGTAATAGATTGAGATTTTTTTTATTTTCGCCGCCATGAAAATTTTGTGCTTTACTCTAATCTTTTTAACACTTTCCAACATTGCCACGTTGGTACTGCTTTTTCATAGCCGGCGCTCGTATCGCAAATTGATGCAGAAGAGTCTCCGCAAGGACGAAGAGTGTAATAATTTAATCGAACCGGTTGTTTTTGAGCCGGCTGAAGCTGTCGATGAGCATAGCGAAAAGCTGCTCCAGAAGTTGCAAATCTGCATGGAGCAGCACAAGCTGTACTTGCGGCCAGAGTTAAACATCCAGGATCTGTCAAGGGAGTTGGGCACAAACAAAACCACCCTTTCCCATGTGATTAACACGTATCTGCATCAGAATTTCTCCTCGTTGTTAAACAGTTACAGAATCAAGGAATCGTTGAAGCTGCTTGGTGACCCGCAATATTTCCATGAAAAGATGGAAGTGATAGGGGAAATGTGCGGCTATAACAACCGCCAGGTTTTCCATCAGGCGTTCAAGAAGGAGATGGGCATCACGCCCAACCATTTCCGCAACATCCAGAAAGCCACAGCACGTGAGGTGAATCGCAACATACAAGATGGCAGCGTAAACAGTTTACAGTCATAGATGAAAAAAGGGGAGTCCCGTTCTGCTGATCTGAAAATGAAAATCCAACTATACAAACAAAACCATTGCAAATAAATGTTAGAAAACAAAAATTGCCAAAAGAAACAGATATGGGTTGTTTCCATTCAGACCGCATTGTGGCTCCCCTTGTCAATCCAAATGAGAAGTCTAAGTCGTGATTCTTAGTGCCAGGTTACCGTACAATCAGCGATTTGGAGATTCGGCCGCTGCGTGTGGTCGCATTGAGAATGTAGTATCCTGGGGCTAAGCCCGTGATATTCAGTTTTTCGCCGTCCGGAACATTGGACCATTGTCTGGCCATGTTTCCTGAGGCGTCGTACAGTCTTATGACTATCCCTTCTTCACACAAGTTCCAGGTGAAATATGCCTGCGTCGGGTTGGGGTAGGGGTTCGGGGTTGGATTCTGATTCGAAGGATTGTCGATGCCGCTGTTGTCGGATCCATCGCCCGGGTCGGTGGATTCGTGGCGGGTGATTACGATGTTGTTGAGCTGCGTGTTCCCGCTTTCAGCTGCCGCAAGCAACCAGCGCACGTACCTTGTCTCTTCGTTCAGCGGGTAGTCCCCGAAATGACTGAACCCGTCCGTGCTGATATCTGCTTCGTTGAGCGAGGCCACAGTGTTCCATTGTATGCCATCTGCGGATTCGCTCACTAAGAAAACGATGCCGCTGTATGCGGAAGGAGAGCCTCCTTTAACCCCTTTGACTTCAAAGGACAAGATGCCGGGTGCGCTGTCCAAATGCGCTGTGAGCGCTGCCGATCCCGCGTTCTTGGCTTCGAACTTCACGGAGCCATTCGCGTAGGAGGATCCCAGCTTGTTGCTCCGGAAACCGGGCATGTTCCTGATATCCATGTGCGTGGAGTCGCTGTTGCCGGAAATGTCGAACGGCAACTCTACCAAAGAGTTGGTGTCGATGATGACGTACTGCGCTGTCAGCAAGTTGCTGGGGTGCATGTTCTCTTTGGTGGCGAACGCCTTCAACGTGCAGTTCGAATTAATGGTCAGTGTGCCAGCGAAGATGTTTGCGCTTTCGTCGGGAACACTTCCGTCTAAAGTGTAGTAAATGGAAGCACCTGGTGTGGCACACTCGATGTCAACCTGTTGCGTCCCGTAGTAGGTGCCTCCGGCCGGTGTGCATGTCGGAGTGGCCACGGTCTCCAATACCACTTCGTCACCGTCCACGATTTTTATGTCGTCTAACCGATAATCAACATTTGTCAAACTGTAGAACCTCAGATGGAGATGCGGGTGCGACGGCAGATTCGGGAAACAGACCCTGTGCCAGCCCGAAGTCCCCGTGCCGGTCGGGAGGGTGTCCTCCATGGGCAGTCGCACCCACACGAGACTGTCAGTTGAGAAATCGACCGCAAAGTTGCTTCCATTCTCGGCAGTTGTCTTCCTTAATCCGCAGTATAGCTTGACGGTCAGGTTGTTGGATGTAGTGTTCAGACCGGAAATCTGAAACCACTTCACTGTGTCGTTGATCATGACGTTGCCGCCCCCAGATGCCCCGCTGTACCCTGTTGAGGCGCTTGACGTCCGGATGTCGCAGGTCCCGTTCCCTAAGTAAGTGACCGTGTTGTTCTGCCAACCGGTATAATTCTGTATGAGGGTGTTTGCTGTCGGTGTTCCCATGTTCTCTTCGTAGAGAACAGTCTGGGCATTCACGATTGTGGCGGTTCCGAGAATTATTATCAGGGAGGCCATTCCAGTTTTAATGCGCGTAAATTTTTGTCTCATTTCTTTGCTTTTCAAGTCTAACGAATCCATAATCAAAACCACTGCAAAGATATGAAATATTTAACCGAATATCAATACGTATTTATTATTTTTGTGAAAATAATTTTTATCTTATTGATATATAGTGATATGTGTTATTTTTGTAGTTGAAAAATTAACTGAAATTAGTAAATTTTCTGGTGCGCGTTAAGAGAAAACAGTAAAAAAACGATAGGGCGCGGAGGTTGCATGTGGCCAAAAACGCGCTATTCCGAGCAATGGGCCGCAATTTCCTGCATCAGCCACATCGGTGTGGAGGTGGCTCCGCAGATGCCGATGGTTCTGGTGTCGGACAGTTCGAGCCCTTTCAGTTGCCGCACCTGGTTGAGCATATAGCTGCGTGGGTTGTTTTGTTTGCAGATGTTATACAGATATAGCCCGTTGGAACTTTTTTCGCCGGAAACGAAGAGGATGGCGTCGTATTGGCTGGCAAATTCGGCGATTTGTTTTGCGCGGGAAGAGACTTTTCGGCAGATGGTGTCCTCGAACTCGAACCAGTCGGGATGCCCGGCGTTTATGTAGTGCGAACGGATTTGTTGGATGATACGCATGTAGAGTTCTTCGCTTTGGGTGGTTTGGGAGTATATTTTTGACGGGCGCGAAAAGTCTATCTGGTCGATGTCGGCATCAGAGGAGAGTACGAGGCCTGTGTTGTCGGTTTGCCCCAATAACCCTACAACCTCGGCGTGCCCTTTTTTCCCGAAAATGAGGATCTGTTTGTCCGGAGAGGCGGAATGGTATTCGTCTGCGATTCGTTTTTGGAGACGTAGCACAACGGGACATGTGGCATCAATCAGCTGGATGCGGTTTTTGTCTGCAATATGGTATATTTCAGGTGGTTCTCCGTGGGCACGGATGAGGACAGTCGTGTCCTTGAGGGTTTTGAACTGTTCATGGGTGATGATTTCGAGGCCGAGGGCTGACAAACGGTTCACCTCTTCGTTGTTGTGGACAATGTCGCCAAGGCAGTAGAGGAAGTCATGGTCTGTCAAGTACTTCTCAGCGGATTTTATGGCATTGGTCACGCCGAAGCAGAATCCGGAGTTTTCGTCAATCACAACTGTTCTGGACATGGCTACCAGTTGTCAGGGAAGAGGGAATCGACGAACTCTACGCGGTTGAAAATCTGCAGCTGGTGGATTTTCTCGCCCACGCCGATGTATTTGATGGGTACTTGGAATTGGTCGGAGATGCCGATGACAACGCCGCCCTTCGCGGTGCCGTCCAGTTTGGTGATGGCCAAAGCGTTGACTTCCGTGGCGGCAGTGAACTGTTTGGCTTGCTCGTAGGCGTTCTGCCCAGTGGATCCGTCAAGGACGAGCAGTACTTCGTGCGGTCCGTCGGGAACAAGTTTGCGGATGACATTTTTGATTTTGACCAGCTCGTTCATGAGGTTGACTTTGTTGTGAAGTCGTCCGGCGGTGTCGATAATGACGACCTGGCTGTGGTTGGCAATGGCGGATTTGACGGTGTCGAAGGCCACGGCGGCGGGGTCGGCTCCCATTTTCTGCGACACGATGGGTACGCCGCAGCGGTTCGCCCACTCGGTGAGTTGGTCGATGGCGGCGGCGCGGAAGGTGTCGGCTGCACCCAGCATGACGGAATAGCCGCGCTTCTTGAACTGGTAGGCCAACTTCCCGATGGTGGTGGTCTTGCCCACGCCGTTCACCCCAACCACGAGGATGATGTAGGGGACGTCCATCTCAGGGATGACGAAGTCGTTCTCCTTTTCGAGGTCGTTCTCCAGCAGCAGACCGGCGATTTCCTCCTTTAAGATCATGTTTACCTGGTTTGTGCCAAGGTATTTGTCCTTCGACACGCGTTTTTCGATGCGTTCGATGATTTTCAGGGTGGTCTCCACCCCCACATCTGAGGTGACCAGTACCTCTTCGAGGTTGTCGAGCACCTCGTCGTCCACTTTTGATTTTCCGACTATGCTCTTCGCCAGTTTCTTGAAGAAGCTCTCCTTGGATTTTTGCAACCCTTCGTTCAACTCCTTCTTCTGTTCCTCGTCAATTTCCTTTTTTTTATCCCGGTTGAAAAATGAAAAGAATCCCATAGTGATAAATTTTCGCAAAAGTACGATTTTTATTGATACGTGGCGAATGTTTAAAACGAAAAAAGGCGGGCAGGCGCCCACCTTTTTTCAACCATGAAAACAAAATATTACTTTTTAGCCAAAAAGTCTTTAACAGCACTGGATTCCACAATTGCCTCCTTGAAGGTGTAGGCTCCAGTTTTCGGTGAACGCTCCATTCTCACAACTCTTGTGTAGGTGACGCCACCTTCTCTTTTTAATGATGCAACAACTTTCTTTGCCATCTCTTCTCAGTTTTTTTGTTATTTTACTTCTTTATGAATTGTCATTTTCTTCAAGTACGGATTGTACTTTTTGAGTTCAAGCCTGTCGGGAGTGTTTTTTCTGTTCTTCGTCGTAATATATCTTGACATTCCCGGAACTCCGCTTGCCTTTTGCTCTGTGCACTCAAGTATCACTTGCTGACGTGCTTCCTTCGTTTTCTTTGCCATTTCTTTCGTTCAATTATTTCGGCTGCAAAAATACATTTTTTTTTAATACTTGTACTTGATTTTTCCTTTTTGATTGATAATTTTTATGAACAGCTGTTAATTAATTGATATATAGTGTATTGAATCTATTTCTCGGGTTGTAGAAGATCCCATAAACGATCTTTTAGCTCTGTCAGATGCCAGTTCGTGACGGCGGAAATGCAGAGAGTCGGCGCTATATTCGATAATTTCGCTTCCAAAGCCGAAGACTCTTTCTCAGAGATGAGGTCGCATTTGGTGATTGCCAGCATCCAGTTTTTGTCTAAGAGTTCTGCGTTGAATTGCCGGAGTTCGTTTTGTAGGATTTTAAGTTCTTTTTTGATTTGGGTGGCAGTTTTCACTTCTCCTTCGTCGTTGGCTGCTGGTATCATGAACAGCAATGCGGCGTTGCGTTCGATATGGCGGAGGAATCGCAATCCGATGCCTTTGCCTTCCGATGCCCCCTCGATGATGCCGGGGATGTCGGCGATGACGAACGACTGGAACTCCCGGTAGGCGACCATGCCGAGGTTCGGCTTCAGCGTTGTGAAGGGGTAGTCTGCGATTTTCGGCCTCGCGTTGGAGAGTTGTGTGATGAGTGTGGATTTACCGGCGTTCGGAAATCCGACCAGCCCGATGTCTGCCAACACCTTGAGTTCTAATGAAATCCATCCCTCAGTCCCCTCTTCTCCTGGTTGAGCGAAACGTGGGGTCTGGTGCGTGGCGTTTTTGAAGTGCACGTTTCCCAAGCCCCCTCGGCCTCCTTTCATCACCACCAGCTCCTGACCGTCCTCCAGCACCTCCCCGACAAATTCGTCCGTGTCGGCTAAGCGGATGATTGTGCCGAGCGGCACCTCAATATAGACATTGTCTCCGTCTTTCCCGAAACATTGGTTTTTCTGCCCGTTCCCGCCATGTTCCGCGAACACGTGTTTGGTGTATCGCAAGTGCAGAAGTGTCCACAGATTTCGGTTTCCTCGTGCGATGACACTGCCCCCCTTTCCGCCATCCCCTCCGTCTGGCCCAGCCTTGGGGTTGTGGGCAGTGCGGGCCAAATGCGCCGATCCGGCACCGCCATTCCCGGAACGGCCGTATATTTTCACAAAATCGATAAATTGTTCTTCTCCCATATCTTTACATCTATTATACAATTATATTATATATACCTTATTTTAATTGTTCAAATATTTTTTATTTTTGAATGTGCGTTGTTAAAACCCGTTTACCGAATCAATGTCACATTTCCTTTCAGTTCTGCCTCTTCTCCGTCTTTGCATCTTCCTTTGAAATAGTAGTCGTAGGTTCCTCTTTGACAGTCTTTTTGTTTGAAAGTCCCGTCCCATCCGATGGATTGGTCATCTGTTTCGAATATTTTCTCCCCCCATCGGTCGTAAATGACGAAGAGGAAGCTCTCCAGGATGTCGCTGCGCACGTAAAGGATGTCGTTGACGCCGTCGCCATTCGGGGTGAAACTGTTGGGTATGAAAACGAAGGGTGTTCCGCAGAGAATCGGGTTCGTCTTGATGGTGACGGATGCACTCCGGGAACATCCGAATGTGTCGGTTACCGTGACGCTGTAGGTGGTGGTCTCCTCTGGCGTGACAGTGGTTGCGGGTTGGTTGGGAGTGCTTAGCCCTTGCGAGGGAGTCCAGGAATAGATATAGTGTTCTCCGTATTCGGTTGAATACAAGGTGGTTTCATGAAAAGCTATGACTTCGCAAATGTCGCACCAGGCATTCAGAGGTTCTGGGAAGGTCCCTTCCCTGACGGTTATGGTTCCGCTGTCGCTGGTTGTGCAGCCGATGCCGTCCGTGATGGAGACAGTGTAACTTGTGGTGTGTGGTGGGGTTACGTGGGGGTGCTCCCCTGAAAAGGTGGTGCCGTCACCTAATTGCCATTGGTATTGGTAAGGTGTGATTCCGCCGTGGACTTGCGTGCCCAGTGTAATGTGTTCTTCAAAACATAGCAGATAATCGGGACTGTCGGAGATGCTCAACAGGTCGACTTTCGTTGTGACGGGTATTATTTTGGTGCAATAGTCTGTCTCTATCCGGGCATAGTATGTCTCAGGGCCGGATGGGGTTACGGATAGCGTGTCAGTCCCTTCCGCTATGATGTTCTGAAAGTCTGCGTTGTCAGACCATGTCACAGTGTACGGGTCTGCGGAATTGACATGTAGGGTCAGCAGGGCGGTTTCCCCCTCGCATACGATGGAGTCCCCGGCGGCGGTTGCTTCCAAAGTGTGGAGGGCAACTTGTTGAAATAGCGTGTCTGTGCAGGCATCAGAGGAGGCTATTAGCGCATATAGGGTCGTTTGTGAGGGCGTTGCGATCGGGTTTGAGATGTTTGGGTTGCTGAGGGATTCCGTGGGTGTCCATTGGTAGGTGACGCCAGTGGATGGCGGGAGTCCCAGCTCGGCAAAATCGCCGTCGCAGATCCCTACCAGCGGTAAGGAAGAAGAGGTGTTGGACAGGGCCAGGATTCTCTTCCGCAGGGTGTCAGTGCTGTTGCAGCTGCCCAGATCCTGCACGATGAGCGACACCTCGTAGTAGCCGGTTTCCAGGTAAACATGGCGCGGCGACCATTGTGTGGAAGTTGTGCCGTCGCCAAAATCCCAAAGGAGGGATGTTTGGTCACTGATAAGTTGGGAGAAGTTCAGGAAATGCACAGTGTCAGGGATGCAGACAGTGTTTGGCATCAGAAAGTCGGCCACCACCACAGGCATGTTGAAGTCGATTTTGATGGCGCCGAGGTTGCAGTTTGAGCTGCCGTTTGAGGTGGCATAGGCTCCAGCCGTAGTCGGGAAGGAACTCTGCCCGCCGCAACCGGCGCATACAGCCTGGTAGATCCGGCCGTGCTTGTCGAAGCGGCTTGTGCCTCCGTCGACATGTTCACGTGCGTTAAACGCGTTCCCGCCGAAGAAGGTGGCGTAAACCAGATTGGTGGCGTTGTCGCTGATTGCCATGAAGTAGAAGTCGCTGCCGTCGGTGCTGCTTTGGAAGGCGTCTGAGGTGACCGGCAACCCGCTGGTGCCCCCAAAACCGTTCAGTTGGTGCGATCCCCAGCCCGAAAGATAGATGTTCTCGCAATAATCGACCATAAGTGCGGTGGGTGAGATGTCGGGTCCCCCATTTCCGCTGCCGAAAACCGTGGACCAGACGGGGGCGCTCAGGTTTTTGGAGAACTTGGCCAGGAACTGCCCGCCTCCTGGTACGTAGTAGGTGGCGTTTTGCACCCAGTCGTTGCCTTCGGCGGCGGTTTGTCCGAAAATGTGCGGGAAATCTTCGTCATCCCCCTTGATCAGATAGGCTTGGTCATAACCGCTTTTCCCGACATAGGTGCTGTGTAGTAGGAAGTTGCCGTTTGCGGAGAGATGAGCCACGAAACCGTCGGGAATGTCCGCGCTGTCGGCGTATGTCGCCTGGTAGGGGTTGGCGGTGACAGGCAAGTCGGGGGAAGTGGTCCCTCCACAAAGATAGACACTTTTATCTGACGTTACGAACATGCTGTATCCGGCATCGTTGCCCGTCCCCCCGAAGTAGCTGCTCCAAATCAAGGTGGAGAGGTCTTGGCTCATCTTGAAGACACAGGCATCTTGTAGTCCGGAACTGTTTGTCTGGTAGCAATTCGAGGTTGTTGGAAAATCGGTGGAATGAGTGGAGGAGACGATATATACGTTACTGTTCTCATCCACAATGATTTCGCCCCGGTTGTCGTCGGCATAGTTCTTGCGCAGCCCGGCCGCGGTGTTGACCCCGTCATTGTCGCTACCGCCGATGTAGGTGGAGGCGTGCAGTTGGGAGCCATCCGCACTCAGTTTGGCCACGAAGATGTCAGCCCCATCGGGGAAGCTCATGCTGGTGGAGAGGGTGGTGGATGGGCCGCCGTTGAAGGAGGTGTCGAAGCTTCCCGTGGTGACGGGGAAGTCTTCGGAACCGGTGGTGCCGAAAATGTAGAGTTCGTCGTTATCGTTGACGTGCAGACTGTGGGGGATGTCCGCCTTGCTGCCGCCGAGGTAGGTGGAATAGTGCAGGAGACTGCCCGAAGCGTCGAATTTTGAGACCGAGATGTCCACCTGGCCACAAAAGTCGATTTGGTAGGCGCCGAGGGTGACGGGGTAGCCGGTGCTGAACGCGATGCCGCCGCCGTAAAGGTTTCCGTGCGAGTCGTAAGTGGCGGTGTACCCCCAGTTGTCGGCGGTAGAGCCCGTGAAGGAGGAGAAGACAACCGTCGGGTCAATCACCAAGGGCAAGGCGGGGTCGTACCGGCCGAGGTCGAAAGTGAGGACGAAGCCCTCGAGGTGGTATGAGCACGCAACGGGCAGGGTGTCGCCGCGCCCGTCAATCTGGTAGGCATAGGGGGCGAGTTCCAGAATGCGGTCCACGGCAGTGTGCAGCAGCAGCTCCTCCCCGGTCTTCGTGGCTTTCTTCAGCCCTTCGTAGCGCATCCGGATTTGCCGGGGATCTGCGCCTGGCGCAATGTGGAATTCGTACTTCAGGTGGTCGAAGTTCCCGAGAAAGCGCAGGTTGATCCCGTCATAGAGGCCGTGGTACTCTATGCGGCGGTAGGCCGGGACTTTCGCAGCCCACGTTCCGGGGTCGTCGCCAAGATAGTAATTGTAATAGTGCTCCAGGGGCTGTTGCCCGTCGAGTGTGGGTTCGGATGCGGCCTGCAGGAAAGTCACGCGGTAGGAGGCGGCATCCACAACAGGGTGGGGGAAGGGCTTGCCGGTGTGCTTCGCCTCGTGGTTGGCTTCAGTCTGTCCGGGGTGCAGCTGCGTCACCGTGAAGGCGCGGCGTTCGAAGAAGACGGCCCCGCAGTTCGTCTTGGCCGCAAAGAGAGCGGCACGGTCCCATTGCCCGAGGTTCCGTACGAACTCCCATCTGCCGGCGGAGAGGGTGTCGGCGGGCTTCCGGGCGGAAACTGTTGCGAGAGCCAACATGGCAAGTAAGGAGAGGTACAGGTTTCGCATCGTTGAAAATTTGCGCAAAGGTACATAAAATATAAATATGTACGGGAAAGGCGATTTTTTGCCGTTCACAGCACGTATTCGAGGATTCCGTAAAATTGGAAGAGTGCGCCGGCAACCACGAAAAGGTGGAAAAGGGAATGGCGGTAGCGTTTGTTCCGGTGTTTCCCGACAAGGTAGAGCGCGGCGCCGATGGTGTAAGCGACCCCGCCGCCGAGGATATAGAGGAATCCGGCCCAGGTCATTGCCTGCACGGTGGCGCGCAGGCCTACGATGATGAACCAGCCCATGCCAAGGTAGCAGGCCATGGAGAATCGCGCGTATTTCTTCAGGTCGATGGCGTTAAGGACAATGCCGACCAATGCGAGGACCCACTCTGCCGCGAAAATCGACCACCCCAAGGCGGGATTGATCTGGCAGATCCCCAACAGCGTGATGGGAGTGTAGGTGCCGGCGATGGTGATGAAGATGTCGCAGTGGTCGACTACCCGCATCACCTGCTTGGGCAGGCTTCTGGGCAGCCCGTGGTAGATGGCCGACATCAGGAACATGAGCGCCACGGAGGACACATAAACCACCCCGCACACCATGGCGAAAGGGTCGCCGACGGTCGCCCGAACAGTCAGCCACATCATCACCGCGGCACACAACACCCCGAAAAGGTGGCTGGCCATGTTCAGCATCTCCTCGCTCCTCGTGTAGTCAGGGAACGGCCTGTCCCTCAAAGGAATTCTGTTTTCTGACGACATTATCCGAATCTCTTTTTTCCAACTGCAAAAATACCTAAAAAATCCAATGCGCAATTATTTTTCAACCATTGAAATTCATACTACAAATTTTGTATATTTGCGACCTTAAAAATATTAGGTTGAGAAAGTTATAAATAGTTATAAATCAAAAAAATAATCAAAGAAAGATGAAAAACAAAGGACTGATTTTATTCTTTACTATCCTGATCGCGCTGGTGTGTGTCTATTGTTTGTCCTTCTCCTTCGTCAGTTGGAGGGTGGAAAACAAAGCGGATAAATTCGCGAACGACCCCGCCGCCATCGCAGAGGTGAAGAAGGCCGCTAACGGTGACGTTATGCTGGAAAAACATTTGGTTGACTCTTTGGTGGACGCCCGTACCCGCCAATACCTGACAGGAATGAACGACTCAACCATCTATCTGGGAAACACTTACAAACAGTGCAAGTACAAAGAGTTGAACTTGGGTCTTGACCTTAAGGGCGGTATGAACGTGACGCTGGAGATATCCATGCCCGATGCCGTCAAGAGTCTGGCCACCAACACCGATGACCAACTCTTCAGGAACGCTTTCGAGAAAGCCCAGAAGGAGTACGCCAGCACCGTGAACGGCGATTTCATCGACATATTTGTGAAAAACTTCAATGCGGAGAAGAAAGCGCTGAATCTCAACAATGCCAACCTCCGCACCTACTTCGGCGAGCGTTCCGGTCTGAAGAACGGCACCGACGACCAAATTGTCACCTTCATCCGCAAGGAGAGCAACGAAATCGTTGACCGTACTTTCAAGATCCTGCGCACCCGTATCGACCGCTTCGGTGTCGCACAACCCAACCTGCAGATGCTGCAGGGCGGCCGCATACTCGTGGAGCTTCCCGGTGTGAAGGAACCCGAACGTGTCACCGACCTGCTCAAGAGCACCGCAAAACTGGAGTTCTGGGAAGTCTATCGTGACATCGTCGGAGGCAAGGGCATCCAGCAACGCTTCGCCGAAGCAGATGCCAAACTGGCCGAACAACTGAAGAGCGCCAAGGAAAGCACTCCGAAGGCCGCTGCCGACAGTACCCTCGAGACTGCTGCGGCAGCCGATTCCACACTCGCAGCTCTGGAAAGCGCAGTTCCTTCCGATGAAGACGAAGATGAGGACGAGGAAGAGACAGAAATTGGCGAAGGCGCCATCCTCAGCCATGCTGTGACCGCTGGCTACAACGTCATCGCCTATTTCCGCGAGGCTGACATGCCGAAGATTTCGCATATGCTGCCCGAACTCAGCCGCATCCTCGGTGACCCGAACGTGGTGTTCTATTGGGGCTCACCCGAAAAATTCGACAACATCGGAACCGCTTTCCCGCTCTATCCCCTGAAGAAAAAGAACGACCGCGTGGGACCGCTGTTGAGCTCCGAAACCATCAACGGCAACCGCGTGGTACGTACCGCCCGCCAGGATGTCGATCAGAACAACCGCGTGATAGTCACCATGTCCATGGAAGACCAGGCTGCCGACGAGTGGCGCAAGATTACCCGTGACGCCGCCGCAAAAGGCACGCCAGACAACCCCACCTGCGTGGCCATCGTACTTGACCAGTTCGTCTATTCCGCCCCGAGTGTTCGCGGTGAGATTCCGAACGGCAACTCCGAAATCTCCGGCAACTTCACCATCGAAGAGGCCAAGGACCTCGCCACCGTCCTCAACTCCGGTAATCTTGAGGCAGGTGTCAATATCGTCCAATCCGAAATCGTAGGACCTACGCTCGGTAAGGAGTCCATCCGCTCCGGCCTGCTCTCTTTCCTCGGTGCTTTCCTGCTGGTCATCATCTACATGTTCCTGTACTACAGCCGCGCCGGTCTGGTCGCTGACCTCGCCCTGCTGCTGAACGTATTCTTTATCATCGGTGTACTCGCCTCCATGGGCGCCGTCCTCACGCTGCCCGGTATCGCTGGTATCGTCCTGACCTTGGGTATGGCCGTTGACGCGAACGTGATTATCTACGAGCGCGTCCGTGAGGAAGTTCGTGCAGGCAAGAGCATGCGCCAAGCCATCGACGACGGTTTCAAGAACTCCTACTCCGCCATCATCGACGGTAACGTCACTACCTTGATCACCGCTGTCGTTCTGTACATCTTCGGTTCAGGTCCCATCCAAGGCTTTGCCACCACGTTGATCATCGGTATCCTCTCCTCCCTGTTCACCGCCATCCTCGTGTCCCGTATGATTATCGAGGCTCGTCTGAAGAAAGGCAAGGATTTCTCCGTCGGCACCGCCGCCACTATCAACGCGTTCACCAACACCCACTTCGACTTCCTCAACACCCGCAAGGTGTTCTACATCATCTCCGGCTCTCTGATTGTCATCTCCATCATCTCTTTCTTTGTCCTCGGACTGCAACCCGGTGTTGACTTTACCGGCGGCCGCAGCTATGTGGTTCGTTTCGACAAGGATGTGGTGACCAAGGATGTCCGTGAAGCTGTCATCAAGGAATTTGGCGGATCCCCTGAAGTGAAGACTTTCGGTAGCAATAACCAAGTCCGTATCGTGACCAACTACAAGATTGAAAGCAACGATGTCAAGGACGACGCTGAATGCGAACACAAGCTGTATGTGGCCTTGAAGGGCTTCTATGAAAAACAGGATCTGAGCGAGTACGACTTCACCCACCTGACCAATGACGAGCGCGGTATCCAATCTTCCTCCAAGATTCAACCGACTGTCGCGCGTGAGCTGCTGCGCAACGCATTCTGGGCAGTGTTGGCTTCCCTCGTGCTGATTTTCATCTACATTGCCATCCGTTTCCGCAACTGGCAGTTCGGTCTGGCCGGTGTCTTCGCCCTGTTCCACGACTCTTTCCTGACCATCGGTATGTTCTCCCTGTTCTACAAAGTACTGCCGTTCACTATGGAAATTGACCAGAACTTCATCGCAGCTATTCTGACGGTCATCGGTTACTCCATCAACAATGTGGTGGTCATCTTTGACCGTGTGCGTGAGAATCTGGCTCTCTATCCGAAGCGTTCCAATTACGAGAACTTCAACGCTGCTATCAACGGCACGTTAGGACGTAACGTGAACACCGCCGCCACTACGCTGGTCACCCTGTTGGTGATTTTCATCTTTGGCGGTGAGGTCATCCGCGGCTTTGTCTTCGCCATGTTCATCGGTATCGCGTTCGGTACCTACTCCGGTATCTTCGTGTCCAATCCTTTGGCATACGACCTGCTTAGACTCAATAAGAACAAGGTTTCCAAATCTGAACAGAAATAAATGTTGTATCAAACTTGTTATGCGAAAAAGGCGTCCCGTAAGAGACGCCTTTTTTGATGAAGTGCAAAATCCAGAATCAGGATTTCAGAGGCAGGTATATGGTGAAGGTGCTGCCTTTGCCTTCTGCACTCTGCACCTCGATGCGGCCGTGATGGAGGTTGATAATCTTCTTCACATAGCCCAATCCCAGACCGTACCCTTTCACGTTGTGGATGTTGCCGTGAGGAACCCGGTAAAAGTTGTCGAAAATCTTGGTGATGGATTTCTGCGGGATGCCGATGCCTTTGTCAGACACTGACACTATGAAATGCTTGTTGTCAGATAGCGTGTTCACCAGAATCTCCGGACTGCCGGTGGAGTATTTGATTCCATTCTCTATGAGGTTGGTGATGGTGTTGGTCAGATGCGTGCGGTCGCCGAAAATTTGGTGATGGTCGGCGTTGAGGGCAACCGTGAGTGTTCCGTCAGACGAGTTGACGAGCAGGGCGAAACTGTCCGTCACTTTCTGTATGAGCTCGTGCATGTCAATGAGTTCCACATTCATCTTGATCTGTCCTTTGCGCAGTTGGGCGGTTTCCAGCACGGTGGTCACCATGTCCTTGAGACGGTTGTTCTCATCGTTGATGATTTCCACGTAGGAACCCCTTATGTCGTTGTCTTGTAGCATCGAGGGGTCCGACAACACCTCGCAGGCGAGCGAGATGGTGGCGATGGGGGTCTTGAACTCGTGTGTGACGTTGTTGATGAAGTCGTTGGTCACGTCTTGGGTCTTTTTCTGTCTGTAGAGCGAATACAAGGCAGTGAAGGCGACAGAGAATGTGATGACGAAGAAAACAAGGATCAGGATGACGATGTTGCTCATGCGCTTGAAGACAATGCCGCGAACAGTGGGGAAATAGATGATCAGGTAATGGGGGGAACTCACCTTTTCGTTGTATTTGAGCAGGAATACAAATTCGCTGTTGAGAATCTCTTCGGGTTTCGCGTACTTGGGCGTCACCACAAATTGGGTTGTGAAAGCGTTGTATAGGGCGAAATCGAACCGGGAGTCGATGTTTTCACTTTGCAGTGCCTCTTTGATGAATCGTTGAAGCGTGTTGGCGTTGAGCAACTCGGTTGTGGCACTGTCTAACTGGATTAAGTTGATGTCCTTGATGTTGAAAGACTTGGTGATTCCGGCTTTGGCCTTTTTCGGGTCCCAGGATTCGCTGTATATGGGGAATTGCCTGCGGAACGCCGCAGTGAAGAATTCGGTGTCGTTGGCAATGATCTGGGAGTTGTTCTCCTGAAAATAGACGGTGGTTTTGATGACACCGATGGGCTGGTTGTTCAAGGAGTCAATCAGAAACTTGCGTGTGTTTTGGATGGAGACAATGTCGGAGGTGTCGATTTTTTGATTTTCGACGGCGTCTCCGCTCATGTTGAAAAGGGCGGTGGTGTCGTTCTTGATGGTGGCGTCAATACGGTTGATGACCTCGTTGCCGGCAGCCAGCACTTCGTTGATGAAGATGCTCCGTTGCACTTTCTCGGCTTCGGTGTAGAGGTAGAGGATGCCAATAATCAGTGGGATGGCCGAAAGGCCGACCAAAATGAACAGGGGAATGATGAAACGTTTTTTCATATAACCGGATTGAAAGAATACAGTGCGCGAAAATACAAATTTTCACGTTGCCAGGTCGTAGTCCGTGTTCTTGGTGATTCCTTTCGCGATGGCCACATAACTTCGCGCCTCTTATTCTCTTTCGGAGTCCAGACATACTGTCTAAATGTGTTATTTTCCACCTTGACAAGCGGTCGTTTTTGTTGTATCTTTGCAGCAGAAAATAAAATACAATATGTCAAAAGAATATACTCCAAAAGATGTTGAAAATCATGAAGTTAATGATCCTCAAGTTCAGTATGTCGCCTCCGCCCAAAGGACTTTGCGCACCATCACCGAAGAAGAGATGGAGCGAAGTATGACTTTGGAGGAACTTGACAACCATTTGACAGAGCTTATACACTTGTGAGGATTTCCATTTTGCATACGAGATTGTTCGTGATAAGAATGGTCAAGAAATCATTTTTGTTCGTGATGTGGTGCATGCTTTGTTGTACTATTAATCATGATTAATATATGGAATTCAATACCAAAAAATGGGTGAGCCTGGATAAATTGGACAGCAATCCCTTGTCAATTGAATATGTTGAAGAAGTAAAAGAGTTGGCGAAGGAAGCCCATAGTTATTTGTTGTCCTTCCCATGGTGTCTGTCTATCAATAAGGGTTGGTTGGTCTATTCTTGTGGATATGTTATAGGCCTTTTCTGTTTTGAAATCGTGCCTGATGTTGCGAAAGGGGCAGACGATCATGTTTGGGTAATCGTAGGTGATCTTCCTCCGGCCTATATTGACATATTAAGTGCTCCATCCGCACATAGTGCATTGGATTTGTATATTAAACTGATGGAAGAATGGGCTTCGAAAGTGAACAACGGCGAAAACATTTCTGATTGTTATCCTGTTAATGTGCCCGCAACCAAAGAGTATGCCGATATGCTCACAACAAGAATGAATCTTTTGAAGGAGGATCACTTGCCATTGTTAGCGGAAAAATGATTTGGCTGTTGTATGGGAAGGTGGAAGAGGATATGTTTGGGATGAAAGAGATGAAAGTAGATAGAAGACAGACGATTACGTTGGATTCAGGTCGTGTGGTGAAGTCCGAATGGTCGCCGTCGGCTTTCGAAGAATAACTCGTTGATAGTTCTCACGCACACGGCGTTCCAGGATAGAGTGTCGCGCACCGATCTATGATGGCGTTGGCGTTTTCAAAGCCCGTGTCGCAAACATTTTTGTTTCTGTTCCCGTCGTAGCCCATTACGAGGTGCATGGTGTCATAGCCGATGTTGATGAATTGCAGAAGCTTGCGATCTCGCTTTCCTGCTGCTGCTTTGTATTTCTCTATTGATGGACGTCCTTTGCCGTTGCGAATAGGCAGGACAGCGTCAAGCGCGATCAGACATCCTTTCCATAGGATATCGCCTGCCGTCTTGATGTATTTGCGGTCTTCGTATGACTTTGTTTCAGGGTCATAGTTCGCATTCTTGATAATCTCTTTCGCGTTTGCCACATACCTTCGGGCTTCTTCAATGGGATCTTTCTTTTCCATGATTCTTGATTCTTTTTGTTTATAAAAATGATGCTGCAAAGATATAATATTTTTTTTTATGTATGCCAATGACTTGGTAGGATTTTTTTTATTGCTGATAATTAGATAGTTGAAAATAATGGAATTAAATTTTAACTAACATTAGTTAATTTACGTATGGCATTTTCGCAAAAAAAAAGAGGCCGCCCAATCGGACAGCCCCAATCATTATGCATTATGCATTATGAATTATGAATTAATCCACCTCCATCACCGTTCTGTTCGAAGGCCTATACCCCAACTTTTTCATCAAATTCCGTTCGAAATCGACTTTCGTGGCGAATTTCTTCGGATCCTTCTTCTCTTTCGGGCTCCAGACGCACTCCGACAACGCGAACAGGCGCGGCATGATCATGTATTCGGCTGTTTCGGGGTCGTTGACGAACTCGGTCCAGAGGTTGCACTGTCCGCCGAGGATGTGCTTCTGCTGTGCCTCACTCAAGCCCTCCGGCATTGGGTCGAAGGAGTAGGCCTTGCCCAAGGAGACGTAACCCTCCATGCAGAGCCGCTCGTCCTTGTCCTTGCTTTGGTAGTAGTTGAAGTAGCAATGCGTGGTGGGGCACATAATGACGTCGTTGCCGTGCTTGGCGGCGGTCTTCGCCACGTCGAGGCCCTGCCAGCACATGATGGTGGAGGTGTTCACCATGTCATCCGACACGATGTCGTCCCAGATGATGGCCTTTTTGCCGAGGGAGTCGAGGTGGTGCTCAATCTGGTTCATCAGCCACTGTTGGAGCTCGAATTCGTTCTTGAGTCCCTTGTCCTGAATGCGTTGCTGGCATTTCGGACAGACCTGCCAATTGTCGTTGAAGGCCTCGTCGCCGCCGATGTGGATGAACGGGTAGGGGAACAGCTCGGCCACTTCGGTGAGGACGTTCTTGTAGAAAGTGAGCACACCGTCGTTGCCGGCGCACATGATGGCTTTGGGCGGCCAGTAGGGACCCACGGCCACGGTGTAGGGATAGTCGTCGCAGGCATACTGCGGATAGGCGGCGAGGATGGCGCTGCAATGGCCGGGGATTTCGATTTCGGGGATGATGTCGATGTGGCGGGCGGCGGCATAGCGCACGATGTCGCGGACTTGCTCCTTGGTGTAGAAGCCGCCGTAGGTCATGGGCTCGTCAGGCATCACCGGGTGCAGCGTGTCCCAGGAGGTTCGCTCGGGCCGCCACGCGCCCACGCGGGTGAGCTCCGGATATTGGTCGATCTGCACGCGCCAGCCGTGGTCGTCGGTGAGATGCCAGTGGAACTTGTTGATCTTGAAGAACGCCAGCATGTCGATGTATTTCTTCACGAAGGCGGTGTCGAAGAAGTGGCGCGACACGTCGAGATGGGCGCCGCGGTAGCCGAAGCGCGGGTAGTCGGTGATCTGGCAGCACGGCACTGCGAAGGTCTTGTTGTCGGCTAACTTGTCGGTGCCAGCCATCTGCATCAGCGTCTGCATGGCGTAAAAGAGGCCGGCGGTGGTGTTGGCCTCCGCCACGATGCGTTTGGGTTTCACGGTGAGCACGTAGCCCTCCTCGCCAATCCCTTTGATCTCTTTCTCGCTGATAGAGAAGAGGATGGAGTGCTTCTTCGCGCTCTCCGCATCGCCGAGGTTGGGACGCATCTTGAAGTAGCTCTCGTAGAGGTCGCGAATCATCTTCGAGGTTTCGGACGATTCGGCCCCGAGGTTGTCGAAACAGAGCATCGTCTTGTCGTCGATGGTGAACTGCCCTGCTTTGGGCGTGACTTCCACCGGCTCGGGGACGATGACGACGGCTTTGGGCTTCTGGCAGCCGAACAGCATGACGGCCGCGAGGATGAGGGTCAAAAAAGTGATCTTTTTCATATTTGGTTTCTCTTTATTATGCTGCAATAATATACCCGCTGCGATAGCATTCCGCGATATATTCGCGGGATTGGTAATAGAGGTCGGAGTTGAAATTCAAGATTTTCTTGGAAATCCATGAGTTGTAAACCTCGCGGATGCCTTTGAAGATTTCTTCTTCGGAATAGCAGTCTTCTAACAGTCGAGAAAGCACTTCCCCGATGTCCCAGTAATCAGGGACGCTGTAGCGGCAAAGTCCCACATTGTCAAATTGCCCATCTGGAATGCAGGCACGAATGATGAAATCATCCGCCACTTTTTCAATAGGCTCGCTATGAAAAACATCCTGATATTTATAAATACGTTCAATGTTATCCCCTAAGAGATTCACTACATGTGACCTCTCATTTTTTGTCTGTCGGGTAATAAATTCAATCAGACTGCACGTGTAAAATAGGGCAGTATTATTTTTCTTCATAAACTTCTATTTCTTTGTTGAACTTCATTACTCTGATTTCGGGTATTTTGACTATTTGTGAGCTTCCGTGAGATAGTTCCATCGTATAAAGTTTGATGCGGCAAAAGTACACAAATATTGAATACCAATTTTGAATGATTCGTGGCGATTTATGAAATGCAATGTCAGTGTTCCAAAAAACAATCCCCTGCGATGCCGTCTGCGAACCAGAGACCCTCGGCAGTCAGGTGCAGGCGGCCCGGGGTGTACTCGTAGTGGCGGGGGTTCACTTTCGTCTGAAAATGCCGTAGCAGTGTGTCCGTGCGCTTCTGTCCGAAAAGCTGCGCCATCTCGCGAAGGTCGATGCCGGAACGGGTGCGCAGCCGCAGAAGGAGGTACTCGTTATAATGGTCTGTTTTGGAGAGCGTTTCATGTCCATAGAAAGTTTTTTTCTCCGCTATCTGCGCGAAGTAGGTTGCCAGTGTGGGAGCGTTCCAGTAGCGGTGCGTGCCGTCGAAGGAGTGCGCCGCCGGCCCGAATCCGAGGTACGGGACCCGTTGCCAGTAGGCGGAGTTGTGCTTCGATTCCCATCCTTTCACGGCATAGTTGGAGACCTCGTATTGCATGAAGGGCGAGCGCACTGCCGCCTCCTGCAGGATGTCGTATTGTCTTGCCGCCAGGTCTTCGTCGGGCTCCACGGTCTTGTGCTGGTGGATGCGGCGGTAGAGCAGGGAGTTCTCCTCCACGGTGAGCGCATAAGCTGAGAAATGCCGGATTGGAATGGAGAAAGCTTTCTCTAACTCGTTGCACCATTGTTTGTTGCTTCGCTCATTGACTCCGTAGATGAGGTCAATGGAGATGTTGTCGAAACCGGCGTCGTGGGCGTTTTTGATGGCGTCCAAAGCCTCTTGTGCCGTGTGCCGTCGTCCCAAAAACCGCAGTATGTCATCGTGAAACGACTGCACCCCAATACTCAGTCGGTTGAATCCCAACGCTTTCAACGCCTTGCAGTACTCAGGGGTGAGTTGCTCAGGGTTGGCTTCGATGGTCATTTCCGCATCCGGAGCTATCTTGAAACGGTCGTGCAGGTTGTCCAAAATTTGGTGTAACTGTGAGGGTTGAAGCAATGACGGGGTGCCTCCGCCGAAATAGGCGGTTTTCACGGACTCTGTGACTTCACTCTCCCGCAGGGTTAGCTCTTCGGATAGCGTGGATATATATTTGTCAATATCTTTCTGATTTACAGTGGAATAAAATCCGCAATAGACGCACTTGGATTTGCAGAACGGAATATGGAGGTATAGTCCGGCCATTTCTTTTTTTTTGGAATATGAATATATGCGGCAAAGATACATTTTTAATGTTTATGGGTGGCGGGTGAGGATGTTGTGTTGGCAGGGAAAGAAAAAAGTGTACCTTTGCACTTTGTTTAAACAACGGAAAAATGGAGAAGAAAGGACTGTATATTCCTGTGGTTGAGGAGTTTTATTCGTTGCAAGGAGAAGGCTACCATACAGGTAAGCCCGCATGGTTCGTGCGTGTGGGCGGGTGTGAGGTGGGTTGTTCTTTCTGCGACGAGATGCGTACTTGGAATGCCGAGAAGTTCCCGAAGGTGGATGTGGACGAGATTGTGGCACGTGCGGCGCAGAAACCGGCGCGTGCGGTGGTGGTCACGGGCGGCGAGCCGTTGTTGTACAACATGGACTACCTGTGTGCCAGAATGCACGAACATAATATCCAGTGCTTTCTCGAAACCTCTGGGTCGGAGCCGTTGTCCGGCGATTGGGACTGGATCTGCCTCTCCCCGAAGTACGGTGCGCCTCCGCGCCCGGAAATCCTCGCGAACGCCAATGAACTGAAAGTTGTCATAGGCAGTGAGGCTGATTTCGACTGGGCAGAGGAAAATTCCAGAAAAGTCTCAGGCCGCTGTCTCCTCATGCTCCAGCCCGACTGGAATCGATGCAACGTCATTATGAGCCAGCTGGTGAACTACGTGCTGGAGCATCCCAAATGGCGCGTGTCGCTGCAGTCGCACAAATACATGCAAATCCGTTAGTGGCCATAGTCGAAATTCATGAGGAAATGGACAAAAGAGACAGTCATGAGATGAATTTGAAGGAACTGGTCGGCAGATTCGTCAGCCAGTCGGGAAAGCAGCATTTGATGGACAAGCAACAGCTGTTCGCGCGTTGGCCTGAGTATGTGGGGGAAATGTGCGCACAATACTCCCGCTGTGTCGATTTGCGCAACGGGCTGCTTGTTGTACAAGTGCGCAATGCCGCTCTGAAATTCGAGCTCTTCGGCCACAAATCCCAAATAGTGAAACGCATAGAAGCGGATTTCGGACCGATGGTGAAGGATATAATGTTCAAGAGTTAGCAGTTTTTCGGATTATTACATAAACATACTTAAGGATATGAGAATAGGAATGACAGAGGTTATCATTATCGCGTTGATTGTGTTGCTGTTGTTTGGCGGGAAGAAAATCCCGGAGCTGATGAGTGGCTTGGGTAAGGGCGTGCGCTCGTTCAAGGACGGCATGGAGGGCAAGGAAGGGCCGTCATCCCCCAAGAGCGACACCCAGACCAGCGGTTCTGACACAGCGATTGACAAGCCCGAGTAGATGTCCGAACCTGCGGATAACAAATCCTTTTGGGAACATTTGGAGGAGTTGCGCGGCCGCCTGATTCGGATTCTGGTGGTCACGTTGGCTTTCTCCATGGTCGCATTTTGCTTTAAGGATTGGCTTTTCCGCATTGTCCTTGCACCCAAGGATTCCTCGTTCTTCATGTACAAGTTGTTCGGGGGAAGGGATTTCTCCCTCAACCTCATGAACACGGGGCTCACCGAACAGTTCATGATACATCTCAAGACCGCCTTCGCGTTCGGCCTCCTTATGGCCTCCCCATACATCATCAAAGTGCTGTTCGATTTTCTCAGGCCGGCGCTGTACGAGAACGAACGCAAGCACTCCGTGAGTATCGCGCTTTCCGCTTATCTGATGTTCATCCTTGGCGTGACCGTCAATTACCTTTTTGTTTTCCCGCTCACCGTCCGCATACTGGGTACCTATCAGGTGAGTGACGCTGTGCGCAACATGCTGACGCTGCAGTCGTACATGGACACGCTGCTGCTGATGAGTCTCGTGCTCGGCATCGTGTTCGAGATTCCGGTGCTGAGTTGGCTGTTGGCGCGGTTCGGGTTGCTGAAGGCGGAGTGGATGACTCGCTACCGCCGCCACGCCATCGTGGCCATTCTCGTCTCCGCCGCCGTCATCACCCCGACTGGCGACGCATTTACGCTGCTTATCGTCGCCCTGCCGATATGGCTGCTCTATGAGCTGAGTGTGCTGGTCGTCCGTCGGGTGGAACGTTGAAAGAGGTCGGTCTGCAGATCGTCGAAGCTGCGGAAATTGTTGCCGAAGCACACTGCCACCACATGGGAGATAGTGGTTATGAACTGCGCGATTAGTGTGGCGAATGGGGTGATACAGGCGGTCTGAGTTATGAGAGTCTCTGTTCGCTCCATGAAAATACGTTTTTTTTGTTTTGCGAGAGTTCGGGTTGATATTTTGTGTACCTTTGCGGCCTTTTTGTAAGTAAACGTTAAAATATGAAACCCAGAGTCAGATTTGCCCCCAGCCCCACGGGACCGCTTCACATCGGAGGCGTGCGCACCGCATTGTATAACTACCTGTTCGCCAAGAAACACGGCGGCTCTTTCCTGTTGCGTATAGAGGACACGGACCAGACCCGTTTTGTGCCGGGTGCTGAGGAGTATATCGTTGAAGCATTCCAGTGGTTAGGCCTGAAATTCGACGAAGGTGTCGGTATCGGCGGCGACTTCGGACCCTACAAGCAGTCGGAGCGCAAAGCCCTCTACAAGCCCTACGCTGAGCAGCTGGTGAACGACGGTTGGGCCTACTACGCCTTCGACACGCCGGAAGCCCTCGATGCCAAACGCAAGGAGGCCGAAAGCCAGAAGAAGACGTTCCAGTATGATGCCACTACGCGCATGTCGATGGTTAACTCGTTGACATTAAGCGCGGAAGAGACGGCTGAGCGCATCGCTTCGGGCGCACCGTTCGTGGTGCGTTTCAAATATCCCGAAAATACTGAAATCCATGTCCACGACCTGATTCGCGGTGAAGTGGTGATTAATTCCAACCTTCTGGACGATAAGGTGTTGTATAAGTCTGACGGAATGCCGACCTACCATTTGGCCAACATCGTCGATGACCATCTGATGCAGATTACGCATGTGATTCGCGGTGAGGAGTGGTTGCCGTCGGCGCCGTTGCACGTGATGCTCTACAAGGCTTTCGGCTGGGAGGCCCCGCAGTTCGCGCACCTGCCGTTGCTGCTCAAGCCCGACGGCAACGGCAAGCTCAGCAAACGCGACGGCGACCGTCTGGGCTTCCCCGTATTCCCGTTGGAGTGGCACGACCCCAAGAGCGGCGAAGTCTCCTCAGGCTATCGTGAGACAGGCTATCTACCTGAGGCTGTGGTGAATATGTTGGCATTGCTGGGATGGAATCCCGGTACCGAGCAGGAAATTTTCAGCTTGGACGAGCTGGTGGAACATTTCTCGCTGGACAAGATCAGCAAGTCGGGCGCGAAATTCTCATTAGACAAGGCCAAATGGTTCAACCACGAGTACATCCAACTCAAGTCCGCGCAAGAACTGCTGCCGACGTTCGCCAAGATTTTAGAGGAGAAGGGAGTCCGCTATCAGGAGGATTACCTGCTGAAAGTCATTGACTTGATGAAGGAACGGCTCACCTTCCCGAGCGAGTTCTGGGATCAGGCCGGTTTCTTTTTCGAAGCCCCGACCGAGTACAGCGCACAGGATCTGAAGAAGCGCTGGAAGGAGGGCACGGGCGAGAAGTTGCGGGTCATCGACCAGCTGCTGCGCCAGGACGAGGTTTTCGACATGCAAGCCGCCCACGACCGTGTGATGGAGCATATCAAAGCCAACGAGTGGAATATGGGAGCCGTACTCAACAGTCTGAGAATCGGCATCGTAGGTTGTGCGCGCGGTCCTGAACTCTTCACGATGATCAACATCCTCGGCACGGAAGAGGTGCACAAGCGCACTGAGGCGGTGATAGCCGCCGTGGAGGGGTGTTAGTCGCCTTGCAAATCGCCTTTCTTCAGAAGAAGAGCCCCAGCAACGCGGCGAAGAAGTTCCCGCATTCAAAGTGGTCCTCCCTCAACCGTCCGACGGGCCAGGTCTCCGTCACGTCGTGCATGGTGATTTCGGCATACTGCTCCCCGCTACGGACCGAAAGCCTGTCCTGAATCAGAATGCTATCGTATTGCAGGCGGTTAGTGGCACCGGCTTCGTACGCATTCATGTCCGCACTGAGACGTATGGTCAAAAGGCCGTTCTTCCAATGGAAAAAATTCTCCGTGGTCGCTTCGGTCAAGCTGAAGGTGAGGTAGTTGTGAATCTCCACTGGGGTGTCGGCATTGTCCGCATATTGGTATGTCCGAAAAACATAGCGTCCCTGCCCATCAACAATACAGCGGCATTCGTTCAAGTCGGCGGGGACCATTCCTGACTCGGGCGTGATGGAGAAACGATAGAACGGGATATAGTCGGCACTGGAACCCATGCCCTCCAGGCCATACGTTTCCGAAGTCCATTTGTTTCCAGTGTGGCGGAGGGTCATCCTCACAGAGTCCTTCCCAAAGGGGAGCATGTCCCGCAGCGGCACTGCATGCTCGTAATCCAGCACATGCCATTCCGCACCCGGATCCGACAGCAGCTTTCCGCCGGTGTTGATGCTGCAGAGGGTCCTGCCGTTGAGGAGAATTGCCCACTCGTTATCGGATATTTGGCGTATTTTGCTGTAATTGAAATATTGGTCTTCTATTCCTGGACGCTCTTCCTCCGATGCGGACAGCCAGGCGTTGAAGTGGAACGCCGTGTTCGGCATGTTTAACAGTAATCGTTGCGTGGCGGTCTGCCAATAGCTGGTGACTACCATGCCGTTTTGGTTCAGCTGCTTTACGGAATTGTCTTCCACCTTGCAACTGTTCAAAAGGGCTGCCGAAAGAAAAGCGATGCTCAATATTATGGATGTCTTTTTCATAATCGATGTTTTATGTTAAAAATCAAATAATTGTCCTTGTTTTTAAAGTTTAAAGTTTAAAGTTTAAAGTTTAAAGTTCTAATCACAATTCACTAATCACTAATCACTAAAACCGGTACCCGAAGCCGGCCTTGGCGAATCCCTCGGTGCCGACACCTATCTCAGCGAATCCGAACCAGCTTTGGCTGCCTGCGGAGACACCGAACAGCGTAAGCTGGAAAGGCAGCCGGACATAGCTGCGCCTCTCGTTGTAGGCTTTCGAGAATCCGAACTTCAGTCCCGACGCGAAGCCGCTATAGAGCGTGACGTGCTCGCGGTTGAGGTAGGAGAATCGGATGGCAGGCATGATGCTCACGGTGTTCTCCCGGTATCCATAGACCGGCTCCTCCGTGTAGATGTTGCGCGAGGTGCCGAAAAATCCGCAGTAGGAGATGTCACCGCCGAGCCATAGCCATTTCAGCAGGCGGAATCGGTAGCCCAGCGTGACAGGCAGCGTGGTTTTGACGTTGGTGTAGGTGGGAATCTCCAACCATGAGGTTGAAGTGTTGTTTGAAAAATGCACAGAGCGGACGCGGTTGGCCATCACCGGATCGCCGATGGCGAGCGAGAACTCGTGCCGTTTGAACGTTTGCCGCCAATCGGGGGCCGCCTCCTGCGCAAACAGCCCCAACCCGAACGGGACGCTTAACAATAACAGTAAGATGCTCTTTTTCATAATCTTATTTTTTTGTAAACACTAAATATCATGCAACTTAAGGTATGTCAGAATTATTGTACCACCACTTTTAACGCTTTTTCGTAGTTTTGCACATACACCCTCAGGTAGCATTCGTCGCCGGAGTGGTAGGTCGTGTCGCTGAAGTGCATCCGGAAGGTGGCGTACTGAATCATCCCGGAAGCGTCGTATTCCGGCAGGTAATCGCCGAAAGTGATGCCGTTCAAGGCAAGATTGTCGGAACCGTTGGTTAGTTCCACGGGATATCCCGTGGCATATTGCCAGTAGTAACGCACCCCGTTTGGGGAACTGGCATCCGGTGCGGCCGTTTTGATTTGGATTTCGCAATAGCTGTTTAACGCCACTTCCACGCTGTTTTCCGTGATTTCTTCCCCGTTGATGTAGAACATCACTTCGGGGTAGAAGGTTTTATCTGCAGGACTGCACGAAATCATTAACGCACAGACTGATGTCATTATTAAAACAATCAACTTTCTCATACTCTATAATTTATGTCGTTTCTAAATTCTAAATTAAAATTCGTATCCTACGGCCAGTGTGCCTAACCCTTTGAATCCGGCGCCGAGTTCGAAGCTCCCGAACCAGTGTTCCCCTCCCGCGCGGATGCCGAACAGGGTCAGATGCAGCGAGGGATACACCGGACGCGGACGGATGTTGTATCCGCCCATGTCGAAATATGGTGTGCTGCTGTCGTCGTAGGAAAGGTCATAGTTCGTCACCGTGCCGGTGAATCTGGTCAGTCCGACCGACAATTCGGAATAGAGCGTGACGTGCGGGCGGTTGAACCAGGAGAATCGTATTTCAGGCAATATGCTGAAGGCATGGTATCGGCGGTCGCAGATGCCCGGCACAGTCTGGTTAATATCCTTGATTTCAAGGTCTTCGTAGTGGACGTATTGCGCGTGGAGGCCGATCCAAAGCCATTTGGTGGCGCGGAAGTGGTAGGCGGCTGCGAACAGCGGCGTGGTGTGGAACCACGGGCTGAGCAGGCCCTCGCCCAGGTCAAAGCCGTTGGGCAGCACGAACACGAAGTAGCGGTCGAACAACGCGATGCCGGTCGGGTCGCCCATTCCCAGCTTGAATTCGTGTCGGGGGTAGGGCATCGGCTCGCGCACCCGCCTTTCGCGCGGCTGCCGCTGCCGTTTCTCCCTTGTGTTTGCGGTGTCTGGGACGGCCAGCATTTTGAGATGTGCTCGTGCTGTGGAATCGGTCACTTGGCGGGCATCCCTTTGCTGTGGCTTTTGACGTAGGTAGAGCGTGTCGTGTACCCAGGTGGTGTCGCGGGTGAACAGCGTGTCGTACTCCACCACCGTCTCGTAGATGTAGAGCGTGTCGGGATTTTGCGCGAAAAGGCTGACTGCCGACATCAAAACAACCGCGAAAAGGAGCCTACGGCACATACACGGTGTCTTTTAGGATGACAGTCTCGTTGAGTACCACCGTATCTCGTTGGACGACGGTTTTTTTGACGATGACCGGTTCTGGCGATGTGGGGCGTGGGATGCGTGACGTTCGATGCGAGGCGTGGGAAACAGGGCTGGAGACGCTGGAGGTTTGATTTCCGGATGGCGCAACGCGCCGGTCGGTCTGTCGAGACGCGCGTTCGATCGTCCTTGCGTCGGGCGCGGATATCTCCATCGGTGATGCGGCCGTGTCCTCCGCTGCCATCGCCGTGTCGGTCGTTCGGGTTGTGTCGGTCGCGGCCGTCGCGACGGTTTCGTTCATTACTGGAACTGTGTCGCGGTTGCCGGCGAATTGCGTGACCAACAGCGTGCCTCCGATGCCGACCAAGAGGGAGACGGCGCACAGCAGAATCTCCCTGGCATGGGACAGCAGCAGAATGCCGAAGCCCGACTTGGAGGCGGCTGCTGCACTGGCAATTTGCGCCTCCGACAGCGGATGCTTCGGTTGTCGTGTCACCTCAGACACTCCTTGCTCAAACAGGCGGTCTATATCTGATCTGCTCTTACTCATCGTGGAAAGATGCGGTGTTATTGTTTTTTAACGAATGTGTAGGAAAATCCGTCATAGCAGTTGTCGCTCATAGAAAGTACTTGCGCATCGTATCGGTCATCGTAGCTGATGACGGCGAGACTTTTCGAGAGAGGGGCTACTTTGCCGTTGGTGGCTTCCGCAATCTTTTTGCACTGTGTCTCTGGTATGTGAAGCGAAAACCAGGAGTAGAATGGCTCTTCCCCGCCGATCTTGTTCGTGTAGATCGTTTCATCCACATCATAGGTAATCTGATACGGTCCGGAGGTGACCTTCTCCCCATCTTTGTAGAAGGTGAACCGTCCGCCTTTGAAGACGAGTTCCGCCTCGAAGCCTTCGCTCTCGGGCGAGTAGAACCACCCGCCGATGCCGCCCGAGGTCGCCACCCATCTCCACGTGCCGGCGAGTTCTTTCTTTTCAGGCTTGCATGATGTAGCCAGTACCGCCAAAGCGACGGTCATGACGATAATAACGCTCTTTTTCATTTTATATCCTTTTATTTGGCAATATTATTCGACAATGTTTGTTTGGGCGTCCCGGCGCGTCATCTCTCGTTCCATCCTATTTCCTCAAAATCTCCTCTCAAAATCTTTCCCCACAAATCACAATTCACAAATCACTCTTCACAATTCACAAATCACTCTTCACACCTATCCCGTCTCATCGCCATCACTTTCAGTCGTTGCTGCAGCTCGGCCCTTGCGCGGGTGAGCAGCACCTTGGAGTTGGCGACGGAGATGCCGAGCGCTCGGGCAATTTCCGAATGCGAACAGTGTTCCACCGCGAAGAGGTTGAAGACCGTGCGCTGCTTCACAGGCAGTTTCCCGATGGCCTCTGTCAGTTCCTCCTTTGTGAACTGGGCCTGCGAAAGTCCCTTGTCGTCTTCTTCATCTTCTTCTACCTCTTGACCATGCTTCGCCTCGTCCCATTCCACCATTTTGGCCTGGTCGCGCAGGTACATCAGTGCCTGGTTCACGGCGATTTTCTTCAGCCATCCCTCAAAGCTCCCGAAGGCATGGTAGGAGTCGGCTTTCTCCATGGCGGTGAGAAACGCGTCCTGTGCCAAGTCTTCGGCCACGTCCCAGTCGGCTACATACCGGTAGCATACGCCCACCATCTTCCCGATGTGGCGCCGGTACTGTTCCGTCCAGAATGCTGCTCTCTTCATCCGATTCATACCTCTGAATAGTAGATGCAAAAATACGAAAAGGTTACATGTTTTCGGGAAAAAAACTATTTTTGCATTCTGAATGTCAAGTGAGATTCTGAGACACAACCACTTGTCTTCTGAACAATTAACGTGAACAAAAACGAAAAAGAGTAGCGAACTGAGACGATGGACAGGAGCAGAGGCACGTTTGAGGAGAATCTGCGGCGGAATTTCGGGTTTCCCCCGACTGCGAGCCAGTCGGAGGCCATGGACCGGCTGGCCGACTTTATCTACGGCAAGGGCGAGAACTTCCTATTCCAGCTTTCGGGTTATGCCGGCACGGGCAAGACCAGTTTGGTGAGTGCGCTGGTGAAAACCTTGGCGGGTATCGGTGTGCACATCGTGATGCTTGCGCCAACAGGCCGTGCCGCCAAAGTGTTGTCGCAGTATGCCGGACGCAAAGCATACACCATCCACAAGTGGATTTACCGCGTCTATAGTAAGGATGGTGCTCGTCGCTTCGTCCGTCGCGAGAACAAGGACAGCCACACGCTTTTCATCGTTGATGAGGCTTCGATGATTTCGGCGCAGGGAGGGGTCAATGAGATGGTAGGCAACAGCCTGTTGGACGATTTGATGGAGTTCGTTTTCCTCGGCGACAGCAACCGGATGCTGCTTGTGGGCGACGACGCGCAGCTGCCGCCGGTGCATGCGGACGAAAGTCCCGCACTTGATGCCGACTACCTCAAGAGCGCCTACAATGTGGAGGTTTTCGGGGCTCGGCTCACGGATGTGGTGCGGCAGTCATTGGACTCGGGCATCCTCTACAATGCCACGCTGGTGCGCGGCAAACTCATCGCCGGCGACTACAATCCGCCGTTGTTCAGCGGAAGGCCGTTCGAGGATTTCAGGCGCGTCAGCGGAAGTGAGATGGAGGAGTTGCTTAACACCCTTTACAACGACCAGGACCACGACGAGATTGTCATCGTGACGCGCTCCAATAAACGGGCGTTCCAGTTCAACAATGCCGTTCGAAGCCGCGTGCTGTTCCGCGAAAATGCCATTGCCTCTGGTGATTACATTATGGCTGTGAAAAACAACTACTACTGGTTGGATGAAGTCACCTCCGAGGCGGGCTTCTTGGCCAATGGTGACATCTTGGAAATCATGTCCATCCACAGGCAGCAGGAACTCTATGGCTTCCACTTCGCGGATGTCACCGTGCGGCTCTGCGACTACCCCGAGCATCCCTACGTGGACATCAAAATCATCTTGGAGAGTCTCGACTGCGACGGGCCGTCGCTCTCGTATGAAGCCAATCAGAAACTGTATCAGGCTGTTGCCGAAGATTATATGGAGATACTGAATCCGAGGGCCCGGTTTCTCAAAATCAAAGAGGATCCGTTTCTGAACGCCGTGCAGGTGAAGTTCGCCTACGCGCTGACCTGCCATAAGACGCAGGGCGGACAGTGGGGGCACGTACTCATCGACCAGGGCTTTCTTCCCGACAACAGCACCGACAAGGAGTATCTCCGCTGGATGTATACGGCTGTTACACGCGGCACGGAACGGGTTTATTTGCTCGGTTTCAACGACGAAATGTTCGGCACGTGAGAAACGGGATCTGCCGTGGACGAAGCCCCCTTTTGCCAGACCGTGTTATGTTCCAAGGTCAGAAATGGTAAGCGAAACGGGCGCCTCCGTTCAGGGAGGTGAAGCTTATGGATGGGCGCCATCCGAACTCAGGGCTGTATTGCGCTCCCAGCACAACAAGATCCACAGCCATCTCAACGTTTTCGCTGATGCGGAAGCGGATGCTCGGCCGCAAGCCCACCTGGCACAGTTTCAGTTCGTCCGTGAATTCGATTCCCCCCAATGCGTAGAGGTCCAAGGAGACGCTCTCGTTATGCCAAACGCTGGCACGCACGAAAGGCTCTGCAATGCCGGTCACGGCAAAGAAATCGTTCCGGCCCACGCAGACCACGGCCCCTAATCCGGAGCCCATGGCAACCCAGTCGTTGAATTCGTAACCGACCCACACCTCGCCGGAAGCAACGAAATAGTTCCGGAATCCGATGTTGGCTGAACCTCCGGTGAACCAGTGTCCTTGCGCGTATGACGCGACGGAGGCGGACAACAATAGTGCGAAAAAGAATATTTTTTTCATTATCGTCAAATGCTTTATACAGTTAATCCACAGCCAGGCCGCCCATGGCAGTCTCCTTGTAGAGGCTGGGCAGGTCCTTGCCGGTGAGGTTCATGGTTTTCACCACCTTGTCGAAGCTGATGCGGTGCTTGCCGTCGGACATCATGGCGTAGAGGTTGGCGTCGAGGGCGCGGAGTGCGGCGAAGGCGTTGCGCTCTATGCAAGGGATCTGCACGAGGCCGCAGATGGGGTCGCAGGTGAGTCCGAGGTGGTGTTCGAGGCCCATCTCGGCGGCGTATTCGATCTGTTGCGGAGAGCCGCCGAAGAGCTGGTTGGCGGCAGCGGCGGCCATGGCACATGCGGAACCAATCTCGCCCTGGCAGCCAACCTCAGCCCCTGAAACTGATGCGTTGGTGCGTATGACATTACCGAAGAGCCCGGCAGTGGCCATCGCCTTAAGGATGAACTTGTCGGTGTATTCGTGGTTGTGTTTGAGGTGGTAGAGCACAGCAGGAAGCACACCCGATGAGCCGCAGGTGGGCGCGGTGACGATTTTGCCGCCCGAGGCGTTCTCCTCCGCCGTGGCCAAGGCGTAGGCCGACACGAGGCAGCGGCCCTGTAGCGAGGCCTTGTAGCTCAACGCTTTCACGTAGTACTGCGTGGCCTTCCGTTTCACGTACAGTCCGCCCGGCAGCACACCGTCGTTGTTGAGTATGCCCTTCTCGATGGTCTCTTGCATCACCTTCCAGCGTTCCGCCAAGAAGTCCCAAAGGTCGGAATCCTCGTGTTGTTCCACGTATTCCCAGAAATTCAGCCCGTATTTCTCCACGTGTCTCACGATTTCCTCCATGGTGTTCTCCTCGTAGCGCTCGTCGTGGTCCATGACGGTGTGCTCGTCGGCCAACTCGCCGCCGCCGATGCTGTATATCTTCCACTGGTCGATGACCGTCTCGCCCTGCATCGCCTCGAAAAGCATGGCGTTGGTGTGGAACTCGTGCTGGATTTCGGGTTTCCAGAGGATTTCGGCGGGCACGGGCGACAGGGCATCGATGATGGTCTTGTCGGTGAAGTGGCCCTTGCCAGTGGCCGCCAGGCTGCCGTAAAGGGTCACGCGGTAGGCGGTGGCGGCGGGGGTTTTGGACTTGAAGATTTCGGCCGCGCGGTGCGGTCCCATGGTGTGGCTGCTCGACGGCCCGTAGCCGATCTTGAATATTTTCTTGATGGATTCCATTTTATTAGTTTAGGGTTTAGGGTTTAAGGTTTAAGGGTTTAGAGTTTAGAGGGAAGGGGAATTCGGGGAGGTTGTCTTTGAAATTCCCTTTTCGGATTTTTTCGGGGAGATAATAGCCGATGTGCCGGAGTTTGAAGTAGAGCAGGGTCTCCCGCACAATCCGGTGTATTTCCGATGCGGAGGCGACGGAAGCGGCGTCCTTGCTATCCATATCTTTTGTCGTGTCCGTTGGATTATTGACACAAGACATTGAAATACAGCATAATATCGCGACAATGAGTCTCCTCATAGTGGGGTTGATTTGACGGGGCAAAGTTACGAAAAAAATCACTTCCAGAATTCCACCCATTTCCTCTCCTCTTCGCTGAAAACAGCCGTGTTCCCGTCGTATTCCGGATTCGGGAGGTACCAGTCGGTGGATTCGAAATAGTCTTGCAGCGGTTTGCTTTTGAAGATGTAGCCCCGGTAGGCGAAAGGCAGGTTCCGCAGGATGCGGCGCTGCTCGGGGGTGACGAGGGTGTCATAAGCAAGACTGAGTTTTGTGCTGTCGTTAGTGAACGCCGCAGTCATTTCGTTGTAGAGAATGGAGAGAATCTGGGGATAAGGATAATATTGCGACGCCACCCCCTCTTTCGATGATTTGCCCGCGAAAAGATTGTTTTCTCCGTCGGAATTCCAGTCCACAAAATTCCATATTCGACGTTTCTCGATAGTGAGTTCTCCTTCGGGATGGAAATTTGCCTTGCGGAAAGAGACACCACCCTCTTGGATGTGGAACAAGGGACAACTGACACGGATGTCATCATTATTATCCCAAACCCAAACACTGTCGCTGGAAATCTTGCCTCGCCCGTCAATGGCCCACTCGCTGGCGCTTTTGAAAAAATCGGGATGAATCATAAACGACTCACGGTCGCCCATGTTAATATTCAGCGTGAAATCGTCGATTTGGTGGTTCGCCCAGCGGTTGGCCGCTGTCAGCACGTAAGGGAAATAGTATTCGTCTCCCGCGCTGAAAGAGAGGTCGAAGTCGTAGGTGTGGTAGATGATGTTCAGTCCGGGACGGAATTTCGCCTCGAAGTGATAGACGTAGTCGGTGGGCAGTACTGGAGGATAATCCCAGGCGGCCAGTGTGTCATGGATCTGCCGTGGTGTCCAGCCCTGGATGATGTTGCCGTTTTGGTAGTAAGGGGGTGTGACGGGTAGTTTGTCGGTTTTATAGCGCACATTGACGTTCGACACCCCAAATGAAAGCGGCTCGCCGTTCATGAAGACCTTGAAGTTGCGGATGCGCGGGTGGAAGGGGAAACAAGTCTCGAAGTCCTTCATGTCATTGTAAGGCGACTCGGCCTCAAACCCGACCAGCAGTTCTTTCTCGCCCACGGGGTTGAAGAACTCGTAATAGACGGTCACCTCGATGTGGTCGCCCACGCGGTTGAGGGTCAGTACCTCCTTCCTCACGCTGATGTCGGTTTCCGTGATCGGGATCAGCTGGTTGCCGGAAGCGTAGAACACACCATCGTTGGCCGTGGCAAAAAATGCTGACAGACAGCAGAATATGACAATGATGAGTTTCCTCATAGTGGGGTTTATTTGATGGGGCAAAGTTACGAAAAATATTTTTTTCTCAACGAATGCAATACAAAACTAATTTTTTCGTTGTATGATTAAAAAAATAATTGTATTTTTGCCGCGTCTTTCCGTGAGCAGCCTATTCCCCTCCTTTGGAGGGGTGCCCTCAGGGCGGGGTGGTAAGGCAAAACGCACGAAGTGCAAGTAACCCCGCACAAGGCGATAGCTGCAGTGCGGGGGCGAAAGAGGGGCGAAAATACGACAAACAATTAGTAACTAATAAAATATAAGAACAATGAAAGAATTAACCAAAGCAGAAGAACAGGTGATGCAGGTGCTGT
>CAMHNQ010000014.1 GCA_946186495.1 uncultured Bacteroidales bacterium
ATTATATTGTCTGGTTATACCAACAACTTCCTGGTGGCGAAATGACTGCAAATCAAAAATTTATGCAGAAGTCATTTTTGAAGTCCGCACAGGACATTGCGTTGAACACTGCGGAAGGTTCCTCCCGCAACAGGACGCAGTTTCTATACTATCTGAAGATGGCGAAAAGTTCCGTTAGGGAATGTGTTGTGCACACGGAAATCGCCTCCCGCGCTGGCATCCTCTCTGAAGACGCCAAGGAGCACTCCCGCACGGAACTGATGGAGCTGACCAAAATGATCGGTTCACTGATTGCTTCCCTGCAACGCACCTCGCTGGGAATCTCCCATACCGGCAGACCGTCTGAAGAGAACGACGACCTCAGCATCCCCGAGGCCGACGATTTCGACGAGATGATCTAATGTCGTCACAGTCCCCAATACTATGACATCAAAAAGAGACAGGAAAAGGGTATCTTCAGGTATCCTTTTCTTCATTTAAACCAAACACATAAAACTTTCCTTAATATGAAAATCAAAACTCTCTTAGCACTTTCATTCTTAATGCCTCTCCTATTGTCCGGCAAGACACTAACCAAAAACGAACTGACAAACTTGGGCTCCCGCGCATTCCGACAGAAAGCCCAGCAACTGTGTCCGAAAGCATTGGACTACACTCTGAAGAATTGCGACTATCTCAGTTCGGACGAGAGCATCGACCTTGCGGTGCTGCACTTCAGCCAAGGATTCCTTATCATGGCTGCAGAAGATGCCGTCCTGCCAGTTCTGGCCTACAGTTTCGACAACGACATTGACATAAACGACCTGCCGCCTGCCTTGAACCGACTGCTGTCGCAATACCGTGACGAGATCGCCGCTGTTAGGAAACTCGGCATCATCCCCGACGAGCGTGTCAGGAGTGCCTGGGACGAACTGCGCCACTCCACACGCGCCACTACCACCGAAACCGGCGTCTCCCCTTTGCTGACCTCCATTTGGAATCAGAACAAATACTACAACTTCTACTGTCCTGAAGACGAGAACGCCCCGGGAGGTTACGATGGCAAAGTACCCAACGGTTGCGTGGCCGTGGCCATGTCGCAAATCATGTTCTACTACCGGTATCCTGAGACCGGCTACGGCTACCACACCAACCATAGCGCCTACGGGAGCTTCCATGTCAACTTCGCGCAACAAACCTACAATTACGATGCCATGTGCGATGATTTGGGATTCTAC
The DNA here is from genome assembly GCA_946186495.1 of uncultured Bacteroidales bacterium. GTDB lineage: Bacteria > Bacteroidota > Bacteroidia > Bacteroidales > WCHB1-69 > F23-D06. The sequence continues at coordinate 1,218 of CAMHNQ010000014.1, forward strand.
AACAGCGAGGTCGCCAAACTGATTTTCCATAGCGGAACCGCCGTAGACATGGGCTATGGAGCCGACGGTTCCGGTGCCTACTCGCAATCAGTGCCGGACGCCATGTCCACCTTTTTCAAATACAATACAGGCGCCCAATTCCGGTACAAGGACAGCTTCTCAGACTCCACATGGCACCTCATGCTGAAAGAGGAGTTGGATTCCAGACGCCCGGTTTACTACTCAGGGTACTCTTCCGAGGGTGGCCACGCTTTTGTCTGCGACGGATACAATAGCGACGACCTCTTCCATTTCAACTTCGGTTGGGGCGGATCCGGCAACGGCTTTTATGCCACCTCAAGCAGCATCGACAACGCCGTCAACGGTTACAGCGGCTGGCAAGGAGCCATTTTCAACCTATACCCCCGCACCAGCAATTACCCGATATATTGTAACGAAAAAACCATCACCGCAATCAACGGCACGCTGGAAGACGGCAGCGGGAACTTCAACTACCTGAACAACACCAACTGCACATACATCATCACCCATCCTGACCAATATTCCGTCCATGTCACTTTGAAACGATTTGACACAGAAGAGAACCACGACTTTCTGCGATTTTGGGACGGACACCCGTCCAACGGAAACCTTCTGGCGGGATTTTCCGGAGTCGCACCCTCCTCTGACCTCGTCTTCGAAACAGACAGCCTCTACATCACATTTGAGACAGACGACTCCATTACAGCCAACGGCTGGCGCCTTTCCTTCCAAACATACCGCGAAGGCATAGGCTGCGGCACCCACTTGACCACCGAATCTTCCGGCATCATCACTGACAACAGCGGCGACAAGAACTACCGCGACAACGCAAACTGCAGCTGGACGTTGCGCATCAACAACGCAAACTCCATCACCTTTGTTTTCGACGAACTGGACATCAGCCCAGAAGACCATCTGGACTTCTATGACATGAGTTCATACCCCTATACCCTGATGCAAAGCATTTCCGGAAACTCAATACCAGCCCCAATGACTTTCGCTTCGAACCGCATCAGAGTCCGCTTCATCTCCGACAACTACCTCAACGCACAAGGGTTCTCCATGCAGTGGTACGGTTCCTCCACCGGAACAGATGACTTCGCGACCTACACAAACATTTTCCCGAACCCAGCCGACAACACCATACATGTCAGCCTCGGAGAAGCTGTTGACCATTGCACTCTTTCATTATATAATATGGTCGGACAGTCTGTGTTTCTGAAAACATTCGAATCCGTCGGGGAAATGGAAATACCAACAGCCCAGCTTCCAAACGGCATATATATGCTTTCCATAGAGAGCCAAGGCCGTGCCGCACACAGGAAAATCATGATAAAGCATTAAACGAAAAAGGCTGACGGACGTCTTATCTGTAACTTCAAACCAATAAAAAGGAGAAACAATGAAAAAGTTAATGATGATGATGAGTATCTTCCTGATGACTGGTTTAGTGTCTATGGAAGCTGTGGCCCAAACGCCCAACTCATCCAGAGCAAGAACCGCCAACAGCCAGCCTGCCACGGTGACTAAACAACAACCCTCCAGCCAAGCGTCCCGCCAAATCAAGAAAGGCGACGCCCAGCTGAGCAAGGCGAACAACAGCTACCAGAGGGCACAACAGAGCCTCTCACGCGCCAACAGCACCACTCGTCCCACCACTAACGCACGGCAGAACCCCTCGAATACCAGACCGGCTGCCTCTCCTTCCTCCTCCAAGACTCCTGCCACCCCTAACGTCACGACCAACAGACCGGCCGCCTCTTCCTCCTCCAAGACTCCCGTCACCCCTAACGCCACGACCAACAGACCGGCCGCCTCTTCCTCCTCCAAGACTCCCGTCACCCCTAACGCCACGACCAACAGACCGGCCGCCTCTTCCTCCTCCAAGACTCCTGCCACCCCTAACGCCACGACCAACAGACCGGCCACAAACAACGCCACGACAAGAACCGACAACAACGGATTGGCCAAAGTTTCCGGAAACGAAACCACTGCAAGCATTTCTGAAAGACGTGGTTACACAGAATCTGGAGAGGCGAAGCCCCAGCCGGCCAACGCCCCCCGCACCGAAGGGAGCAACGCGGTCAACAATGGCTCAAAGCCCGGCGGAAACGGACACCACAACAATGGGCACGGCCCGAACCACGGACACGGCCCGGCCCCTCACAACCCTTACGTGCACCCTAACCACCACCACTACAACGACCACATGCACATCCCGCACCACGTAAGACCGGTATACTACCACGGAACTCCCTACTACTTCTACAACAGCGTCTTCTGCCGCTACATCAACGGATACTACGTTATCTGCCGCCCGCCGCTCGGAGCCGTTATCGCATACGCCATCTTCAACTCCTGGAAACCCGTAGTGGTAGTCCACAACAACATAAAATACTACTATGACGACGGCACTTTTTACCTCCCGTACAACAACAATTACCAAGTTGTAGCTCCTCCGATCGGTGCCCGCCTCGCTGAACTGCCCAGCAACTACGAAGAAATCATCCTCGACAACACCCTCTACTATAAAGTCGATAACGTTTATTATAAGGCAGTTGTGGTAAATGGATTCATCTGGTATGAAGTGGTTTTCGTCAGCTAAAAAAAAAATTTCAATAAGTGTTGCGCGGTAAAGAAAAAAATGTATTTTTGCCGCGCAATTCGCTTTTGCCCTGTTGTGTAATGGTAGCACCGCAGATTCTGGTTCTGTTTGTATGGGTTCGAATCCTATCGGGGCAACAAAAAATCTGAATCCAGCCTTGGATTCAGATTTTTTTTGCATCTTTGCAGCGGTGTTTCACCAAAGCAAAGATGTATAACGAATACCCGTCAACATGTTAGTTTTAGGAATTGCCGGCGGATCAGGCTCAGGAAAAACCTCCGTCGTCCAAAAAATCATCAGCCAGTTCCCCCCACACCATGTCAGCGTACTGTCGCAGGACGCCTATTACCGCGACAACGGCGAGCTCTCGCAGGCGGAAAAGGAACAGCTCAATTTCGACCACCCCTCCGCCATCGAGTTCCCGCTTTTGGTGGAGCATGTCAACCAACTGAAGGCCGGCAAGAGCATCGAAATGCCCACCTACTCCTACGTCACCTGCCGCCGCGGCAAAGAGACCATCCCCGTCCACCCGGCCGAAGTCCTCATCGTGGAAGGCATCCTCATCTTCACCAACCCCGAACTATGCGACACTCTCGACATCAAGGTGTTCGTTGACACTGACGCCGACGAACGGCTGATCCGGATCATCACCCGCGACGTCATCGAACGCGGACGCGGCCTCGACAAATCCATCCGCCACTACCGCCACTTTGTCAAGCCCATGCACGAGCTCTTCATAGAGCCCACCAAGCGACTCGCCGACATCATCATCCCCGTGGGCGGACATAACAACATCGGCATTGACATACTCACCTCCAAAATCCGGGAAACACTATACCAAAACGGGAAAGGGAAGCCCTACCCGCCAAGGGCATACGACCCGGCATAACGCCGTGCCCCACCCGTAAAAAATCCCGTCGCCAGGCAAAACCAAAAAATTTTATCTTTGTGCCTCCATTTGCAAATTCGGACAAAAATGAAAAATACAATTTTATCAACACTGTTATTTGTTGTCATTCAACTTGTTAACGTTAACTTCAACCCCGTTTCCGCCCAAAAGCTCAAAGCCTCCGACGTTCCCGCCGATGTAGTCCAAGCCCTTGAAGAGCAATATTCCTACGTCAAGGTGACCGGCTGGGTGAAAGAAGGCAGCCAATATGTCGCAAACATCAAGGACGGAACCGCCAGCGGGAAAGTGTACATTTCCGGGAGCGGAAACTGGATACGCACTCTGTTCTCCGTGCCTGCCAACGAGCTTCCTTCCGCGATAACAGACTACGTGAAGGCCAATTATCCTGAATACGTCATCAGTGTCAGTGCTTTGGAAGAAAAAGAGGATGTTAGCACACATTACTACTTGGAAGTGAAAGAGGATGCCGTCGGGGCATCCCCCTCCGTACTCACGTTCGCCAGCACCGGACAAAACAAACTGCTCTCCCGACAGGATCCGGCCGGCTTCAAGGACCCTACCGTGAAGCATCCCGACAAGATTGAGCAGGCCAAAGCCGCCGCCGCAGAACGCCAAGCCGAGAGAGCCGAAGCTGCCAAACGAGAGGCCGAGGAGAAGGCCGCCGCCGAGAAGGCAGCCAAAGAGGCAGCCAAAGCCGCCGCAAAAACACCCGCAAAACCTGCCAACACCGCTTCCAAACCCGCAAATACAACAGCGAAACCAGCCAACAGCACTGCCGCCAAGACCAACGAACAGCCTAAAAAAGAGGCCAAACCAAAAAAAGAGAAACCCGAGCCGGTGGTGAAGGACGAACACGGCAACATCGCCATCAAGGCCAACACGGTCCCCGAGGTGGTCTCCAAAGCACTGGCGAAGAAAGTGCTGCACCCCGCCGAACTCAACTGGTTCCTCGTGGACAGCGTCTACATCGCCCGTTGCCTCAACCAGGACAAGAAGACGGCCGTCTATATCAAACCGAACGGCGTATGGGAGAAAACCCTCACCATCATGCCCGAAGAGTCTGTCACGGGCCTGATGTCCAAGCACCTCAACGACTTCTACCCCGGCTGGCGGTTCAAAAGCGCCGTCAAGGAGCAACGCGCCGACAAGAACGACAAAACGATGGTGGAATTCTACGAGAAAGCCAACTACAAGGCCAAGCTGGTCACCACGGTCTTCTTCGACAAGGCCGGCAAGCTGATCCGCACCGTGGACCCCGACTACGAACTGGGCGGCAACGACAAGAAGGAGAGTGCCGAAGACGACGCCCTCAACAAATATTACGAGAAGATGAACATGAGTCTCGACAACAACGATGCCTCAAATGTGCCCGAGAACGTGAAAGCCGCCTTCAAGCTCAAATACCCGAAGGTGAACAACGAAGTGTGGACGGAGGACGGCTACATGAACTACATCGCCGCTTTCTACACCACCCGGGGCAAGGAGTTCTGCGTCTATAACAGTTACGGCGAACTCACAGAGACTTGGGTTCTCGGCAAGAACGACAACCTCTCCGCCACCATCCAGGACTACCTCAAGAAGGAGCACAAGAGCTGCAAACTCAAGGAATTCTACACCGTCAAGCGTCTCGCCGACAAACTCACCGCCTACAAGGTGATCGTCGTGGACAAGAAGACACAGGAGGAACAGGAACTGTGGTTCAACCTGTCGGGAAGACCAATCGAATATTAGACTTAAGACATGAGTGTAGAGACGCAAAATTTTGCGTCTCTACTATAAACCTGAAACTTGAAACCCTTATGAAGTATCTCGAAATCAAGTTGAAAATCACCCCGGTCGACCCGTGGAAGGAGGTCTATACCTCGCTGATGGCGGATGCCGGATGCGACAGTTTCATGGACGGCGACAGCGAAGGGGAACTGCTGTGCTACATTCCGGAGAAAGACTACCGGGAAGACGTGTTCAAGGACATGCTGGAGAACCCCGAGTTCCCGGAAGTGAAGGTCGCCTACTCCGTGACCCCGATGGAGGACAAGGACTGGAACGCCGCCTGGGAGGCCAACTACGAGCCGGTGCTGATCGACGACAAGTGCTACATCCGCGCCCCGTTCCATCCGGCACGTCCGGACGTGGACTACGAAATCGTGATCGAACCGAAAATGTCGTTCGGGACAGCACACCACGCCACCACTGCACAGATGGTCTCCTACCTGTTGGAGACGGACGTGCGCGGCAAGGCGGTGCTCGACATGGGCGCGGGCACGGGCGTGCTCGCCATTCTCGCCTGCATGAAAGGAGCCTTCCCCGTCACCGCCATCGACAACGACGAATGGGCCTACCGCAACGGCGTGGAAAACGCGCATCACAACCACTGCGACAACCTGAAAGTGCTGCTCGGCGACGCATCGCTGCTGGGCAACGACCGCTACGACATCATCCTCGCCAACATCAACCGCAACATCCTGCTCCAAGACATCCCCGCATACGTGAAATGCATGAACGACGGGGCTTTGCTCTTCCTGAGCGGCTTCTACGAGGAAGACCTGCCCGCCCTGCGCTATTGCTGCGCCCAGAACGGGCTCCGATATGTGAACCACAAGGCGAAAGACAAGTGGGTCGCGGCACAGTTCAAACTTATTTAGACGACAATCATCATTGAAATCTTAAATATTTCACCATCATGATAAAAAAATTCTCTTTTTTATGCATCACACTGATGATGCTGGTCATGGGTGCCAGAGCCGACGAGGGCATGTGGCTCCCCTACTCCATCAATGGCCAAAATCTGGCTGACATGCAGCGACTTGGCTGCAAACTGACAGCCGAACAGATTTTCAGTTTCAACCAGCCCAGCTTGAAAGACGCCATCGTGCAATTCGGCGGCGGCTGCACCGGCGAGCTCATCTCCCCGGAAGGTCTTTTGCTCACCAACCACCACTGCGGCCTCGGCCAAGTGCAGGCCCACTCCTCCGTGGAACACGACTACCTGCAGGACGGTTTCTGGGCCCGCAGCAAGGCCGAAGAGCTCCCCAACGAAGGGCTCACCGTCTCTTTCCTCGCCTACATTGAGGATGTCACAACGGCTATCCTGAAAGGGGTCACCGATGACATGTCCGAGGCCGACCGTGCCGCGAAGATTTCGGAAAACGGCAAGAAACTGACCCTCGAGCGCAAAGGCAAACGCGATGTGGAGGTGGAAATCGTGCCGTTCTACCACGGCAACCAATACATCCTGTTCGAATACGACGTTTATAAGGATGTCCGCCTCGTGGCCTGTCCACCGTGGGGCATCGGCAAGTTCGGCGCTGACACCGACAACTGGACGTGGCCTCGCCACAAAGGCGACTTCTGCATCTTCCGTGTCTATACCGCCCCCGACGGCTCCCCCGCCAAGTACAGCAAGGACAACATCCCCATGAAATCGAAGCACTACCTGCCCATCTCGCTGAAGGGAGTGCAACCCGGCGACTACACCATGATTTTGGGCTATCCAGGCTCCACTGACCGCTACTCCGCCTCCGGTGCCGTGAAGAACGTCATCGAGCTCGAAGGGCCCGCCATCGTGGATTGCCGTACTACCAAATTGGAACAATACCGCAAGCACATGGACGCCGACCCTGCCGTCTTCATCCAGTATGCCTCCAAACAGGCCAGCGTCAGCAACTACTGGAAATACTACATCGGCCAGGTGAAGCAGCTGAAACGCAACAAAGTCTATGAGAAACGTTTGGAGCAGGAACAGGCTTTCCGCCAGTGGGCCGCACAAGACAAAAACCGCAAAGCCAAATATGACGGCATCTTCGACGAAATGAACAATTACTGGAATCATCAGTCCAAATACCAGAAAGCGTTGATCTACCACCGTGAAGCCGGCTGGCGCGGCGGCGAGGCCGTTACGTTCGCCCTGCGGTTCAGACCTATCAATCGGGCTATCGAAGAAAAACTGGCATCGCACGACAAAATTGTTGCAAATGCCCAAAAAATGAAAGCTTCCGTGGAGGATTTCTTCAAGGACTATAACAAAGCGTTAGACCGCGACGTCACCATTGCCCTGCTGAACCTGTTCTACAAAGATGTGGATCGCGACCAGCTGCCCACCACCATCAAAAAGGTGGGTGACAAGAACCATGGCGATTTCACCGCTTTCGTAGATAACGCCTTCGCGAAGTCTGTCCTGGTTGACAAATCCAAACTGGAGGCCTGGATGGACAACCCCAAATCTCTGTCTAAAGACCCTGTCTTTGCCCTGATGTTAGACATCCTGCAATCCTATTGGAACTTGAGCGAACAGGCCGAAAAAGTGGAATGCGGCCGCGCCAACCGCCTCTATATGGAAGGGTTGATGGAGATGCAGAAAGACCGCAATTTCTATCCCGACGCCAACTTCACCATGCGCCTCACTTACGGCAGCGTGCAAGACTGCAAGCCGGCAGATGGTGTCACCTACAACTACATCACCACCCTTGACGGCGTGATGGCCAAGTACAAACCCGGTAACTGGGAGTTTGACGTGCCGCAAGACCTCATCAAGCTGTGGGAAAACCACGACTATGGCCGCTATGCCAATGAAAACGGCGACTTGGTGGTCAACTTCATTACCACCAACGACATCACGGGCGGCAACTCCGGCAGCCCCGTCATTGATGCCAACGGCAACCTCATCGGTCTGGCCTTCGACGGCAACTGGGAAGCCATGAGCGGTGACATCGCCTTCGAGAACGAAGTGCAGCGCACCATCTGCATGGACATGCGGTACCTGCTCTTCATCATCGACAAGATGGCCAACGCCCAGAACCTGATGCAGGAACTGAAAATCGTGCAATAGCCCTGTTTCCGCATCCTCAACACTGAAAACGGACATGATCGACATTCAATCATGTCCGTTTTATTTTGTTTCAGAATATTTTGTAGTTTTGCAGGTTCGTTTTACGATACTGAAAATCGTGGTTTGATACAAACATTAGGGTACAATTCAAAGCAATCATATTATGAGAAAACAGTTTGTTTTATTATTCGCATTTGTCTGTTTCGCCGGATTCGTTTTCGGCCAGATCAACACCGACAAAAAACCGAGGATGTCTTCCACATACATCAAAGATCCGGGAAACGGTTCCCGCATCAATTTCGGGGTCACATTCGCACCCACAATCTCCTGGATGTACGACCATACGCCCGGTTACGAGAAAGATGGCGTGGCCTCCGGGATGCGCTATGGCCTCAACCTGAACGTCAACCTGACCCGCAAGAAAAACTTCTACTTCTCCACGGGTCTTTTTGCCGAACATTGCGGCGGCAAAATGACTTTCCTGGACAATGTCCCGGTCGGGGCAATCGGCATTGCCGACAGCACCCCAACCCGTCGAACCTACCGCTCCATCTACCTGACCATCCCGACGGGTGTCACACTGAAAACCAACTCCATCAACAACTTCTTCATTTGCGGAAATGCCGGACTGATGCACAGTTTCAACCTGAAGGCCTCCAGCACTGACAAATACACTTTTGGCGATGAAGTCTGGTCACGACAGACGATCGACTCCCAAGAGGCAGCCCTGTTCAAGGAAGCGTTCTATATAGGCACCGGCTTTGAGTATTCCCTTACCGCGAACACCCGTGTCGGAATGATGGTCAACTACGTGCAGACATTCACCAACTACTTCAAAGGCAAGGGGAAAGCCCAGAACAGCTTCAGCAAGGTGGACCAGCGTGCCAACTTGGGATATGTCGAAATTGCCTTGAACATCAACTTCTTCTGATCGTCATGAAATTCATTTGCATCGGCCGTAACTATGCCGCGCACGCAGCGGAACTGCACAATGCAGTGCCGACGAAGCCGGTGTTCTTCCTCAAACCAGAGTCCGCCATCACCCGCTGCAACCGTCCTTTCTTCCTTCCCGACTTCTCGAACGAGGTCCATTATGAAACCGAAATTATCGTGAAAATAAACCGGTTAGGGAAGTGTATCTCAGAAAAATTCGCCCACAAATACTATGACGAGATTGGCTTGGGCGTGGACTTCACCGCGAGGGACCTACAGCGCAAATGCATGGCAGATGGGGAACCTTGGGAAATCGCCAAGGCCTTCGACGGATCTGCCGTGGTGGGCGGGTTCATCCCGAAATCAAAACTCCCCGACCCGCAAGACCTCCATTTCCATCTTCTGCTCAATAACGGGAAAGTGCAGGAAGGTCATAGCCGGGACATGCTCTTTCCCATCGACACGCTCATTTCATACGTGTCGCAGTTCATGACCCTCAAAATGGGGGATATCCTATTCACCGGAACCCCTGTCGGCGTAGGCCCTGTGCACCTCAACGACCATTTGCAAGGCTTTCTCGAAGGGCAATGTCTATTTGATTTTTACGTGAAGTGACTCCAATCTTCAGGACAATTATAAAAAATACGATTATGAACGTGAAAGCCAGACTCATTCTGATGAATTTTCTCCAGTTCGCCATTTGGGGAGCCTATCTCACTTGCATGGGCACTTATTTGGCCACACACGGACTGGGACGACAAATCGGCATTTTCTATTCCATACAAGGCATTGTCTCCATCTTCATGCCGGCCATATTAGGCATCATCGCCGACCGGTGGATACAAGCTCAAAAGGTGTTGGGTATCAGCCACCTTATCTCTGGGGCGGCGATGATTTGCGCAGGCCTTTACGGTCTGGGCGCAGGTGATGCCGTGCAATTCGGGCCGCTGTTCACCCTCTACACCATTGGAGTGGCCTTCTATATGCCCACCATCGCGCTCTCCAACTCGGTGGCCTACCACGCACTGGAAATGGCTGGGCTGGACCGGGTGAAGCATTTTCCGCCCATCCGCGTGTTCGGCACCATAGGCTTCATCATCTCCATGTGGTTCGTGGATTTACTCGGATTTCAGCACAATGCAAATCAGTTTATTACAAGCGGCGGAATCGGCATAATACTCGGCCTGTACGCTTTTACCCTGCCCGTATGCAACAGCAACAATGACGGGAAAGTCTCCTCCGTGGCAGACATGTTCGGCCTACAAGCTTTCAAACTCTTCAAAGAGAGAAAAATGGCCGTCTTCTTCATCTTCTCGATAATGCTGGGTGTCTCTTTACAAATCACTAATGGCTTTGCCAATCCATACCTGCACAGTTTCGGGCACCTCCCCGAATATGCGGACGCTTTCGGCGTGAAACACGCCAACATGTTGATCTCTCTCTCCCAGATCTCAGAAACTCTGTGTATCCTGCTGATTCCGTTCTTCTTGAAACGCTTTGGCATCAAAAAGGTGATGCTGATAGCCATGTTTGCATGGGTGTTGCGTTTCGCGTTCTTCGGCATGGGGAATCCTGGTCCGGGCGTATGGCTCTTCATCCTCTCCTGCATCGTTTACGGCGTGGCATTCGACTTCTTCAACATCAGCGGCTCCCTGTTCGTTGACCAGCAGACCGAGCCCTCCATCCGTGCTTCCGCACAAGGGCTTTTCATGCTGATGACCAATGGTATCGGTGCCACGCTCGGCACATTCGGAGCCCAGGCTGTTCTTAATCATCTTGTTTTCATTCCCTTGAAGAACCATGCAGAACCCGCTTCCATCATGCAGGGATGGACGAACGCATGGTATATCTTTGCCGCTTACGCCTTCGTGGTCGCAGTAGCTTTTATTTTTGCATTCAAAGAAAACGAAAAGGAAGCGTAATGCTTATCTCACCCTCAGTTTCTGCCCTTCAACAATTCTGTCAGCATTTTTAAGATTGTTAAGCCTGAGAATATTTTCCACCGTAGTCTTGTATTTCAAGGAAATACGATACAGATTCTCTCCTGCCGCGACGGTATGATAGACCGCTTCGGAATCCGAATTTGAGGCCGCAGGAGTAGCTGACGGACGGACTGGGCCAGACACCTCGGGAGAGACTGAATCCGGATCCACACTGTGTCCTTGGGCTTGACTTGTCTGAACGGGCTCGTCCTTCTGCATCAAGGGGGCGTCGATGGCTGGAGCTGCTGCAGGCTTCGGAGCTGCAGGCTTCCAATCCCCAACTGCATCCAAAGGCAAAATATTGAAATCCCTTGACATCAAGGCCATATTGTTTTGCAGCACATCCTCCTCCTCCAAATCAATGACCAGTTCCGGGTCAAAATATTCGTTCATGAAACGCGTTTCGAAATGCAATATGCACTCCTTGGTATTGCCGGTAGTACCCGCCTGTCCAATCACTTGGCCGGCCTTCACTATCTGGTTCGGTTTGACACAGAGCTTGTCAAGATGGGCATAGACCGTCTCTAATCCGTTATAGTGTCGCACCACAACGACATGCCCATAGTCCCCATAATCCTTGGCCATGCGCACCACGCCGTCAAAACAGCTCTTAACCAAGGTTTGAGGCTCAGTCTTCAGGTCTATTCCGGGGTGAAAACTACCGTTTTTCGTCTCTCCGTAAGCCGCGCGCACCTTTTCGAACTGGCAAGGCATGACAAACGGATTGTTGGCATCCTGAACCAACATCAACATGAGGCGGTCGTTGGAGAATGGGATTTCCAAAAGACGGCTACGCAAATGGTTGGTGTCCCAATACTTTTGATATAATCCATATGCAGGAATCTCATATACTTCCGATATGGAAGGATAGGCCGCTTGCTGAAAAACGACAGCAGGGGCTTTTTTCAACGTGTCCGCCAAGGCTATATTTTGGGAATACGAGGTTATATCCACGTTTTGTCCCATCAACGTAGTGGCGCATACCGACAATATCAGAAAATATAACTTTCTCATTGTTTAGTGTTTAATTTCTCAATTATTTGTGTGGAAGAATAGCCTTCCACAAAGGGCACCGTTGTCACGACACCGCCGTTAGCCATCACGAAATCGGCCCCGACAATATCCCCGATCTGATAGTCCCCGCCTTTCACAAGAACATCCGGCTTGACGACTTGGATGAGATTTTCTGGCGTATCTTCCTCAAAAACTACCACATAATCCACACAAGACAATGCGCCGAGCACGTATGCCCGCTCCATCTCCCCGTTGACAGGACGCGACGGTCCCTTCAACCTCCGCACCGATTCGTCACTATTCAACCCCACCACCAACAAATCCCCCAATCGTTTGGCTTGCTGCAAATAATGGACATGCCCGAAGTGCAAGACATCAAAACAGCCATTTGTGAAGACTATTTTTTGGAGGTGTAATTTAAGCGCATTCGCCCGAAAAAAATCCCTGGCGACCACCTTTTCATTCATCGGAAAGTTACGCCAATCCATTTTCTTCGGTGTTTACTGCAGAATCATGCGGTTTGTAGAAAGAGGTGAGCGTGAGGGAGAGGAGACCGAAAACCAAGGATACCGCCGTCTGCAATATCCAGCCGATCCACCCTGCGGCCAATCCTTCGGTATAAGGGATGCCGTAAAGCATGACGATGCCCGCCGTGATCAGCGGATAAGCCCCCAAGCCGCCTTGAGAGATAATAAAGGCGATAGTGCCGAAGACAAGCACCGAGAAAGCGGCGCCAATGCCGATATGGTGCAGGTAAGGCAACGCGTGGAAAAACAGGTAAACCCCTAAGAAATAGCTAATCCACATGGCCACTGTCCAGAAAACGAAATACCACGGATTCGGGAGATCCTTGATGGACACGAAACCCCGCCATATCCCTTTGAAAAAGTCGGCCACTTTGACCAATGCGGGTTTCTGCTGCCACCAGTTCCGGGTGATGCGCACTACCACGATGAGAAGAACGACCACCGCTATGATTATGTACAACAGATAATTCCCCATGTAGCTCAGCCCTTTCGCTGCAAACCACTCCTCGAGGGTCATCTGGGTACTCTGATCCACAATCAGGTTGGAGAGCAACCCGTTATTCATCAACAAGACGATGACAAGCAGGAAAGCCCAGCACACCATATCCACGGCACGTTCGAGAATGACCGTACCCAACGACTTCTGGAATGGGACCTTTTCGTAACGCTGCAGAAAAGAACAACGGAGAATCTCACCAAGACGCGGCAACGCGAGGTTGGCCAAGTAACAGACCATCACGGAGTAGAACATCATTGAAAAGCGCGGCCTGTATTGGATGGAATTCAGCAGAAGCCGCGCACGCTCGGCGCGGATAAGGTCCGCCAACACAATGGCAAGCACCGACAAACCGATGAACAGCCACCCGCGAGGATTGTTCACCAAAGCCATCGAGGAAAATATCATTTGGATATCATCCTTACTTAAATCCTTAATAGACAACCATATAAAAAATACACCTAACCCGACGAAAAGAATCGTCTTCAAAATGTCGGGTAATAATCTTTTCACTTTTTCCATAGATGAAATCAGCTTTCAAAATGAGACGGCAAAGGTACACAAAAAACAAATACACGGAATACGGGAAGATTTCCCCGCCTTGCGAACACACCCTTCCTGCGGAAGCAGTTCACGGGACAAGAGGTGGACGTTAAAGCACTAACAAGTTGCAACCCCGCAGCTGGGCGTTGTCCAAGCGACCGAGCACTTCTATGCCCTGCCCGTTGCGGCGCCCGAGGTCCTCGGTAGCGATGAACGAGCAACTGTAAAGGTTGGCCAAATCCACCACATTGATGACACCCGTGCTGGCGGAGTTGCTGCCGTCCAAGGGGTCGCGTTCGCTTCGCAAACAGAGGCGCATCCATGGCGGGGTCTTGAAGATGTTATCTCCGACACTGTAAGCCTGCGACAACAGCTCGCACATGCCATACTCCGAATGGATGGAATGGACACCAAAGGCACCCTGCAGAACCGCATACAGCTCCTCCTTCACCATCTCTTTCCTGCGCCCCTTCATCCCGCCTGTCTCAAACACAATCAGCTCCGGGAAGTCCATGCGATATTTTTCGGCAAAGTCAAGCAACGCGAATGTCACGCCCCAAAGGATTGTTTTCTGTTGTTTGTCACGCAGATGGAGGAGCTTGTTGTACAGTTCTTCGTGGTTGTAAAGGAAGTAGCCATTGTCTTCAGACGCGGATTGGTGCATCAGGGTTTCCACCATATAGATCAGAGAGGAATTTTTCTGCTCCAGATAATTGGGCAGCAGGGCAAGGAATGTGTATTCAACCGGATTCCCGTAGAAATGGCGAAAACTGTTCAAAAGGCTCTGACGGTAAAGGTCTGCATACTTGATGAAGTGTATCGAATGCGCCATCCCCGTGGTTCCGCTACTCTGGAACGTCAACTCAGGGACGAACTCCGTCGTCCTGACTTCGTGGGTCTTGAAAAAGGAAATTGGCAGGAATGGAATGTCCGACAAAGTTTTCACCATCTCCTTCTGAATGCCAATATGCTGACAATACGCGCGATAGACGGCATTCCCATCGTACTGAAAGCCGAAAACGCGCAATGCCGCTGCCTCAAAATCCGCAGCCGATGAAAGATGGAAAATCCAGTCGGTCAAGGTTTCCATGCAAACGTATTGATGAGATGCATTGCATCCTCCTTAAGATACTGTATCACAGGCTGCAACGAATCATTGTTCGGAGTGCCGTCGAAATAGAGGGAGGCTCTGACAAAACGATTGACACTGTCGGTGAGCCAGAACTGGAACGGGGTGGCCACCTCTTTGCCGAAAATTTCGTAGGATTGCCCCCAAATGTGCGCTTCAGGGTCTCGGATGACGGAATACTGCACGTCATCGGCCTTCTGATAGTGGAATTTCACCATTTTGTCCTCCCGAATCATAAGGTTTCGCAAGCTATCGGCGTTTTTGACCGTGAAACAGGTGAAACGGAGGGAGGCATTCAAATCGGGGTATCTGACGGTGGCCCAGACGATGTTGTCCTCCTGCGGTTCAATGGTCGTGTTGGCGAAAACCGACTGTTCGAATCTGAAAGGAAGGGGGAAAAGCCCTACATCGGTTCCGCTGTCCTTGAGCTGCAGCGTGGTGTCCAAAAGACGGTACCGGTGTTCGGGCAAGTCGATTCGGAAATATCCCATAGGTTTGGGTTCGGGCAACGCCTTCGGCTTGCACGACACCAAAGCCGCGCACGCACAAAGCAAAACGATAACGCTTGAACAGGTCTTGACTTGCAAAATCTTATGCATAGAACACCTCCAATGACAATTCACTAATTACAAATATCCCTTCAAGTTCTTGTTTTTTGTACTCAGGCGCAGTTTTTTTAGCGCACGTTCCTTGATTTGTCGCACCCGTTCTCTGGAAAGGCCCAGTCTGTCGCCGATTTCGTCCAGCGTGTATTCATGGGAGGCTCCGATGCCAAAGAAGAGTCTCAGCACGTCCGCCTCTTTTTCAGGCAAGGTGTTCAGGAGGTCGTTGATCTCCGACGAGAGCGACTCATGCATCAGAGAGGTGTCGGTGTTATCGTCATTGTCGTGCACGAACACATCCACGAAGCGTGTCTCCTCATCCGGAGCGATGGGGGAATCGATAGACTGCGGATGATTGTTCATCTTCATGATCTCGGCCACCTTATAAACAGGCATGTCCATGACGTTGGCAATCTCCTCGGTGGTTGGCAGACGGTTGAGGGTCTGTTCCAAGCGGGCGGTTTCCTTTTTTATTTTGTTGATGACACCGACCTGATTCAAGGGGAGACGCACAATACGAGACTGGTCTGCGATAGCCTGGAGGATAGCCTGGCGAATCCACCAGACCGCATAGGAGATGAACTTGAAGCCGCGCGTCTCGTCGAAACGCTGGGCAGCCTTGATAAGCCCCAAGTTGCCTTCGTTAATGAGGTCTTGCAACCCAATTCCCTGGTTTTGATATTGTTTGGCAACGGACACGACAAAACGAAGGTTGGTGGTGACCAACTTGTTTAGCGCATCCTCGTCTCCAGCCTTGATTTTTCTCGCCAGCTCGACTTCTTCGTCCGCCCCGATCATCTGCACTTTGCTGATGTCGGAGAGAAACCGTTCCAACGATGCGGAATCACGGTTCGTGATGGACTTCGATATTTTTAATTGTCTCATTTATATATGACTTAGACTCTTAGCTCTTGGCCATTAACCCCTATACACACATTTCAACAACCAACAACCATTTACTTTTCAACCTTTTCAGTTGTACCTTGACTGTTCAATAAAGTTACATTCTTGGTCATTTTTTCGTCGTTTCTGACCAGGATAACTTTCACTTTGTCGCCAGGAGACTTCGTTTTGAGCACCCCACGCACTTCAGCAAGGCTGTTGACAGGGGTATCGTCGATTAAGGTGATGACATCCCCCTCCTGGAAGCCGTTCTGTTTTGCGGCTCCGTTGTCGGAAACTTCAGCTACATAAATGCCTTTTACATCGTTGAGGTTCAATTCCTTGGCATTACTTGCGTTGAGTTCCATAATGGAAACGCCGAGGTAGGCTTGCTGCGTGACTCCGAAATGCTCCAAGTCATAGCTGATTTTCTTGACAATGTTGGAAGGGATGGCGAAAGAGTAGCCGGTATAGTACCCGTTGCCGGAAGCGATGGCGGTGTTGATTCCGACCAGCTCGCCTGCGGCGTTAACCAGTGCACCCCCGCTATTGCCGGAGTTCACGGCGGCATCAGTCTGGAGATAGACCTCATCGGAGAGGGTGTTCCGTCCGGTACTGAGCTGGCGTGCCTTGGCACTGATGATGCCGGCGGTGACAGTGGAGTTGAGTCCCATGGGGTTGCCGATGGCAAGCACCCATTCGCCGATTCGCACTGAATCCGAGTTGGCGAACTTCAGGTACGGCAGCCGCGTCTCCTTTATTTTCAGAAGAGCCAGGTCGGAAGCGGGGTCGGTGCCGATGATTTCCCCGTCATACTCACGCTTGTCGTTCAGTGTGATGGTGACTTTGGCAGCATCCTCCACCACATGGTTGTTGGTCACGATGTAGCCGTCGGAAGAGATGATAACCCCGGAGCCAGCTGCCTGCACTGGATAGGCACTCGGGGCAGAACCGAAGAAATGTTCCCAAATTGTCCCTCCAAAAAATTCATCCCAAGCGGATGTCTTCTGCGTAAATTCCGTCTTGATATAGACCACCGCGTTGACGGAAGACTCGGCCGCATCCGTCAGATCCACATACTTCGCCGTTGTGTGAGGCGTACGGTTCTCAGGCTGCGAGCAACCTGTATAAGCCGTTGCCATAATAGATAAAATTGTGATTGTCAATACCTTGGAATAATTCATTGCTTTCATATCATTACTACATTTATATATATGTGACGTTTAAAAACTGAACTATAACGGAATAGTTTAAAAAAAATTGCACCGAAAAAGTTTGTATCGAAAAAAATCTTATTTTTGCCGCCCCAAAAAATCACAAACTAAAAAACCAAAAAAATGTACGCAATTGTAGAAATAGCCGGGCAACAATTCAAGGTTGAAAAAGACCGCAGAGTCTATGTTCAACGCCTTAAGGCTGAAGAAGGTGCGCAGGTCAAATTCGACCGCGTGATGTTAGTGGACAATGACGGTACTGTAAATGTGGGCACGCCGACCGTAGCCGGTGCCAGCGTGACCGCTACCGTTCTCCAACATCTGAAAGGCGACAAAGTTCTCGTCTTCAAGAAGAAAAGAAGAAAAGGCTATCAGAAACTGAACGGTCACCGCCAGTGCCTGACCTCCATCAAGATTGATAGCATCACCCTGTAAAATTTAGTGTTAACGATTAAAATTTAGACTTATGGCTCATAAAAAAGGTGTCGGTAGTTCACAGAACGGCCGCGAATCAGCGAGTAAAAGATTAGGTTTGAAAATTTTCGGTGGTCAATTTGCCAAGGCCGGCAACATCATCGTACGCCAAAGAGGCACTGTCCACAACCCGGGCAAGAACGTCGGCATGGGCAAGGATCATACTCTCTTCGCACTGTGTGATGGTGTCGTCGAGTTCAAGAAAACCTATAAGGACAGATCTTACGTCTCCGTCATCCCTGCCTCGCAGGAGTAAGGGAACAGAAAAAAATCGCGCGGCTGTTGCACATGTCGAAAAAAAGTGTATTTTTGCCGCGCAAAACCAGCCACTTTAGCTCAGTTGGTAGAGCGACGCATTCGTAATGCGTAGGTCGCGAGTTCAAGTCTCACAAGTGGCTCTAAACCATAAAAAAAGAGGAACTTAACGTTCCTCTTTTTTTATTTCCTCCCACTCCTCGTCGGGAAGTTTTGCCCCGACATACTCAATCAGCCTCGCTGAAAGACGGGATGCTAAATTACCGGATTTCAGGGCGTCATAGCCATTCACATAACCGAAGAGGAAACCCGACGCGTAGATGTCGCCGGCTCCCGTGGTGTCGCGGCGTACTGCCTCCACCGGCGCAATGGCTGTGACCACCCCGTCTTCTTTGATGTAGGAGCCGTCTTTGCCCACCTTCACGATGGCTATAGGACAATACTCGGAAAGAGCATGCAAGGCCTCCACATTTTCCACACCCGTGAACGCCTTGGCTTCCTCTTCGTTGGCGAAGATAATGTCCACGTAATCGCGCAGCAACATTTGCACGAACTCAAGATTACACGCTATGAGGTTGTAGCTGGCCATGTCCATGGAAACCTGCAACCCGTGAATCTTGGCCTTCCGGCAGACGTCCAGGATAAGGTCGTGGTTGAAGACAAGGTAACCCTCGATATGGATAAGGTCGTAATTGTCGAAAACGGCCTCCTCAACCTCTTCGGGCTGCATCGTGGCGGCAGCGCCGAGATAGGTGGCGAAGGTGCGCTCCGCGTTCGGAGAGATGAAGGTGATGGCGACACCCGTGTCCTGATCGGCGGTGATGAGATGCGGTATTACACCGAAACGGTCGCATTCCTTGCGGAACAGCCGGCCAAGGTCGTCGTCACCCACCTTGCCGATGTAGCCGGCGGTCGCGCCGAGACGGGCCAGCCCGTGCATGGTGTTGGAGGTGGAGCCGCCGGTGGCCATGGTCTGCGGCATCCCGGAAATGGCCTCCAAAATTTCGTGCTTGCGCTGAGCGTCAATCATCTCCATCCCCCCTTTCTGAAGTCCAAAGCGGTTCAGTAGTTCGTCATTGTCTATGTGCACCAGAATGTCCACCAGTGCGTTTCCGATACCTAATACTTTTTTCATATCTATTGCTTGTTCATGTTGATTACTACACTTATGCCAACAAGGAAAGCGACCCTTTCCCCCTCTTTAAAATTTCAAACGGCAAACATACACAAAATTCCGAAATTTTGTGTATGTTTGCACACCATTTTTCTATATAAAGATGAAGAAGTTTTTTTTTATCAGTATGCTGCTCTGCCTGACGTTTTTAGCTCAGGCACAACGCTTTTCCTCTTTCTCCAAAGACCCGTCCAAGACTGTGGAGGAGATGAAAGAATTCTATTCTTCCACCCCAAAAGACCGACAAAGGGAAGCCAAGGAAATCCTGGATGAGTTCGAACTGATGTGGCAAACCCGGATGGACGCGGAAAAGCAGTCCGTTTTCATCGAAATCGCCAACAAAATGGTGAAGAAGAAATACCGGCCCATCCCCCATTTCCAAAGCTTCATCCACACCTACGACGCGTTCCTGCAAAGCCAATATGCGGAGGAGACGGACACATGGAAAAAACTTCTTGAATACCACATTGGCAACAGTTCGACCTATTTCGAGGGAAAGATGAAACTCTATGAGAATTTTTTCCTCAACAACACGATGAACCAGGGCGACAATGTGAAATGGCTGGTTGTAGGCCACACCGGCAACATGGGTTTTGACAAGGAGCCTTATTTCGACTTCAAAGGCATCGATTTGTGGGGATATTCTGCCAAGGACAGCCTAATTGTGAGCAAAGTCAGCGGCCGCTACTACCCCGACAAGCTGCTGTTCAAAGCTGACGGCGGCATCGTTTCATGGGAACGTGCCGGATTGGACGACAAAGTCAAGGCCGTCCTGAAAACGTACGATATAGATCTGAGGTTCCCTCGCGTAGTGGCCGACAACGTCCTGTTCCACTACCCTCGCTTGTTCGCGCAACCTGTTATCGGCCACTTGGAAGACAAGGCCGTTCTGCCCACCTCCGAAGAGAAGGCCACCTATCCGCGCTTCATCAGCAAAGAATCCACCTTACCAGTGAAAGGCCTCTACAAAGATGTCGACTATGTCGGCGGTTTTGAGATGCGCGGCACCTCCATCTATGGCAGCGGCCATGGGGACACCCTCGCCAAAGTCACCATATACAACGAAGGGGAAGTCATCATCTCCGCCGCCTCGAAAAGTTTTCTGATCAGACCCACCAACCTTCTGTCTGAAGACGCTAAAGTCTCCATTTACATTGAAAACGACTCCATCTACCACCCCGCCGCCAATTTCAAATACGACAACGAGAAGAAAAGCCTGCTCATTTCCCGGCCTAAACAGGGGGTGGGCCGCTCCCCGTTCTTCGATTCCTACCACAAACTGGACATGTATGTGGAATCCGTACAATGGGTCACCACTGAGAAGCGCATTGAATTCAAACCAATTGTAGGAAACACGAGCAGCCAAGCCGCCTATTTCGAGTCCCAGAACTATTATGAAGAAGGGGTGATGCACGAAATCGAGGGCTACAACAACGTCAATCCGCTATATACGCTATGGCAGCTGTTCAACAGCGCCGGATACGAAGACCTCACCATAGAAGATGTCATCCGCTGGTTCAACAAACCGCCTTTGGACATCAAGGCGATGATGATCGACTTCGCTGCACGCGGTTTCATCGAATATGACGTGAACCACAACCGTATCCACTACCGTAGCAAAATAGCCCAATATCTTAACAATCAAGTCAAAAGAAAAGACTATGACTATATCAAACTCGAATCCAAGACCCACTACGCTTCTTTGGATTTGGCGACCAACGACCTGAAAATCACCGGCTGTGAATTTTTCGTGCTGAGCGACCCGCAGATTGTAAACGTCTACCCCATGAACGAGCTGGTCACTGTCAAGAAAAACCGCAACATGGTTTTCTCCGGCCGGGTCATCGGCGGCCTGTTCGATTTCGTGACCCACAACTGTTCGTTCGACTACGACCGCTTCCTCGTGGACATGGATGTCATCGACACGCTCATCATGTACGTGGAAGACAAGGACGGCCCGATGGACATGTACGGCGACTACAAGCTGAAGCGTGTTCGCAGCCAGATTGAGGAGCTTTCCGGAGTGCTGTACATCGACGTCCCCGGGAACAAGAGCGGCATGACCGATTACCCCGACTATCCCATCTTCGAGGCGCGGAAGGGAGGCAAAGTGTTCTACGACCAGCCTTACGTTTTGGGTGGAGTATATGACCGCAACAAATTCTACTATGCGGTGAACCAGTTCCGAATCATCAATCTTGACAACTTCGTCATCGACTCGATGAAGTTCAGCGGAGCCTTGATTTCCGGCGGCATTTTCCCCGACATCGCGGAACCGCTGAAAGTGCAGCCCGACTTCTCCCTGGGTTTCGTGCATAATACCGGCGGACTGCCCATGTACGGCACCCGAGGAGCGTATCAGGGCCGTATCAGCTTAAGCAACAGAGGCTTGCGAGGAAAGGGAAATATTGACTACATCACTTCGCACACTTTCTCCGACAGTTTGGTCTTCTACATCGACTCCACGAACGGCGCCGCCAAAACACACACGGTCGATGAGCAGATGGCAGGGGCGGAGTACCCGCCGGCCTCGGTTGAGGAGGCCTATCTGCATTGGGAGCCCTACCAAGACCAAATGTTCATCCATACGTTGGAGAACCCTATGGCCATTTTCCGCGAAACCGAGCTTACCGGCAACTCCAAGATTACTCCGAGCGGCATGTTCGGCACCGGCATCGTCAAGTTCAATCGCGCCGACATCTCCTCTCAACTGTTCCAGTTCAAGCACCACGAACTATTGGCCGACACCGCCAATTTGCGGATTTACGACATCAGTGGCGGCAAAGATGTCGCCTTCTCCACCGACAACTACAACTCCCACATTGACTTCAAGACCCGCAAGGGCCGCTTCTTAGCCAACGGCGAAGCTTCCGTAGTCTATTTTGTGCAAAACGAGATAAAAGCCAAATCCTCAGAATTTGAATGGGACCCCATCGACTCGACCATGCTGCGGTTCAAGTGGGACGACCCCTACAAGAACACGGACATCGACAACACGCCAATCAAAGATTTGGTGGATATGCAAAGCACTGGCAACGAGCTATATGCAGTTCTGCCAGAAGCCAACTACCAATTTACGGCAGTGACAGCCGAGTTCGACTTCTCGAAGAACATCATCTCCGCCCATGGTGTGCGATACATCAATGTGGGGGATGCCGCCATCACGCCGTTTCACGGTGACGTGACCATACGCAAGAAAGCCGCCATGGACATTCTAAAGCAGTCGCGCATCCTGGCTGGCCGGGAGAACAAATTTCACGAACTCTACAACTGTACCACCCGCGTGCAAAGCGCCACAAAATTCTACGCCAACGGCTATTATGACTACATCGATGCCGAGCAGCGCGTCCAGACGCTCTACTTCGACACGGTGTACTTCATGAAAGAGACATTCGGCGAAGCGAAAATCCCGTTGGAAAAAGACTTCCACTTCAGCGACCAGTTCGCCTTTGACGGGCGCGCTGAGCTGCACAGCACCAACCCGTTCCTATCCTATTTCGGCGGAGTGGAAATTATCCACGGCTGCGACTCCATCAAGCACGCACGCATGAAAATCCTGCAACAGGTGGACCCCAACAACATCATGCTGCAAGTCCACGACCGCACCAAGGACATGAATGAGCGCAAGGTGGTGGTGGCTATCGCCTCCAGCAACAAGACAGGACGAATCTACACGGCATTCGGTGTCGCGAAGGATGAATTCAACGACGCAGAATATATCAACGTTTTCGGCTACATCACCTATGACAAGGAGACACACGAGTTCAAGGCCGCGTCCAAGGAAAAGCTGATGGATCCGTCCATCCCCGGCAATATCATTGTGCTGAACACCGACAACTGCGAGGCGCACGGCAGCGGCACCATCGACATGGGCGCGAAGCTCGGCCGCGTGAACTTCGTCACCAACGGAACCATCGTCAACTACATGCTTGCCGACTCTGCCGAAATGCACCTCACCACCTCCATTGACTTCTTCTTCAACGAGAAATCCATGGACATCATGAATAAATCCTTAGAGAACACGACACTTGATTTCGTGGATGTCTCCGAAGACCAAGCCTTCGACCTGGCCCTGTACAATATCCTGGGCAAAACCGAATACGAACGTTACCAGCGCAACGTCGCATTAGGACAGAACCGCCGTCTGCCAGACGCCTTGCAAGTGAAATTCCTCTTCTCCAACATCGATTTCGAGTGGGACAAGGAACAGTCCACTTTCAAGTCCCAAACCAAGCTGCCGCTGATTGTGTGCGGAGCCAAGCAGGTCTATAAGCTGGTGCCCGGCCGTATCGTCATCGAAAAGCGGGGCTCACGCAACCGGCTGTACCTCTACTTTGAATTCGACAACCACTTCTTCTACTATCAGTTTGACAACAACGCGGTGTCAGCATTCTCATCCGACAAGGCGTTCAACGAGGCCATTTCGAGCGTGAAACCCAAGAACCGGTTCCAAGCTCCCGATCAGGCCAAAGGATTGCCCTCTTTCACGTATAAGCTGGGCAACCGAAGCTTGAAGAACAAATTCGTCAAGAAATATTTCACAGACATCGAAGAAGAAACTGAGACTGAAGAGTAATATGGAACGTATCTGGATTGCAGGTCCTTGCGCGGCCGAAAGTCGCGAACAAGTTTTCGGCACCGCGAAAGGGTTGGTGGAACAAGCCGCAAACGCCCACATCCCTTTGCATTACTTCCGGGCAGGAGCCTGGAAGGTGCGCAGCGCCCCCAATTGCTTCTCCGGCGAGGGCGAAGCTGCCCTGCCCTGGCTGCAAGAGGTGCAACAGACGTTTCGCATTCCCGTCTGCGTGGAGGTGATGAACCCCAACCAAGTGGAAATCTGTGCAAAACACGGCATCAAAACCATCTGGATAGGTGCACGAACCTCCATAAACCCTATTGATATTCAACAACTTGCAGATTCCGTACGACACTCGGATTTCACGGTTTTGGTCAAGAACCCGATGATTCCCGATCTGAAACTGTGGCAAGGGAACATCGAACGGTTCCTGAATGCAGACGTCTGCAAAGTGATGGCCATCCACCGCGGGTTTCCCGATTCCAAGGAGAACATTTACCGCAACAGCCCGCTTTGGCAGATTCCCATAGAGCTGAAAGTCAGCATGCCGGAATTGCCAATCCTGTGCGACCCGTCCCACCTTTGCGGAAACACACGATGGATTCCCCCGGTGGCGCAATTGGCCATGAACTACGGATTTAGCGGCCTGATGCTGGAATGCCACCAACAACCGTCCATTGCACTCTCCGACCCAAAACAACAGCTGACGCCTGCCGAGTGGGCAGAGCTGATCTCCCACTTGGACTTGCGTTCTGACACCGCAGACCTGGATTTGGTGAAACATCGCTCCCTGTTGGAAAACATTGACAACCAAATCAGCGAACTCCTTTTCCAACGCATGACCTTGGTGGACGAAATTGCGGACATCAAGCGAAAAAAACATATCGCTGTGGTACAGCCCCTACAATGGCAGCAAGTGGCCAAACGGTACAAAAAACACACAGAAGACATCAATTATCAAGAATTCATAGAACATTTCCTCGAACTATTACACCAATCATCCATCAATCGCCAAAAATAGTACAATATGGACGAAAACGTAAATAAACACAGCAGATTACTCATCTTCTTATGGATTGTGGTCGCATTCTTAGCCGGTTTCTCCGTCGCACTGCGCTGGAACCCGCACAGGCTCAGCCGATCCGGGAACGAGCAGCTCAGCAAGATGAGCGAAGTGATGAGCTATATCAACCGATACTATGTGGACTCCGTGAATGTGGACTCCATCTACGGACTCGCCATAAACGCCATGCTGCAGGGTCTTGACCCCCATTCCACCTACTCCACTGCGGAAGAGAACAAAACCATGATGGAGACGCTGGAAGGCTCCTTTGAAGGTATCGGCATCCAGTTCAACATCATGAACGACACGCTGATGGTGGTGTCCGTCATCTCGGGCGGCCCCTCTGAAAAAGCGGGCCTCATG
The DNA here is from genome assembly GCA_946186495.1 of uncultured Bacteroidales bacterium. Lineage (GTDB taxonomy): Bacteria > Bacteroidota > Bacteroidia > Bacteroidales > WCHB1-69 > F23-D06. The sequence goes on from CAMHNQ010000014.1 coordinate 26,806, forward strand.
GCAGGAGACAGAATGATTGAAGTGGATGGCAAATCTATCATTGGCATCAAGAACGAACAAGCATTCAAGCTGTTGCGAGGAAAGAAGGGTTCAAAAGTGAAAGTCGGAATCCTCCGGCCCGGGTTCAAAGACAAATACACCTACGAGATTACACGAGGCGTAATCCCCACTTACACGGTCGATGTGGCATACATGATCGACTCCCGCACCGGATACATAAAATTGAATGAGTTCGGCAGCACCACTGCCAAGGAGTTTAACAAAGCCATCATGAAACTCAAAAGGCAGGGAATGAGTTCGCTAATTGTCGATTTACGCTCCAATACGGGCGGGTTCCTGGATGCCGCCATCAGCGTATGCGACGAATTCCTGCCCCAAAACCGCAAAATCGTTTCCATCGAAGGGTCCAAGGTCCGCCCAGAAGTAATCTACGCCTCCAAAAAGGGCGACTTTGAAGACGGCCAGGTCGTGATCCTGATTGACGACTTCAGCGCATCTGCCAGCGAGATTGTCGCTGGCGCAGTCCAAGACAACGACAGGGGACTGATTGTCGGTCGGCGTTCATTCGGCAAAGGTTTGGTTCAAAGGCAGTTCGACCTTTCCGACAACTCCTCAATCCGACTGACCACCTCCCGTTACCATACTCCAAGCGGCCGTTGCATCCAACGCGATTACGAAAACGGATCGGAAGCTTACTATGAAGACCTTTACAAACGACTGCTTAACGGTGAAATGGAGAGTGCCGACAGTATCCACTTAGACTCCACCAAAATTTACCACACGCTGAAAGGACGTACCGTCTATGGCGGAGGCGGCATCATGCCCGACTACTTCGTCCCGCTGGAACGCATCGACGACAAGGAAACCTACTATGAAATCTCCAACTCTTCAGCCTTGATCCAGTTCGCATTCCACTATGCCAACGAACACAAACCGGCCCTGAAGCAACAATTCCCCGACGCGCAATCCTACGTGGCAAAGATGCAGGTCAACGATCAGCTGATACAGCAACTCGTCAAATATTATGAGAAAAACAACAAGAAGAAAGCGTCGAAGATGTCCGCAAATTCCTCCAAAGAGCTGAAGACTTGGCTAAAAGCATTAATCGGCCGCAACCTTTACGGCGAAGAGGCTTTCTACCCCACCATTAACAACACAGACCCTGTAATCCACAAGGCATTGGAAACATTAAAAGATTAATCAGCTCATGATTCAACGACTTGCCGCCGTACAGATGACACGCGATTCCCGATGAGGGCTATGCGGCCACTACCTCATCCTGACCCGTCTCAAATCCAGCATGTTCACCGGGTTTGTACCCAAACCCTGCACGTTTTTCTGCACAAAACGCGCTACTTTGTCATAATACAGGATGACAAACGGGGCGTCCGCCACTAACATTGAATCCATCCGGATATAGTATTCTGTCCGCACAGAATCATCTGTACACCCCTGTGACTCATCATACAACCTATCAAAGGCGGGGTTGACATAATGGGTATAATTGGAACCATTGGGCTGAAGATTTTTGGAATAGAACAACGACATCTGGTTCTCGGCATCGGGGTAGTCGCAAATCCAGGAACCCCGGAAAAACGGGAGCTGATAGCCGCGCATCATCTCCCTTTGCTGTGCCGCCTGAGCCACGTCCAGTTTAAGGGTAATGCCTATTTGCCCCAATTCGTGTTGGATATACTGACACAAATCGGCATATTGCGCCGACACAGTGAGCGTGATGTCCGGAAGTCCTTCCCCATTCGGATAACCCGCCTCGGCCAACAGTTTCAAAGCTTTTTCGGGATCATAGTCGTATCCGCCAGTCCGTTCCGGGTCATAAGACGGCATCCCACGCGGGACAAAGCCTCCGATTCCGGCATAGCCCATATTGTTCCGCAGATATTTCATCATCTTGTCGCGGTCAAATCCATAGTTGATAGCCTGACGAACCCGTCGGTCTCGCAAGGGATTTCTCTTCCCTGTCGATTTAAGGTTGAAACCAAGGTATTCCGTATTCAGGTACGGGCCCGTTATCAGCCGGATTTTGTCAGCATACTCTGGATTTAGCCGGCCATCCTTGGTCAACAAAGCGTCCTTGTAGCTCGGGTCCACACCCGACATGAAATCGAGCGAGCCTTTCATGAACTCCATAAAGACCGACTGCTTGTCAACGATGAACGACACCGCGACCGCATCGATATAGGGCAGTCGCTGACCGGCGGAATCGGTTTCGAAATAGTTGGGGTTCTTGCGCATCACGAGTTTCACGCCCTCCTCCCACAGCTGCATCTGGAACGGACCAGTACCGACGGGATGTTTCCGGAAGTCCTTGCCGTAACGCTCCACGACCTCATGCGGCACCACCGAACAATACTTCATCGTCAGGATGCCCAGAAACGGCGGGAACGGCTCCGTGAGTTCAATTTGGAACACGGTGTCGTTCAATGCCCTGAAGGCCGGTTTCCCATGAGCGTCTCGCTTCACTTTCTGGAATATCCACGCACCGGGAGACGCCACGTCGGGACTGAGGATGCGTCCCAAGCTATAGACAAAATCCTCTGCCGTGACATACCGAGGCTTCTCGAAAGGAAAATAGTCCGTTTGATGGAAGCGAACATCCTGCCGCAGGACAAAAGTGTATGTTCTGCCGTCATCGGAAATTGTCCAACGCTTGGCGATGGCAGGCACCACCTGTAACCGGTCATCCATATCAACCAGGCCGTTATACAATTGGTTACACGGCCAAATAGTGGCCTGTCCGGAAGCGAACGCTGGATCGAGGCTCAGGATGCCCGATGACTCGTTATAGTGGAAAATCTGTTTGTCGGGATGGTCGAACTTCGACTTACACGACGGTAACAACATCATGCAAACTGAAATGACGATTAGCGCAGGAAGCGTATGTTTCATATCATGATAGAGCCTGGTTGATTTTCTTGGACGACTCCAGAAGGGAATTATATTCCTCAGGAGTGATGTCAATATAGAAATAATAAATCGGATTGACGGGTTGCCCGTTTTTGATGACCTCGTAATGCAGATGCGCTCCTGAGGACATGCCCGTTGAACCCACATATCCAATTAGTTGACCACGTTTCACCTTTTGTCCTGGTTTCACGGCGGTTTTCGACATGTGTGCATAGAGCGTCTGGTAGGAGTAACCATGGTTGAGTACGATGCATATGCCGTAACCGGAGCCTGGGTTATCACGGGAGACCGTCCCGTCGGCCGTGGCATAAATGGGAGTGCCTTTCGGGGCGGCGATATCAATGCCTGTATGGTTGCGCAAGGTCTTGAGTATCGGGTGATAACGCTTTCCGAAACCGGAAGTGATGGTATACATGTTTTTCAACGGGCGTATAGCCGGGATAGCCGCCAACATCTCCGCCTTGGAGCTTGCTATCTTTTCCAACGTGTCCAGCGAACGGGTCTGCACCGCCAAACGCACCGTAAGCTGGTCGGCTTTCTTGTTGGCGGCTCGCATGAGAGTGTTCGCCTCGGAGCGTGACAAGCTGTCGTAGCGAGTGTCCTCGACCAGCAAAGGATAGCGCTCACTCGACGGCACCGGATCCGCCTCAAAGACATTGCGGTAGATATTGTCGTCACGGTCTTCTATGTCCGCCAATGCCTCCGACATCACGTCCAGACGGTGGTCCAGATATTCCAGTTCATCCTTCAATTCGTTATTCTCTTTCTCCAACACCTTCACTTTTGGCGAGTCGATGAAATAGAAGCCAATCCAGACAAACACCAACGCAAAGGCCACACCGCTGGCGAACACCCATGCAATGCGTTTGAAAAGGTGCTTGAAGCTCAGCTTAACCTTCTCATACGTAAGCGTTTTCGGATTAAAATGATAGAAGGATTTGGTCATTTCAGTTAATTACATCCAATGCAGATTTGGTCGCCCAATCCATAATTGTTGATGTTTCCGCTGTTTCTCTTGATGAGGATTTTCAGCTGGATACCATACCGTTGGGCGATATAGCGATAGGTGTCGCCCTCCTGCAACGTATGGTACGGCACAGAGGATTTGGTGCTTTTCATTTCGAGATAGATTACCTCATCCTCTATGGGTTCGGAACCGTCATAGACATCGTTGTAAAGTCGGAGATTCTTCTCCGTCATTTGCAGGGCGTTGGCCAGTTTCTGGTAGGTGTCGCCCGCACGGGCCAGGATGAACTTCGTCTTGTTGTTCTCATACACCGGCCTGCTCGTATAGGGGTAATAGGCCAACTTGTAGGGAATGGAATAGGGGTCCAAGACAAAGACATTCAGTCCGTTCACCTTTTCGGGTTGGTTGGTCGGCTGGACAACGGTTTCCCGGGGCTGTTCGGCAGACGATTTCGATTGTTCCGCAACTTTTTCGACAGGCTGCACTTTCGTCTTTGCAGGTTTCTCCACAACCACCTGTATGCCGTTCACCTCCATGGTGTCCACCTTGACGGCTGGTTTCGGTGAGGCCACTTTGGGAGTCTCGGCAGGCTTTTGTGAGACGGGTTGCGACGCCTCTGCCACGACAGGCTGAACCGTACGCGTTTCCGCCGGCTTTGCCACCTCTTTGGGCTGGACATCGGTCTGGGCGATGGTCTGCTTTGGCGTTGCCGGGGCGGGTGTCACGCCGGCACGTTCCGGCTGGGGTTTCTGCATCGCACGCAACGCCGTAGTGTCGCCAAGTTTCTGGGCCACCTTGCGGTCATAGTGCATCAGGTAGTACTTTTCGATGATGGAGACCAGCGTGTCCGCATATTTCGGATTGCCGGAAAACCCTGCTTCCAAGAGTCCCTTTGCCCATGACTTGTAGTCCGTGATGGGGAAATAGAACAGCTTCACATAACGGCTGCGGGTCGAAAGGAAGAGCGAATGGTCGCGATATGACTCGGCATCCGTGGCATATTTCCTGTAACAGTTCTCACGGTTCTTGTCAGCCGGGCGGTAATAGGTCTCCCCAGTCCACTCCTGTGTATGGCACATGATGGCGAAATGGTTGTGGCACTCCCGCACCAAATCATTGGTCCCCGCCTGCGACGCATAGATGGCCTGGGCCAATGTGATGCTCGCCGGAACCCCGTAAAGCTCCATCTCTTGCATGGCAAGGTCCTTATAATCGTCAATATAGTCATAAATACGATCCTCCATCGTGTACTGTGCGTATCCGATGGTCATCAGGCAAATGCCTATCACTAACAAATATAATTTTTTCATCGTTATGAATTTATCTTCTTAATAATATCTGATCTCCGGGATGAATGATGGCATTCTCTTCCATCATATTGTATTTCAAAAGATAACGGAGCTGTATGCCGTACCGTTGAGCAATGTAGCGCAATGTCTCGCCTGTTTGCACAGTATGGATGCGCTGGGCGTTGCCTCGCCCTTTGGCCTCCACATACACAATCTCATTCTCCACAGGCTCGTCGTTCGGCCCCGCATCGTTGAACTTGCGCAGATTTTCGGACATCACCAGGATGTCTTGCGCGATTTTCTCATACGTGTCACCCTTTTCCGCAATCACAAAGTAGGTGTTATTGTTCTTGAACACTTTCCGATAGGTGAACGGGCTCTGGTCGGAAGGGTATTCGCTGCCGATGGCGGTGAAGACTTTCTTTCCGGGTTTTCTGACATTGGCAGGCTTGTCGGCGGCTTTCGGATTTTCAGCCACGGGCCTGTTTTCAATCTCGGTAAGCGGGGATTTCCCGTAGGTCTGCTGATAAGCCGTATCCAAGGCGGCAATGTTGAACCGCTCGATAAGACTGATGAGCCGTTCGGCGTATTGCGGGTTGGTGGCGTAGCCGTCCTGCTTAAGCGTCCGCGCCCACGCTTTATAGTCCATAATGTCCAATTGGAAAAGGTTGGCGTAGCGTTTGCGGGAGGTCAGGAAAAGAGAGTGGTCGTTGTAGGACTCCTCCACGGTAGCGTACTTGCGGAAGCACTCCTGTAGCTCGTCATCGTCGATGAGGATGGTGTCGCCCGTCCATTCGTGGCATTTGATGCCGAAATGGTTGTTTCCTTCCACAGCCAACCTGCTCTTGCCGCAGGCGCTCTCGAAAATGCCCTGCGCCACCGTGATGCTGGCGGGAATCTTGTATTCGTGCATCTTTTTCACCGCCACATCGGCATACCGTACAATGTAGTCGCGGATGTCCTGTTCGTTGTATTGCGCCTGCCCGGCTGTCGCTGCAGCCATGGCACATACGAGGCATAGTATTGTTCTTATCTGTTTACTCATCTTATTGTTTTTCGTTTCGTCCTCCGCACTGCGGTTACTGCCCTGTGTGACCAGCCCTACACTGCGCTACGCTTGTGTGGGGTTATTTGCACTTCGTGCGTTTTGCCTCTTCGAGGCCGCTTAAGGAACTATTTCTAATATATTTGGCGTTACCGAACATAACTGCTAACTCCTAATTACTAACTGTTCAACCCTTCTTCGACCAGTTTGGTGTAGAATTGTTTAATATCCAAGCCTTGGCTCTTCAACTGCGCCGGGATGATGCTCAAGGCGGTTTGTCCCGGTATTGTGTTGACTTCCAAGAAGTACGGTATGCGGGCTTCCTCATCGAGGATGAAATCGACTCGCACGATGCCCTTGCAGTCGAGCTGGCGGAACACGGTTTCGGAATATTGGCGCACGAGTTCCTGCATGTCGGGGGCGATGTCGGCAGGGGTGATGAGGCTGTGGCCCACGTCGGTGTATTTGGCGTCGTAGTCGTAGAATTCGTTGTGGGCGACAATTTCGGTGATGCCGATCATTTGCGCGCTACCGTAAGCCGTTGTGACGCCGCAGGCCAGCTCGCGACCGTGGATCATCTTCTCCACAATGAGCTGGTTGTCATACTTCAGCGCCTCCTCGAAAGCCGGCAGCAATTCCGCGCGGTTGTGCACCTTCGTCACGCCCACGCTGGAACCCGAGTTGCAGGATTTTACGAAACAGGGGTAGCCGCAGATTTCCTCGACATGCTCAACATCAACCGGATCGCCCGCATAGAAATGCAATGACGGTGCAATGGGGATGCCCAGTTGTGCCACCGCCAGATTGCAGTAAAACTTGTTGAATGTCAGTGCGGAAGGGAAAAAGCCGCAGCCAGCATAACGCTGCCCGATCATCTCGAAGTAACTCTGCAGCTTGCCGTTCTCGCCCGGCGTGCCGTGGATGGCAATAAATGCCAGGTCGAAAGTGACCTTCTGCCCGTCAATGGTCAGGGAAAAATCGTTTTTGTCGATTTGGAAAATCCGACCGTCTGGAGCTTGATAATGCCAGTCACGACCCTTGAAATGAATCAAATAGGGCTCGAACAATGTCTTGTCCAATTGTTGGAAAATATTGTCGCCTGACCTCAGGGAGACTTCATATTCGCCGGAGTCTCCACCCGCTATTACTGCTATTCTATGCATAGTTATACATTATAATATACAAGTGGCAAATATATCGTTATTTTAGGTATTCTTTTTTCGCCGGCCGAATTGTTTTTAACAGTGGAATGTGTATTATTCTCCCATCTGCTGGGCGTTGTAGAAGCGGAAATACTCTCCTTTTTCCGCCATCAGCTCCTCATGGCTGCCAAACTCCAGCACCTGGCCGTCCTTTAGGAACAGAATATTGTCGGCAAAGCGTATCGTGCTGAGTCTATGCGCGATGACAATCCCGGTATGCCCTTTGATGTAGGGGAGCAATGCCTCCTGAAACAGTAGCTCCGACTCATTGTCCAAGGCGGATGTGGCCTCGTCCAGAACAAGAATTTGGGGTTTCTTGAGCAGGGCCCTTGCGATGCTGATTCGCTGCCGCTGCCCGCCTGAGAGCCGCATTCCCCGGTTGCCGACCTGCGTTTGGTAACCCTCCTCTAATTCCATGATGAAACCATGCGCCTGGGCAATTTTGGCAGCGGCCACCACCTCCTCTTCCGTTACATTCTCGACACCGAAGGTCAGATTGTTGTATATCGTGTCATCGAAAAGGACCACATCTTGATTCACAATGCCGAACAGACTCCTCAAATCCCCGATGGAGTATTCACGGAGGGGGATGCCGTCCAGCAACACCTCGCCAAACCGCACGTCATAGAACCGTGGCATCAGGTCGACGAGCGTGGACTTTCCACTGCCGGACGGCCCGACAACAGCCAGGGTCTCGCCTTTCCTTAACGTGAAACTCACATTTTTCAGCACTTCGCACTCCTCGGGAGCATCCACACCCGAATCATACGAAAAACTGACATTCCGGAACTCAATGCTATTCTGAAAAACAGAGACATGCCTTGGGTTATCGACATCCTTGATTTGTTCCTCCGCATCAATCACTTCGTAAATCCGGGCGGCGGCACTCAACCCCTTCCGCATCTGGTAGTAGGTTGTGGCCAGCGACTTGGCCGGGGGAATCATCCGCGCGAAAACCACGAAGAAAAGCATGAACAGCGCCCCGTTCGCCGCAAAAATCTCCGGAAAGGCCACCAAACCAACCAACGAAATGAACAAGGCCGTGAAAATACACAAAAACTCAATCAGTGGACCTCCCAACTCCTTAATCCTTAACACTTTCTTGTTCAATTTGTAGAATTTGAAGTTTTCCTTCCGAAACTGGTCCGAGACATACTCCTGGGCATTATAACCCTTGATAACCCGCAATCCATCCACCGCTTCTTCGAAGTAGGAGGTCATCCGACCTACAAGTTGCTGTGACATAATGGAATATCCGCGAATATTTTTCCCTATGATGGAGAGAATCACTGCCATCAGGGGCAGTATGAGCAGCGTGACGAGGCTAAGCTTCGCACTGATGCTGAAAAGCGTGACCAAGTAGGCAACCAACAGAAAAGGGTCACGGCAAAGGGCCAGCAGGGAGGATATGACAGACCACTCGACCTCCAGCACATCCGCCCCGATGCGGCTGAGCATATCCCCGCTACGCCGCTCGGAATAGAATGACAGCGGAAGACGGATCATCTTGCGATAAAAGTCATCGCGGATGTTGTACAGGATGCCGGAGCGGATATGCGAAAGCCAGAACATGCCGGCATACCGGCACAGGTTCGACAAGAACGAGAGCAGAATCATGGTGCCAGCGATGAACAGCAGCGCGGAAGCCTGCCCGTGGCGTTCAATCACCGCGTTCATCTGGTAATAGAACGTGTCGATGAGATACTGCGGGGAAAAGGAGAATTCGGGGCGCGTGGACACTGCCTCCACTTGACGGAACAGGACTTGCAGGAACGGCACCAGAAGAGTGAGGGTGAAGATGGAGAAAAACGCATACAGCAGCTGCACAAACAGGATGAGCGCAATCTGCAACTTGTAATTTTTCAGATACTTAAAGATTCTGCCAAGATATTCCATACCTTTCCAAATCGGCGGCAAAGGTACGATATTTTTTCCGGTTTTCGGTTTACGATTTTCGGTTGCGGCTGCAGGGACGACTGACAGCTAATAACAGTCGTAAATTATTACCCGTCAACTTGGTTCAGTCGCAAGACACAAAAGTGACAACCTAAATCAGCGAATCACAGCTAATCCACGCTGGCTCGCCCAAATAAAAAAGTTGATGCGTAAGCCCTGGAAAGGTAGTGCATTTTGTTTCGCAATTTTTTGTACTTTTGCAGCGCAAAAAATATATTATGGCAAACTTACCGGATTCCATAGACAGAATAACGAAAGCACGGCTCAGGCTCTCGACTTTCGGGTCCATTCTCAGCATCGCACTCACCATGTTCTTCATCGGCGCACTCGCCTTCTTCGCCTTCTTCTCCATGCGTTACCTCCAGAACCTGTCCCAAAAAATCGAAATGGAAGTCCTCTTCTACTCCGACATCAAGGAAGCTGACATCGACGCTTTAGAGAAACAAATCAAGCTGAAGCCCTACATTGAAAACTCGCGGGTGTCGTCGCGGGAGGAGAACACACGCACCGCGCAGCAAATCATCGGCAGCAACTTCACGGAAGTGATTTCCAACCCCATCAACGCCTCTATCATCATCAATGTGAAGCCACAATATGCCAACTCCGACTCCCTGAACAAAATATCCAAAGAACTGAAAAAGAATCCAATCGTACAAGATGTCGATTATCCGGACTTTATAGTCAAATCCATCAGCAATAACTTCCAGAAGATCCAAATAGCCATCCTTATTGTGTGCGCCGTTTTCATGTTCATCTCCATGCTCTTGGTTGCCAACTGCATCCGCCTGAACATCTACGCCAAACGGTTCAATATCAAAAGTATGCTGTTAGTGGGTGCCACCCCTAAATTCGTACGGAAACCGTTTGTCACCAAAGGGCTGGTGCAAGGCGTCTGGGGCGGGCTACTGGCCATGGTCCTGCTAGCCCTCCTGCTGCTCTACACCCATAACATGGCACCAGATTTCGTGGACTTCTCCGCCATGCTCTACATCGTCATCATCCTGTCCGGCGTACTCCTCTTCAGCATGCTCTTCACGACTATCATCTCCACTTTCTCCGTCAACCGCTACATCCGCATCAACGACGAGCGTCTTTACATGTAAATAATCAATATTCAATATATTATGAGTTCCAACAATTATCAAGAGAATATGCAGAACGAGCGGGGAAACCGTCCTCCTCTGTTCCGTAAAATGAACTACATCCTGATGGGGATAGGTGCGTTGATCCTGCTCGTCGGCTATATCTGCCTAAGCGGCGGCAATGTCCCGGACGAGGTGTTCGACGGCGAGATATTCAACACCCGCCGTATCGTAGTGGCCCCCATCCTCATCTTCATAGGCCTCGCGACCGAAATCGTCGCCATCATGTGGCGGCCTAAGCTTCCCAAAACCGACCACGAATAAACCTTGGCAATGAGTTGGTTAGAAGCCCTTATCCTGGGCATAGTGCAAGGCTTGACCGAATTTCTGCCCGTAAGCAGCAGCGGCCATCTCACCATCCTGTCCAACCTTTTCGGCCTGGAGGGTGAGTCCAACCTGACGATGATTGTCGCCCTCCACGTCGCTACGGTCCTGAGCACTTTAGTCATCCTGTGGAAGGAGGTTATCTGGATTTTCAAGGACCTGTTCGCCAAACAGTCTTGGAAAAGCTACTCGGGGCTGAACGACGGAACGCGTTTTGCCATCAACATCCTGATTTCGATGATACCCGTCGGCATCGTCGGGGTTTTCTTCAAAGACGAAGTGGAGGCCATCTTCGGCTCCGGCCTTCTGATTGTCGGCATCATGCTAATTGTCACGGCATCGCTATTGGCTTTCTCGTACTTTGCCAAACCCCGCCAGCGCGAGGACATCTCCCCGCTCCACGCTTTCATCATCGGTATCGGGCAGGCCGTGGCCGTATTGCCCGGCTTGTCGCGTTCCGGGACGACCATCGCGACAGGACTGCTTTTGGGCAACAAGAAGGAGCGCATGGCCCAGTTCTCGTTTCTGATGGTCATCCCGCCAGTCCTTGGCGAAGCCCTGTTAGACGTGCTTGACATCGCCAAAGAGGGTTTCGGGACCGCGATGAACGGCATCTCGGCCGGTTCTCTTGTGGTCGGCTTCATCGCCGCCTTCGTCACCGGGTGCGCGGCCTGCCAATGGATGATCAACATCGTGAAGAGAGGCAAGCTCATCTGGTTCGCCGTCTATTGCCTTGTTGTCGGCATCCTGTCCATCGTTTTCAGCCTGCTATAGACTATGCAGAAGAAGATGATCCACGACATCACCTTCGAGTTGCCGCCGGATCTGGCCATCAATCCGGAAGGAGACTTGTTGCTGTTCGACAAGCCCCGGAAGTGCACCTCCTTCGATGTGGTGGGGAAGGTGCGGAAGCAGGTGCAGCGCGCTGTCGGCCACCGAGTAAAAGTGGGGCATGCCGGCACTCTGGATCCCTTAGCCACTGGGTTGCTGCTGATTTGCGTGGGCAAAATGACCAAGCAGGTGGATGCCCTGCAGGCACAGGAAAAGACCTACACCGGCACGTTCATGATGGGAGCCACCACCTCAAGTTTCGATATGGAGAAGCCTATCGACGACACCTACCCTTACAAACACATCACCCGCGAGATGGCCGAGGAGGCCGCAAAATCGCTTACCGGTGAAATCCAGCAGGTGCCGCCGATGTTCTCGGCCGTAAAACACCAGGGCGAACGTTCCTACGAAATCGCCCGGCGCGGCGAAGAAGTTCCGCTTGCCGCCAAGAACATCACCATCTACGAATTCGACATCACACGCTTCGACCTGCCGGAAATCGACTTCCGTATCCGTTGTTCCAAAGGGACCTACATCCGCGCCATCGCCCGCGATTTCGGAGAGATGCTCCACAGCGGAGCACACCTCTCCGCCCTGCGCCGGACACGCATCGGCAACCTCTGCGTAGAGGATGCCATCCGCCCGGAAATCCGCGAACGCTAAAGGGCACCCGCTTGCGCAATAGCGTAATATCCTCCTGACCTCCTCGACCCCCTGTATTCCACCAGCCCCCTTCCTTTCAAAGCCACTACAACCCTCTGCACCGTACTGGCAGACATTTTCCTGTGCTTTCCGATCTCCGCCGCCGAACAACCCGGATTCATTTCTATATAGGCATACACCGTACGCAACTGTTTCCTTTTCTTCTCCGACCACACCACTGCCGCCACCTCCTGCCGCTCCGATTCCTCCTTACCTTTAAAATGCTGTTCCAAAACGGACAAGGCAGACTCCCTATAATAAGGCGATATCGGGAATCGGCGCACCTCGCCCGAGGTGGGGTCTGTCACCTGCACCGACTCCTTATCAAAAGCCGTGACATACTTGTACAAGACAAAAACGTTACGGGAGACCTGAGTTCCGTAACGGTTTGACAAAAGTTCCGCCAACTCGCGCATGGAACCATAGCGGAGCAAGTGCCGCCCTCCCGCGATATACATATACGTATAATTTTGGTCCTGCTGGCAATACAGCACCTCCCCTACATTCACAAGCATGACATCACTGCTGCCTGTAGATGTCCCTTTCAAGTATTCAACCTCCGAACGGGACACTTCGGTTTCAAGAGTTTCTTCCTCCAAATTGTCTCCTTCGGGAAACGCCTGACCGGCACCTCCATCAACAGCCACTTCCTCGACGTGTAACTGTTCGTGCATCTTCAACACGGAACTTTCAACCTGCAAAAAACGCCTCTTGCTGTCTTTCAGAGAGTCGATAACAAAGACAAAACTGACTATTGCAGCATCCCTGAAAACTACCCACAAAACTTGCTCAAGGATACTGACACCTAATTGTGTAGCACCATTGTATGCCATGACAATGCGGATCTGCGGATATACCATCGCCATTTCCAGCACTCCGGCCAAAAGCACGCTCAGAACTGTCATCCAAAGATAAGCCCGCCCCCTGTTTTTCAAATAAAGAAAGGGAAACAACACATAATGGTTCAGGATGACAGGGGCAAGGGCAAGCACTCCGGAAAGGTATTCTTTATAGAGGCAGGGCCAGGCGACGATCCGCAAACGGCAGACATTGCCGAAAAGCATAACGACAGCAAAAGGACCAATCAGTGGCCAGATAATGCGGGAATAGTTTATTCTTGCAGTCTCCATATGACTTGAATTTTGGTGGCAAATTTACGAAATTCATCGATAAGCCAGGCCGTTAATCATGTTCATTTCATATTCAGAAAAGCCGTCATGCCACAAAGGGAAAACAAAGCGTTTCACGGTTGCAAAACATTGTCTATCTATATCAAAACAAGGCAATTACATATACAAATCCACAGAGCCGGAACATACTCATTCCATGCCCAAAATCGACATCCGGTCATAATCAAATCATAAACACGGTACAAGCTGTCGGGAGCATTCTGATTATTCGCTACTTTTGCCTCAAAATTGTCAAGCATAATCTAAAGCCTTATGAAGAAGAAACAGAAACAAACCCTGTTGATTATCACGGCAGCCATCATTGTGGCGACCGGGACGGTACTGCTGTCATGCCAGCGCAACAAAGAAAAGCCCAATAGTGTTACGTTAGGCAAAACGGACTCCACCATGCTTCTTCTGAAGCATCAGATGGAGGACCTGTACCGGAAAGTCAACAAAGCCGACATTTCCTTTGACACCTGTCTTGTATTTCGGCAGAGTGACGGACATACGATTGCCATGGCCACTGTCACGAGTGCAGACGGCGGGACGACCGGCTTCGCCGCCCCGACCAACCCCGAGGGAACGGAAATCAAGTATATCGGCGAACTTCCGGTATCGGTCTGCACTTTCAGCGGCCTCCAAATCGAGGATTGCCTTCCCCCAACTTACAACGGGGAGTACGGCTGGGATTTCAAGACCGACAAGCCTTCCCTTTTGAACAACCCCACCTTTCGCAAATCCATAACGGCATACAAGCCGTGACATATCCTTTATTAATCCATCCAAAACTCCAACAACATGAAAAAAACAGACATCAAGAGAGCAAGTTTGTGGTTGGTGACCGCAACGCTCGCAGTTTCAATGGCCGTTCTTGCCATGAACGCCTGCAAAAAGACGGACGAGAACAAGTCCCTGCGCATTTCCGTTTCCGGGAAAATGGTCCCCTTGGAGATGATGCCGCAAAAAATGAGCGACCTCTACTTCAACACCTACCATGAAAGACAGTGGTTCGACTCCTGCAAGATTGTGGAACAGGACAACGGATACACGATTATTGTGGCCGTGGGCACGAACAAAGACGGGGAGTCCATCAAATTCGCCACACTTGCAGACAAAGAAGGGGATATTCTATCCTTGAGAGACACCCCGCATTCCACATGCACTTGTGAAGGGACATGCAATAAGGGTTGCGAACCCAAATACCTTGGGGTCGGCTACGCTTGGGACTGCACCAGCTGTGAATACAGTCAGCTTCCAAGACCGACGTGCGTCAAAACCATAACGGCATCGCAGCCTAACCCGGGAAGCAACCAATAACAGGATGTCCGTGTGTCGGGACACGAGATTGTGCATCCCTATACACGGACGTTCTTATCCGTGGGAATGCGGGCAACGGCGACCCCGCAAATCGCAAAACAGAAAACGGAAATCTAAAGATAATACACCACGAAGCCCACCAGGCCTGCCAGGGCAATCAGCAAGATGGGGTTGGTCTTCCATTTCAGAGAGGCGAAAAACGCGGTGGCGAACAGTCCTATGCTAAGGAAGAACTGCAGCGGGCTTTCGGCGTAGGCGCCGAACGTGTCAGCGTTAACCAACAGCACGGCAGAGGCTGCAATCAGCCCGACCACCGTTAATTTCAGGACCGCCATCACCTTATTGACGACAGGATGCCCGCTGTACTTCAACAGATAGCGGCTGACCAGCAGCATAAGGATGAAAGGCAGCAGGATGACCGAAAAAGAGGCGAGAAAAGCCCCCGCCACCCCCCAAACGGGGTCATAGCCGGCATTCGTCACAGCCGTGTAGCCGGCGTAGGTGGCCACATTGATGCCGATAGGGCCCGGAGTCACCTGGCTGGCAGCCACAATATCGGTGAACTCAGCCGCCGTCATCCAGCCCTGCTTCTCCACCACCTCGTTCTGGATCAGGGCAATCATGGCATAGCCGCCTCCAAAATTGAAAATGCCTATTTTGCAAAATGTATAGAACAGCTTCCAGAAGATCATGATCCCACCTCCCTTTTTTCGCTGTATTTGCCATACAAAAAGCCGCCAACGCCCGCCGCAAGGATAACCCACACAGGGGAAACGCCAAGGAGCCACACCAGCAAGGCAGCCACTACGGGAATCCAGAAATTGTATCGCGAGACATGGACTGTCTTGGCCATGCGGAACACAGGAGCGGCGATGAGTGCCACCACCACCGGGCGCACACCCTTCAAAACCGCCTCTGCGACAGCGTTTCCCCGCATGTGACGCATTCCCATCGCCAACGCGAGGATGATCAGAATGGGCATCAGGATGTTGCCCACCACGGCGACAACGGCGCCCAGAATACCGCGAAGCCGCCAGCCCACATTCGTGGCCGTGTTGACGGCGAATATCCCGGGCATGGTCTGCGCGAGCGTGATGGTGTCCACAAACTCCTCGTTGGTCAACCATCCGTGACGGTCAACCAACTCTTTCTCCATCAGCGGAATCATCGCATAACCGCCGCCGAGCGTGAAAGTCCCTATCTTGAAAAACGACCAAAAGAGCTGGACTAAAGAAGCCATTTCGTCACCTTGTTATTAACGGCTGCAAAGGTACGATTTTTTGGATTCAGGGAACACGCAATCACCCGCCAATTGTTGACAAATAAAAAAAATGAAATGGAATCATATTGAGAAAAAATATATTTTTGCCGTCGAAAAAAACAGTAACAAACCTTAAAATTTGACAGAAATGAAAAAGATTATGGCTATCTGTGCTGCCACGCTGTTGCTGGCAGGCGTTGCAACTTCTTGCAACAAGAAATGTGAATGCAAAACTTATCTCGCAGGCGTGGTTGTCGGTGACCCCACGGAAATGGAATTAGACAAGGATTCCTACAAGAGCTGCTCTGAAATGAACACCGTTGTTGAAGTTGACGGTAAAAAGACCGGTCTTGAATGCACCTCGAAGGTCTTCTAAGCATTCCTCGAAACCTCATCAGCCGCAGCGAATTGCTGCGGCTTTTTTTGTATCTTTGCCGACTAAAATTTGAGCCTTATGACCATCAACATCATCACCTTGGGCTGTTCCAAGAACATCGTCGATTCGGAAGTCATGGCCGCGCAGCTGCACCGCAACGGGCACGAGCTCTACTACGAGAGTGCGCAGAAGTCTGACATCGTCATCATCAACACATGCAGTTTCATCCACGACGCGCGTGAGGAGTCCGTGAACGAGATTCTGAACCAGATCGAGCGCAAGAAACACCGCCAGATCAAGAAGTTGTACGTAGTGGGATGCCTCGTGCAGCGCAACATGGCGGAGTTGCAGGAGGCTCTGCCCGAGGTGGATGGTTTTTTCACCTTCGCGGAATTGCCGAAGCTATTGGAGTCTCCTGATTTCCAATTGCTTGGCACATCCGACAGAATGCTCTCCACGCCCCGCCACTACGCCTACCTCAAGATTTCCGAGGGTTGCGACCACCAATGCTCCTACTGCTCCATCCCGCTCATCCGCGACCGGCAGGTCTCCAAGCCGATTCCGCTTCTCGTCGAGGAGGCGCAGCGTTTGGCCGACCAAGGGGTGAAGGAGCTGATGCTGATAGCCCAGGACCTCACCTACTACGGCATCGACCGCAGCGGCAGGCGCGAGCTCGCCGACCTGATGGACAAGCTCGCGCAGGTGAACGGCATCCAGTGGATCCGGCTGCATTACGCCTACCCGCTGAACTTCCCCTACGAGATTTTGGAGGTGATGAAACAATATCCGCAATACTGCCGCTACTTGGACATCCCGTTCCAGCACATCAGCGACGACATCCTGCAGAGTATGCGGCGCGGCGGCAGCTCGGCCTACATCTACGACCTTATCGCGCGTATCCGCGAGACAATCCCCGGCATCGCGCTGCGCACCACGCTCATCTCCGGCTACCCGACCGAAACCCGCGAACAGCACAGGGAGTTGGTGGAGTTCGTGCGGCGCAACCGTTTCGAACGGCTCGGGGTCTTCGCCTACTCGCGCGAGGACGACACGCCCGCCTACGCCCTCGGCGACCCCATCAAAGCCTCCGAAAAGAACAAACGGGTGAACGAAATCATGAAACTACAGGAGAAAATATCCCACGAAATCAACCAGACCCGTGTCGGCACCACGATGAAAGTACTGATTGACAGCGAAGAGCAGGACTGCTACATCGGCCGCACCGAGTTCGACTCCCCCGATGTCGACAACGATGTCTTCATCGACAAGGGCAAACCGCTGAACGTCGGGGAATTCTATGATGTGGAAATCACAGACGCGGCAGAATATGATTTGTTCGGGACGATTAGCCCGAAATCCTGACAGCACCCGCGAAAAACTCCCCTGTGTCGTATCCGATAGCGCGCCCTCCAGCCCTGCCGGGCCGGCACACACCGGAATCGGCTTCCTTTATTCGCAAGCGGTGAAAGCCGAGAGCTTAATTGCAGCATCTCTTCTTCACCGATTCACATTTTTTGTATTTTTGCCGTTGTTTTTGACAAGACTATTTTTATATAATATAAAATCATTTAACAGTAAATCAATTAGATATGTCAGTAATTAAACCCTTTAGAGGATTTCGCCCCCCGAAAGAAATCGTTGAAAAACTCGCTTCCCGCCCTTATGACGTGCTGAATTCAGAAGAGGCACGCAAGGAGTGCGAGGGCAACCCGTATAGCCTCTTGCATGTCACCAAGGCAGAAATCGACCTGCCGGAAGGAACCGACGAGCATTCCCCCGAAGTTTACCTTCAGGTTGTGAAGAACTACAACAGCTTCAAAGACTACGGCTGGCTCGTGCAAGACAAGGAGGAGAAGTTGTATGTATATGCACAGAGCATGAACCCCACCGACACCAATGCCAAATGGCAATACGGCATCGTGGCGTGCGCCTATAGTGAAGACTACGTCAACAAAATCATCAAGAAACACGAGCTCACCCGCAAGGACAAGGAAGAGGATCGCATGAAGCATGTCCGCATCACCAATGCCAACGTCGAGCCTGTCTTCTTCGCCTACCCCGCCGTTCCGCGCATCGACGAGATTGTCGCATCCGTGACGGCCAAGGCCCCGGTGTATGACTTCATCGCAAAAGAGGACGGCTTCGGCCACCGCTTCTGGGTGATTGACGACCGCAAGCTCATTGACGAGCTGGTTGACCTCTTCGACAAGAAAGTGCCTGCCATGTACATCGCCGACGGCCATCACCGCAGCGCCGCCGCCGCCCTCGTGGGACAGGAGAAGAAAGAGCACAACCCGCACCATACCGGCAAGGAGGAATACAACTACTTCATGACGGTCATATTCCCCGACAACCAGCTCAATGTCATCGATTACAACCGCGTGGTGAAAGACCTTAACGGTCTTGACGGCAAGCAGTTCTTCGCCGCTTTGCAGGAGAACTTCGACATTGAGTGCAAGTGCGACTGCACGAAGGACGGTGGCAAGTGCGACTGCGAGCTCCCGTGCCATTGCGAATGCAGCGAGCCCTACAAGCCCGCCAAACTGCACAACTTCTCCATGTATTTCGAGGGAGTTTGGTACAGCCTTACCGCAAAGCCCGGCACTTACAACGACAACGACCCCATCGGGGTTTTGGATGTCACCATCCTCAGCAATCTGGTTCTTGACAAGGTTTTGGGGATCAAAGACCTCCGCACCGACAAGCGCATCGACTTCGTGGGCGGCATCCGCGGCTTGGGCGAGCTGAAGCGTCGTGTCGACAGTGGTGAGATGAAGGTGGCCTTCGCCCTCTACCCGGTCAGCATGAAGCAAATCATTGACATCGCCGACACCGGCAACATCATGCCTCCCAAAACCACATGGTTCGAGCCGAAGTTGCGCTCCGGCCTTGTGATTCACGAATTAGCCTAAACATGTTCAAAGTTCCTGTATTACTTATATTATATAATAGGGTAGAGGAAACACACGACGTATTTCAAGTATTACGCACGGTGCAGCCCACTCAGTTGTATGTAGCCGGGGACGCGGCCAAGAAAGGTGCCATGCTGGACACGATGCGCACCTACCAGGCCCGAGCGGTCATCCAACCTGAATGGCCCTGCCAGCTGCATACTTTTTGGCAGGAAAATCATCTGGGCAAAACCCAGATGATTTTCACGGCCATAAAATGGTTTTTCGAGCATGAGGACGAAGGAATCATCCTTTTCGACGACACGGTGCCCGGCTACGACTTTTTCCCCTACTGCGAACAACTGCTCGAAAAATACCGGAATGACAAGCGGATATACAGCATCGGTGGATTCTATTGGCGCCATCGGAGCCGCAAACGCTACAAAAAGAGGATGAAACGTGGCGAGTCGTCCTATTTCTTCTCCGCATACGCCTCCACCTGGGGGTTTGCCACCTGGAAGAACCGCTGGACCGACTTCACCCTTTCTCCTGACCAATACACCAAAGAGGATTTTGAAAAGATGATTGACCCATACATGAAGAAACAGAAACAGAAAATCTACTGGATCAACCGTTTCAACATCCTCAAGAAATACAAGGCCAACTACTGGGCATACCAATACAACTTCCATATTTGGGCGCACGAGGGACTCTGCATCACTCCGTACCTGAATCTGGTGACAAACATGGGATTCCGAAAGCAAGCCGAGCGGAAGATCCGCCATTTGAAACGCAACGCCTATCCCATAATGCCGTTGGCTCATCCCACCGAAGTGTGCCAAGACTACGACGAGGACCGCTATATGTTCAAGCATATTTTCAACAGTGCATACATTTCGCTGTTCAAGGAGTGGCTTAACGAACTAATGCCCAAACAACAGGAGTGATTTTTTCAACATGGGAGTGAAAATAACTGCCAAAACCGTTCTCCAGGAGGTGAAAAACTATATTTTCATCTTCACCGGGCTTGCATTGCTGGCCTTCGGATGGTCGGCATTCCTGACCCCTTACCAAGTGGCGGGTGGCGGCGTAGCCGGCGCAGCGTCCATCATCTTCTTCGCCACCCGAATCCCCATAGGAGTGACCGCTTTTGTGCTCAATGCCATACTTCTCGCTATCGCCTGGCGCATCCTGGGTACCAAATTCTGCGTCAACTCTTTGATTTGCACCTTTGTGCTAAGCGGATTCTTCGCCTTGTTCCAGCCCCTGTTCACCAAACCCGTCGTCGATGACATGTTCATGAGTGTCATTATCGGCTCCGCTATCGCGGCATGCGGAGTTGGGATGTCCATCAATTGGGGCGGCAATACTGGCGGCGTGGACATTATCGCATTGATGATCGGCAAGTACCGGAATATCTCTTATGGGCGTATCAGCTTGACAACCAACATATTCATTGTAGGAAGCTCCTATTTCGTCCTCCATGATGTGCAGAAGCTTGTTTACAGCTATGTAGTCCTGCTCGTCTCCATTATCATATCAGACTTGGTGATTGACGGCTATCGTCAGACGTACCAGTTCATGGTCTTTTCCCAGAAAAATGACGAAATAGCGCGCCAAATCAACACCAAGCTTCATCGGGGCGCAACGTTCCTCAGGGGCTACGGCTCCTACAACCAGCAGGAGAGCGATGTGCTGCTCATTGTGGCTCACAAAACGGACAAAAGCGATATTACCCGGATAATTAAAAACGTGGATCCTGACGCATTCATCACCATTTCCAAGACGGCAAGCGTTTTCGGGAAGAATTTCGACAACATCAAGATATGAAACCGCTCTTTAATCCCGTCACAGTCAGCGTGAATGCCAAAATAAACATCGGACTGCAGGTCATCAGAAAGCGTCCCGATGGATACCACGACCTACAGACGGTGTTTTATCCGACAGATTTCTTTACGGACACGCTGACCGTCTCGCCATACGAGGGGGACTTTTCCTTTCAGGTGGCAAGTGCCGAGGACATCGGGGATTCCAGCGACAATCTGTGCGTCAAGGCATTCCAGCTTCTACAGCGCGAATTTGGCATCTCCGGGGTGGCGATTTCCCTTCAAAAAGGCATTCCTACGGGTGCGGGGTTAGGAGGGGGCTCTGCTGATGCCGCTTTCACATTAAAGGTTCTGAAAGACATATTCCAACTTCCTGTATCTGAACAAAATATGGCTCGTTACGCTCTTCTGTTGGGAAGCGATGTGCCTTTCTTCCTCTACAATCAGCCCGTATATGCCACCGGACGCGGGGAGGTGCTGACACCTATAGACCTCAATCTCTCCTCTTATCGGTTAAAAATTGTTAAACCGGACATCCATGTCTCCACCAAAGAAGCCTACGCGGGTATCTCGCCAAAAGCAAGCGACATATTCCTGCCGGAGGTTTTGCTTAGGGATGCCAAAGATTGGGAAGGCCTGGTCACCAATGACTTCGAAAAACCAGTCTTTGCCAAATATCCGGAATTATGGGAAATTAAGAGGGAATTATATCGGGATGGGGCTGTTTACGCCTCCATGTCGGGAAGCGGATCCGCTGTTTTCGGGTTGTTTTCCGATTGACTCTTGTTTTTTTTCTTTCTGCCGACATTCAAGAATTTGGGTCTCTTCTTATATACGAAAAGCCCATTGAGCACGTAATTGAGCAATCCTACAGGGATGGCCATGACGGTGAGGTTGAGATAGTTGTTCTGACTTCCAAAATGCTCCAGCAACGCAATCCCCCCTATGTTTATCAAATAGGTAAATGTGGTTACCAACAGAAATCTGAACAACAGTTTGTTATTCCTGTTTTTGAAGACCAATATCCCATAAGTCTTGAAGTTGAACAAGATGCTGACAATCGTCGCGAAGAAGTTGGAGACAACATAGGCGCGGTTGAGCTGAAGCAGATGT
This sequence comes from uncultured Bacteroidales bacterium, assembly GCA_946186495.1. Classification (GTDB taxonomy): domain Bacteria; phylum Bacteroidota; class Bacteroidia; order Bacteroidales; family WCHB1-69; genus F23-D06. Next base: position 49,145 of record CAMHNQ010000014.1, read on the forward strand.
TCGAAGATAAACAGGAAGACATAGTTGATGAACAGACCGAACGCCGTGTTCAATGCGGCGACCAGCACAAACCGTATGAACTGGGGCTCGAAATATCTTTTTAAAAAGTCCTTAATCACGTCTCAACATTGATGCGGCAAAAATAAAAAAATAAAGAACACCATTGATATGGAAAAAAGAGTATATTTGCACCCCTAAATTTATGACGATGGAAGAGAAACAATTGCGACAACAATTCAAGGTTAGGATTTCAGGAATTGAACTCGGAAAGCATTGTTTCTCAATAGATTGTGATAAAGAGTTCTTTGATTTGGCAGGCATAGGGCAACTGGAGGACGGCTGTTTGAAATTGCGGATAGAAATGGAAAAATCTGAGAAAATGGTCGATTTCCATTGCCATTTCGAAGGCGCAGTGGTGGCGGAATGCGACCGCTGCCTTGCCCCCGTGACCTTGCCGATGAACTTTGACGAAAGACTGATCGTAAAGCTGGTGTCTGAAAACTACCATTCAGAAGAGGAACAGGAAGACGATATATGGATGATGGACGAGAACACCTATGAAATCGATCTCTTTCATTTTGTGTACGAATCTGTCGTACTCGCGCTCCCTATCCGCATCGTCCACGAAGACGATGCCGACGGCCACCCTACCTGCGACCCCGAAGTGATGCGCAAACTCGTAGAGATGAACGCCGAAAACGTTGAAAAAGAACAAGGGACAGACCCGCGCTGGGATGCCCTGAAAAATATAAAACTGGATTAATAACAATAAAAATTTAAAGATATGCCACATCCGAAAAGAAGACATTCTGCTATCAGAAGAGATAAGAGAAGAGCCAACGATTTCATCACCGCTCCCCAGCTGACCACCTGCAGCCATTGCGGTGCGCCGATCTTGACACACCGCGTCTGCCCTGAGTGCGGTTACTACAGAGGCAAACAAGCCATAGAAATCGGTAACGCCGCAGAATAACATTTGCGCCCGGCCAATGGAAATGTAATCAGATGACATGAGGTTTTATGTCATCTTTTTGTGTTTATAGCATTATGGAAATAATTTTTGCCACTCACAACCTGCACAAGACTGAAGAGGTCCGGAGTATCCTGGGGCCGGACTACCGGATCAAGAATCTTCCTGAATTGGGATGCCCCGACATTCCCGAAACCGCTGACACCTTGAAAGGCAACGCATTGCAAAAAGCGCAGTATGTGGCAGACCGCTACGGCCGCAATTGTTTTGCCGATGACACAGGGCTTGAAATAGAGGCTCTGGACGGACGCCCGGGAGTTTACTCTGCCCGATACGCGGGCGAAGGTTGCTCCTACCAGGACAATGTGCTGAAAGTCTTGAAAGAGATGGAGGGAATTGCAAACCGCAAGGCCTGTTTCAAGACCGTGATCGCCCTCATTCTCAATGGGCAACGTTATTTCTTTGAAGTCCGCGTGGACGGCATCATTCTTCCGGAACAACGGGGAGTGGATGGTTTCGGCTACGACCCTGTGTTTCTGCCTGACGGCTATAACCAGACCTTCGCGGAGATGGACGGGGCCACCAAAAACAGCATCAGCCACCGCGGGCGCGCCATGCGCCAGCTCAAGGACTTTCTGTTGGAATATCCCCGCCCATAACGCCCGGACAAGCCATTGCAACAACAAAAAAGGGTTCCTTCAAGCAGGAACCCTTTTACGTATGGAGCAAATGGATTTACAGATAAAGTTCCACCAAACCTTCTGGCGTGGAGACATGCAGGGTCTTGTTGTCACGGTCCACTTTTGTGACGAACTGCTGTGATGCAGGGATGAGGATTTCGGCCCCATCGTGGTCAACCTGCATGAGAGGGTTGTTGGACAATTCCATGAAGCCCTTGCACGTCCCGATTTCGCCGAGCCGCTCATCCAGCACGCGGAACCCGATCACTTCGTGGAAGTAGAAACGGTTGCCACTGAGCCTTGGCAGGCTGCTGAGGGGAAGATACATGTCGGTCTGCACAAATTCGCGTACGTTGTCGATATCGACATCCTGCAATTTGACCACAAACTGGTTGTTGCCCCGATATTGCAGATCCTCGATCATGTAGGGCAACATTTCGCCGTCGGTTTCCAGAAAGACGGCATTGAGGCCGAAGTAGCGCTCACAGTCGTCGACATCAAAAAAGGCACACAACTGGCCTTTCAGTCCGAAAGGTTTAGTCAGTGTGCCCAAATAGTAGTAGTTCTGGTCTGCCATGACGCAGGCGTAAACTATTCAGCGGCTTGTTCAGCCTCGGCGGCGGGAGCTTCTGCAGCCTCTTCAGCGGCGGCCTCGGCGGCGGCGGCTTCAGCGGCTTCCTGAGCGGCCTTTGCCTGTGCGGCGGCTATCTCAGCTGCCTTGGCTGCCACCTTGGCGGAGATGGCTTCCTTCACCTTGGTCTCGGCGGCGAGACGCTCTTTCACGACTTTGCGCTTGGCTTCGCGTTCGGCGTTCTCCACGTCTTTCAGCTTGGAGGTCTTCTCCTGCTTCCAGGCGTCGAACTTGCGCTGGGCTTCGTTCTCGCTGAACGCGCCCTTGGCGACACCACCCTTGAGGTGCTTCATCATGTAGACACCTTCACGTTTGAGAATCGAACGGGCGGTATCGGACGGGGTGGCGCCCACCTCTAACCAATAGAGCGCTCTGTCGAAGTTGATGTTGACTGATGCGGGGTTGGTCAGCGGGTTATAGGTACCCAGGTCCTCGATGAATCGTCCGTCACGGGGTGCTCGACCATCCGCAATTACAAGGTGGTAGAAAGGTTGGTTCTTCTTACCGCGTCTTTGTAATCTGATTCTTGTTGCCATAAATTTTAATTTTTTAGTTTGTAAAATTGAGGCGGCAAAGATACACTTTTTTTGGATACGGCGGACGGTTGAATTTTGACCTTTTTTTAGGTTTCCTAATAATTGATCACACCTTCCTGATTTTATATAGTAAAACTATTACTTGAATAAAAAAATCGTTTTGTATTGAAAAATTATTTATCTTTGCAGCGGATTATTAAAAGTAAAACGTGTACTATAATGATACTATTAAAAGATATAGCGGAAATACGATCAGGAGTTTATCTCAACACCCCCCCGGGAAATGAGGTGGCCTATATGCAAATGAAGGATTTGCTGATGGATTCCCCGGAAAAAATTGCCTCTTTTGTGGAATATAACCCAAAAATGGAGAAGAATCTGCTGCAAAAGGGGGATTTGCTTTTTGCGGGTAAAGGCACCACTTACCTTTGCACACTTTTCAATCTTGACATCAAGGCGATGGCTTCTACCACATTGTATGTAATACGGATTCAAAATGACAAGGTATTGCCAGAATATCTCTGTTGGTATCTGAACCATCCCAATATTGTGAGCAAAATACGGGCTTCACAGATTGGAAGCTCCACTCCGCTTATCCACAAATCCACCTTGGAGGAGATTGAAATCCCCGTTCCGGATAAAGCCACCCAACGGAAAGTGATGGAGATATCCAGACTTCAGGAACGGGAAACCTATTTGATAAATACCCTTGCAGAGAAACGCGCAAGTATCGTCAATCAGTTATTAATCAATGAAATAAACAAGTAATATGGAAAATAAGAAAATTACCCAAGAAGACATTAACCGCACCGTTTGGAAAGCGTGCGACACCTTTCGCGGCGTTATTGACCCGAGCCAGTACAAAGATTACATCCTCACGATGCTGTTCCTGAAATACGTGAGCGATGTCTATAAATCGAAACTGAACGATTATCTGGACAAATATGAGGGCGACAAGGAACGCGCCGAGCGTGCCATGCGCCACGAACGTTTTGTGGTGCCTGAAAAGAGCTCGTTTGACTTCCTCTACGACTACCGCAACGCCACCAACATCGGCGAGCTGATTGACGAAGCTTTAGCCGACCTCGAAGATGCCAATCGTGAGAAGATGAGCAGCGAGGACGGTAGCAGCATCTTCCGCAATATCAGCTTCAACAGCGCCAACTTGGGCGAGACGAAGGAGAAGAACGCCCGTCTGCGAAATCTGTTACAGGATTTCAAGGGTGTGGAGCTGGACGAGTCGCATTTGGAGAACAACGACATCATTGGCGATGCGTATATGTACCTCGTCTCTACCTTTGCCGGGGAAGCGGGCAAGAAGGCCGGGGACTTCTTCACTCCCGCTGAGGTTTCCACGCTGTTGGCCAAACTGACCAAGAGCAACCCGGGTGCCCGCATTTGCGATGTGACCTGTGGTTCCGGTTCCTTGCTGATCAAAGCGGGTAAGGAGGTGGGTAACAACAACTTCTCTCTTTACGGACAGGAGGTGAACGGCAGCACGTGGGCATTGGCGATGATGAACATGTTCCTGCATGGATTCGACAACGCTGTCATCCGTTGGGGCGACACGTTGCGCAACCCGAAGCTGAAGACCAACGACAAGCTGATGAAGTTCGACACGGTGGTGGCCAATCCGCCGTTTTCGCTCGACAAATGGGGGGCGGAGGAGGCCGCCGCCGACCCGTACAACCGTTTCTGGCGCGGGATTCCGCCCAAGAGCAAGGGAGACTGGGCTTTCATCAGCCACATGCTGGAGGTGGCCGACGACAATGGCGGCAAGGTGGGCGTGATTATCCCGCACGGTGTATTGTTCCGTGGCGGCAGCGAAGGCAAAATCCGTCAATATATCCTTGAGAACGAGCATATTTTGGAGGCGGTTATCGGTCTGCCCGCCAACTTGTTCTACGGCACGGGCATTCCGGCAGCCATCGCCATCTTCCGCAAGGGTCGCGGCTCGGAGAACGTGCTGTTCATTGATGCCAGTCGCGAGTACGAGAACGGCAAGAACCAGAACAAGCTCCGCCCGCAGGACATTGAGCACATCGTGGGAGTTTATCGCAAGTTCGCCAACGGTGAGTTGCAGCCTGGCGTGGTGGAGGACAAATACGCCTACGTAGCCCCCCCCGCCGAAATCCGCGAGAACGACTACAACCTCAACATCCCGCGCTACGTGGACACCTACGAGGAAGAAGCCGAAATTGACATCCCCGCCGTGCAGAAAGAAATTGAGCAGTTGGAGACGGAACTGGCTGAGGTGCAGGAGAAGATGAAGGAATATTTGAAGGAGTTAGGGTATTAATAGACCATATCGTTGACGTCAACGATATGATAAATACAAATAAACATGTGATATTCAATGCATTATATATGATTTTGCAAAAAATACATTCATCAATACAATAAGCAAAATACAATATAATAACCGGTAAACTAACAATATAAGTGATGACAATAGTATGAATGACGAGAGCCAAAACATAGAATACAAGCGCAGTTGGAGCGACGAATACCTGAAATGGGTGTGCGGATTCGCCAATGCCCAAGGCGGAAGAATCTTCATTGGCATTGACGATGACAAATCCGTTTATGGGTTGACCGATTCGCACCGGCAGATGGAGGACATTCCGAACAAGATTGTCGCCTTTCTTGGTATTGTGGCGGATGTGAATCTGCACCAGAAAAATGGCAAAGAATACTTGGAAATCATTGTGAATCCGAGCAACGTGCCCATTTCGTACAAAGGCATTTTCTATTATCGTTCGGGTGCGACCAAGCAGGAACTGAAAGGGGCTGCACTCCAGCAGTTTGTCTTGAAGAAGATGGGGCGCTCGTGGGATGAGATAGTTTGCGAAGGGGCCAGAATGGAACACATTGACGACGAAGCGGTCGCCTATTTCGTGCGCAAGGGCATAAAAGCGGGAAGATTGCCAGAGAATGCAGCGGACGATTCTACGGAAACCATCTTGCGCAACCTTGACCTTATAGACGATGAAGGAGGTTTGCGCAACGCCGCAATTTTGCTGTTCGGCAAGCGGCCGTCGAAGTTTTTTGCTTGCGTGGAATTCAAAATCGGGCGGTTCAAGTCCGAATCCGACCTGCGCAATCAGGATATGATTACGGGCAACCTCATTCAAATGGCCGACAAGGTGATGGAAGTGTTGGACAACAAATATTTGATACGTCCTATCCATTACGAGGGTTTGCAGCGCATCGAGCCACTGGAAATCCCCGAAAACGCCTTGCGTGAAATCATCTTCAATGCCATCATACACAAAGAATACCCTGGCTACTCAACGCAGATGAGGGTATATGACGACCGGATATGGCTATGGAATTCGGGCGGGCTTCCCGACGGCATCACCTTTGAGCAGTTTATGGGCGAACACAGTTCGTGTCCGCGCAACCGGTTTATTGCCAGAGCTTTCTATTTGGCAGGTTTCATCGAGTCGTGGGGACGCGGCATTGGCAAAATCAGAGACGAGTTTGTGGCAAACGGTTTGGAAGCCCCCGTTTACAAGGAGGAGATGGGCGGCATGTCGGTGTATATCACTCGAAGGAAAGGATTGTTTGGCGAAAATGACACTGTAAATGACGGTGTAAAAAATACTGATAACAAATGTGTTAGTGCAAAAAATGACGGTGCAAATGACTCTCTATGTGACGGTGTAAATGACGGTGTAAAATGGACTAAGAATGAATTAGCTATTTTACACGAAATGTCCAAAAACAATGATATCACTTACATTCAATTACAAACCAAACTAAAAATTTCAGAACCCACGGTTAGAAGATCTATTAAGCGACTGAGACTAAATATGATGATTGTCCGTGAAGGTTCCGACAAATCGGGACACTGGTATGTGACGGAAAAAGGAAAGAACTATCTTCAAACACATAAATAAAAAAAACTATAACATGAAACATCTAAAAGACAATTACAACTATAGTATAAGATTACGTTGTTTAGTCTGCGGTCGTGATGATTGCTTCGAATCCAATGAAGACAAATCATACATAAAATGCACGAACTGCGGAAAAGAATACTTTGGCGGCCGGGACGAACTTATTGAGTACAACAATGAACAAATACTAGAATCCATTGAGCAGAAGAAAAAAGAAATAACATCTGATGTGAAAAAGGAGGTTCACGATATGATTAAAAAGGCTTTTGCTGGAAACAAAAACATTAAAATCAAATAGTATGGAAATGGCATCAATAATTATTTCAATCATTGCTTTATTGGGTTCTTTGGCGACGTACATAATCCACGACCATAAAATCAAAGAACAAGAGAAGAAGATCAACGAATACCAATTAGCAAAGTTCAAAGAAGAGGAAGAAGAAGGCAAAAAAGCTTTGATCAGTGGCAATATCATAAAAATAGAAAAAAGTCAACGTGTTTTGAAAATCTACAATAAGGGCAAAGCCACAGCTACGAACATCAATATACAAGGTCTTGATATTCGGGAGATAGAATTGCAGGATAACATTTTGCCCTATGAGTTACTTAACCCTCAAGATTATGCACAGATAAAATTTTTAATTATTATGAATGCTCCGTCAACTATTAAACTCACCTATACTTGGGACGATGCGTATCAAACTGGTAATTCATCCACTCAAATTCTACCATTATGAACCAACAAGTATCTCATATCCCCTCCGGCTACAAAACCTCGCCCCTCGGCCCCATTCCTGAAGACTGGGAAGTGAAGAGACTGGGAGAAGTGTGTGCTTTCTTGCGGACCAATACATTATCCCGCAACCAACTTAATGATACGGATGGCAAAGTCCGAAATATTCATTATGGAGATGTTCTTGTAAAATATCCTTCAATAATTGATGCTCGCAAACAATCTATTCCTTTTGTAAACAAAGAAGATTACAAAGAATCGATGAATGATTTTATTGAGGATGGTGATATTGTATTGGCAGATACTGCAGAAGACGAAACGGTTGGAAAAGCATGTGAAATAACTAATGTTGGTTCAGAAAAAATACTTTCTGGACTTCATACTATGTTGGTTCGACCTCAAAAAGGGTTATTTTCCCCTTGGTTTTTAGGCTATCAAGTTAATTCTGTTTCATATCGAAAACAATTAAATGCACTAGTACAAGGAATAAAAGTATGTTCGCTTGGGAAGCAGGCAATTGCTAATACTTACTTTGCTGTCCCTCCTCTCCCCGAGCAGCGCCGTATTGTCTCCGTCCTTTCCCTTTGGGACACTGCCATAGAGAAGCAGACCGCCCTAATAGAGAAGCTCACACTGCGCAAGCGCGGCCTCATGCAGCAGCTGCTCACGGGGAAGAAACGGCTGAAAGGGTATAGTGGGGAGTGGAAACGGATAAAACTGGGTGACATTGCAGAAAGAATTACTAGGAAAAATGAAGAGGACAATCAAAATGTGGTTACTATATCTGCACAAAGAGGTTTTGTCGTTCAAACGGACTTTTTTAATAAAAGTGTAGCCAGTGAGACTTTGGACAACTACTTCTTGGTTCATAAAGACGAGTTTTGCTACAACAAAAGCTACTCCAATGGCTACCCGATGGGAGCAATAAAGCGACTGAAAACTTTCGACAAGGCAGTGGTAACTACGTTATACATTTGCTTTGCCTTAAAAAGCGAAACAGCAACCAGCATCGATTTCTTTGAACAATACTGCGAATCAGGTATATTAAACAAGGAACTCGTAAAAGTGGCTAATGAAGGTGGCCGTGCACATGGACTGCTCAATGTAACTCCATTTGATTTCTTCAATATGCACATGAGCATTCCAAGCATCAACGAGCAAAACGCAATAGCGTCCGTTTTGGTCAATGCCGACAAAGAAATCGACACACAAAAACAAAAACTAGCGGCCATGCAGGCGCAGAAGAAGGGGCTGATGCAGGTGCTGCTGACGGGGGAAAGGAGGATATTATAGAATTATGGAAGTGAAAAGTGAAATTGATTACAATTATTTAGATAGCATCAGTAGAATTGATGACTATTTGAACAACCACAATGATTATCAAGAATGTGGAGATATTCCAGCAAGGAATAGACTTACATATTCCAATGGTTTTTATGTGGATTGTTATGCCTTATTTGTTGACATTCGGTCTTCATCAAAATTACCAGAACAACATCAAAAAAGAGTGCTTGCCAGAATTTATAGAAGCTACATTTCTGAATTAACAGCAATTATGCAGGATTTCAGCAATTGCAAAGAGATTAATATTGTCGGTGACTGTGTCAGTGGTATTTTTAGTCACAACACCAAAGACGATGTTATGCAACCTTTTCAAGCCGCATATACTATTAATGGCGTTGTTCAAATATTAAATCACAAACTAGAGCAAAAAGGATGGTCGCCTATCAAAATAGGCATTGGTCTCGTAAGTGGAAAAGCACTAATGATTCAAGCAGGTTTTAAGGGTAGTGGTTTAAATGATGTAGTGTGGATGGGCGATGTTGTTAATCAGGCTTCTAATTTGTGCAATATTGCAAATAAAAATGGAAATGAAGTAATCGTTGTCTCTAATGAAGTTTACGATGATTTGTATGGCAAATGTGGAACTTATGGTATCCCTTATCAAGAAATGCTAAGAAAACCACATCTTTCTGACGATTTTTACACAGGAAACATAATATTAACAGTTATTGACAACTGGCTAAAAGATAACTCAAATTAATAAATATGACATTGAAAGAAGACATTATTAAAAAAGCAAAAGAAATAGAATCTGAAACTTTTCAAGTTGAGGAAGTTTCGTACGTGCCAACTATTTCTAATAGTAAACTCACTTTTGGATGCAAAGGTCTAGAGTTTGAAGCCACAGTCCTCTATATTGACATGAGAGGCTCTACTGCGATTTTGAATACTCACAGGAAAAGAGTTGTGGCGAAATTACACATGCTTTATTATCATGCCATTGTTAAAATTGCTAAAGCAACAGGTGGGGAGATTAGGAGTTTTAATGGTGACAGTCTGCTTGTTTTTTATCAAGGCTCATTAAAACTATCATCTTCAAAAGCTGTAAGAGCAGCAATGCAGATGAAATATGCCATTAAAACCTTATTGAATGACAAACTAAAAAACTATTCCGACATAGATTTCGGAATTGGCATAGACCATGGGAAGATTTTAGCAACAAAAGTAGGCGTTGGTGGAGCAGATGAGACAAAAGATCTAATATGGATAGGCAATGCGGTAAATAAATCAACAAAAATCAGCGATAAATGCAAAACCAATTATAATATTGGAATATCAGAGTTGGTTTACAACAATCTTACAGATGATGTAAAATATGTGATAGAGGATAACTTTTGGGGAAAGTCAAAAAAAGATATTTGGGATTGGTTTAGCATCTATTACAATAATAACTTTGAAAATTGTTATGCCACAACATATCATATTGGTATTTATTAAAATTAAACAAATTGCATATGAACGACGAACAGAAAGAAAAATTCAGTGTTGAAGTCCACAATCAAATCATTGGTTGGACAGAGAATTGCGACACAAAGGCATCAATTGTGCTTGCCTTTATTGGGGTACTTGTATCCATTACCTTTACCAGTGAATATCTCTTAGAAGGTATTCAAACAGAAATTGGAAACATCATTAATTATTGGAAAGATGGTATTGGTGGCTTCAGTTTATTATCTACATTAATGTTTCTTTCCCTATTTGGATTTGTCATATTCATGTTTTTTTGTTTTCTCTTTGCAATATCATCATTAAGGGCCAATGTAAAATGCCCCGAAGATTCCATCATCTTTTTTGGAAAGATAGCAGAACTGCCAGAAGACAAATATATCAAAAAAGTAAAGAGTATAACAGAAGAAGAATTTGAAAAAGACAAATTAATACAGATTCATACATGTGCTACGATTTGCAACAACAAATTTAAATCCTACAATAATAGCATTCAATGTCTAAAATGGGGCTTGTCGTTGTTTGTATGTTTTGTGTTTTTTGTGATTTTATTGAAATAAATGTTGAAGTCCTTTTGAGAATAACAACTAAAATAAATATTATGGAAAAACGATACCAAATATTTATCAGTTCTACTTTTTCCGATTTGAAAGAAGAACGCAATAAAGTGATGCAAACCATCATGAGTTTGGATTGCATTCCTGCTGGCATGGAATTATTTCCTGCTATGGATGAGGAACAATTTGAATTCATTAAAAGGATAATTGACGATTGCGATTACTATCTTTTAATAGTTGGAGCGCGTTACGGCAGCATGGACGAAAACGGTGTTAGTTATACAGAGAAAGAGTATGATTATGCAGTGTCGAAAGGGATCCCTGTTATTGCCTTTTTGCATCATGACATCGATTCGCTTCCAATGAATAAGGCTGATTTGAACACAGAGTTGCGCAATAAACTTGAGTCTTTTCGTAAGAAAGTGGAAACTGGCAGACTTGTTAAATTTTGGAAAAATGCAGATGATTTGAATGCAAAAGTTGCCATCAGTCTCCCAAAGACGATAAAAACGTTTCCACGTATTGGATGGGTACGAGCTAATCTTCAATCTAATGCGGAATCTTTGCAAGAAATGAATGTCTTACGAAAAGAGCTTGCAGAATTAAAGGCATATAAGACTCGGCACGAAAAAAAGCAAGGTTATGCAATAGATATTGCGACTATGGATGAAACTTTTTCTTTATTCGTGTATGAGTATGAAGGATTTCCTGATCAGGTAAAAGATTCAGACAAACAACAAGAAATAACTCATACATGGTTAGAATGGTTTAAGATGATAGCTACAGAGATAGATAGACAAAAAAAAACCACTAAAGACATACATACAATAGTCTTAACTGCAATATCTGAAAATGATCATAAAGATTTCTCACCATATTCACATTCTATTACAAACCTTGCAACC
>CAMHNQ010000015.1 GCA_946186495.1 uncultured Bacteroidales bacterium
ATCAAACGGTCAACACAAGAGAAGCGTCGCCCCTACCCCGCGCTGGCTCGCCCAAATAAAAAAGTTGATGCGTAAGCCCTGACTAAGAGTAATTCTATCTTCATAAGTCTTGGAAAAATGCTATTTTTGCCGCCTGAAATCGCAGCGCGGCATTTGATTCGTCAAACCGCCTAATTTGAGACTTTTATTATGGAACTCCAAAATACACATTCCGATACCACCCCGCACCGCGCGGGCTTCGTCAATATCATCGGCAACCCCAACGTGGGCAAAAGCACGCTGATGAACCAGCTGGTGGGCGAGAAGGTCTCCATCATGACCTCCAAGGCGCAGACCACCCGCCACCGCATCAAGGGCATCGTCAACGGCGACGACTTCCAGATCGTCTATTCCGACCTGCCGGGCGTGCTCGACCCCGCCTACATGATGCAGAAGTACATGATGAAGTTCGTCACCGACTCGCTGCAGGACGCCGACATCATCCTCTACCTCATCGAATGCGGCGAAACCCGATACAACGAGGAACTGGTCGAAAAAATCAACAAAATGGGAATCCCCGTCGTCTTCATTATCAACAAGACCGACAAATACACGGCGGAGCAGGTTGCCGAATCGGAGGCACACTGGAAAACGATCTTCCCGGATGCCGATGTCTTTGCCATTTCCGCGTTGAAGGGAGTCAACATCGAGGCCGTGCGCAACCGCATCATCGAACTGCTGCCCGAATGCCCGCCCTACTTCCCGAAAGACGCCCTCACCGACCGTCCGATGCGCTTCTTCGTGTCGGAGCTCATCCGCGAACAGATCCTTCTACAGTATAAGAAGGAAATCCCCTACAGCGTAGAGGTGGTGGTGGAGAGCTACAAGGAGGAGCCTGAAATTGTACGGATAGCCGCGACCCTCTACGTGGAGCGTTCCACGCAGAAGGCCATCATCATCGGCAGCAAGGGCTCGGCCATCAAGAAATTGGGCACCGACGCGCGGATGTCCATCGAGGATTTCCTGCAAAAGCACGTCTATCTCGACCTGTCCGTCAAGGTCCTCAAAGACTGGCGCAACAACGAGCTGCAGATGAAGCGTTTCGGCTATTCGTTAGGAGATTGACACTCCAAAGGAGTGTGGTAAATGACAGACAGCCGCCACAAAAGTCAAATCCCACTGAAATTTGAGAATCATATCATAAATTTAAGAGAAAACATAATTCAGATGATGTCGGATCGGCAAAAGATTATAACCATTGTCATTGACTCCGGAAAGGACAATTCCGCTAATCTTTATCGTGACACCCCTCTCTCGGGTTCAAGCACATCTCCGAATTACGATGCTTCAGACATTCCGAAAGAAATCCGTGAAATGATGGAGCTCTATGATTTCAAAAACGCTTCGCTTTATCAAAAAAGCGTGAATTTTTACCGGCAAGGCAAGTTCATGGAAAACTATGAGGATGACTTTCCTTGGAAAGGGAAATTCCAACACTATTTCCCCACTTACCATGACCTGAACATACCGCAGCTGCGAGGCTACTTCACTTGGCGTACACGCCTGCGCAAAGGCGAATATCTGCCAATCCCCACCTCAATGGCATACATCTACATTTACGAACTGCTCAATGGCATCGGCACCTCCTCCGTGGAGGAGAGCCTGTGGCGGATGCAGGAGTTTGAAACGGAATTCCTCGAAACGGGCATCTGCGACCCGAACATCCAGGACAATCTCCACCGATGGATGACAGAACTCGCCATTATCCACCAACTTCCCAAAAAAAAGGTACTCCACTATATCGATCCTTACGACATCCAACTCACCCACTATCTGGAAATCCTGCGAAACCCCGCCAACCGGACCGATGATGAGATTTTCATGGCACTCCGCCATTTCTGGGAACGGAAGATTGAATCTTCCCCCGTCATCCGCATGGACGCGGTCGCCGGAAAGCATCTATTCGCGGAAGTCTGGAGGATCGCCTCGTCACAACCTCTCCAAAACGGCAAAGATCTCTTTACCAATTGCTTCGGGGAGCAAACGGAGTTCAGCTGGTATCCCCTTGCCAATGCCGTATATCTGGAGCGGCGCAATCTGACGGACATCTCCTATGAACTAAACAGTTGCCTGCGCTATCGCTACCACCATAACGCTTGGAACGAAGAAACGTTCAAAGAACTATATTTCAGAAAAGAAAAGATCAAAGAATTGGTACACGTCACAGACCTGATGCTCCGCAGATACCTGAAAAAATCCCCCTATCTCCGCGAAAAACCCGAAGAGGCGTGGGCAATCCCGTATGTGGAAGCGGTCATCGAGGCGGACAGACAGGCGAAAATCGAGGCTGCACGGCCGAAAATCGACATTGACCTAACCCGACTCGGCCAAATCCGTGCCGCCGCAGTCGTAACACGGGACAGCCTGCTCACGGAAGAAGACTTGTTGGAGACAGGGGAAGAAAAGGTTGCGGAAAAAATCTCAGTTCCCGAGACGATGATGGCAGACGCGGACACCTTGTCGTTAGACCCGACTCTCAGAAAAATTGTAGCCGCCCTTTTAGAGGGCCGCCCCGTGCAAAAACTGATGGCTTCGAATCGGCTGATGCCCTCCATCGTCACCGACACCATCAACGAGGCGTTTTTCGATGACATCGGGGACAACATCCTTGAATGCGAGGGGGAGAAGCTAAGCCTCGTAGAGGATTACATCGAAGATGTCAAAGCTATAATCAGAGGTCACGTAATCCATCAAGAGGTTGTGAGTTAGATATTCCAAGAAAGTTGCAAACCCGACACGTTTCAACCCGAGGTGAGTGCAGCGAGCCTTGGGAACATATAACGAAATACTATGAGCGAAGAAAACAGAAAAGTACCCAAAAGAATTTCCCAAACAGTACTCAACTCGCTGAAAGGCGGGGTGGTGCCAAGAATCGGGCTGCCCTACATCGCAGTGGGGCGCAAGAGCGAAATCGAAGCTCTGCTTCACGATGTTGATATCATCAGCGAAGGCGGCGCCTCGTTCCGCTTCATTGTGGGCCGCTACGGATCCGGCAAGAGCTTTCTTCTCCAGACTATCCGCAACTACGTGATGGACAAGGGTTTCATCGTCGCAGATGCAGACCTTTCCCCTGAGCGGCGATTACAGGGTACGCGTGGGCAGGGGTTGGCCACCTACCGCGAACTCATCGGAAACCTCTCCACCAAGACCAAACCCGAAGGCGGTGCCCTGTCCCTTGTACTCGACCGCTGGATCAGCAACGTACAATCGGAAACCGTGCAAGAGACCGGTCTCGCGCCCGACGATCCGGCCCTCACCCAGGCTGTGGACCGGAAAATCTATGCCATCACCGCCTCCGTCAGCGAACTCGTCCACGGCTTCGAGTTCGCCAAGCTGCTCTCCGCCTACTACCACGCCTACGTGGAAGGTAACGACGAAATCAAAGCCAAAGTGACACGCTGGTTCAGAGGGGAATACAATTTGAAAAAAGAGGCTAAGGAGGAATTGGGCGTGAACATGATCATCACCGACGACGACTGGTACGACTATCTGAAAATCTTCGCCACCTTCTTCCGGTTAGCCGGTTATACGGGCATGATGGTCATGATTGACGAGTTGGTGAACATCTTCAAGATCCCGAACACAATCACGAGGCAGTACAATTACGAAAAGATGCTGACCATGTACAACGACACGCTGCAAGGCAAGGCAAAGTATCTGGGCGTCATCATGTGTGCGACCCCGCAGGCTGTGGAAGACAAGCGACGGGGAGTCTATAGCTATGAAGCCTTACGCTCGCGGTTGGCCGAGGGCAAATTCTCACGCCCCGGCGCCCGCGACCTGCTCGCGCCCGTCATCAGGTTGGAGCCGCTCACCGCCGAAGAGATGCTGGTGCTTTGCGAGAAATTAGCGCAGATGCACGCCGACCTCTACGGCTATCCGCGACGCATCAGCACCGACGACCTCGTGACTTTCATCAAAGTGGAGTACGGCCGCATCGGCGCCGACCAGAACATCACGCCCCGAGAGGTTATCCGCGACTTCATTGAGGTGCTCGACTTGCTCTACCAGCACACGGAGATGTCGCTGTCCACCCTGCTCGAATCCAATGAGTTTAACTACGCCAAAAGCGAAGCCGTAAGCAACGAAGCGGAGGATGGGTATCTGGAGTTCACGATATAACCCTCAGCCCCATGAACGTCTTCAACCGATACGCCCCTTTTATCCAAGACTATATCTACCGCTCCGGCTGGCAGACCCTCCGGGGCGTGCAGAATGCCGCCGGCGATGCCCTCTTCGGCACCGGCGACAACGTGCTACTCACCGCTTCCACCGCCTCCGGCAAGACCGAAGCCGCCTTCTTTCCCATCCTGACCCTCCTCGACGAAGATCCCTCGCGAACCGTTGGTGTGCTTTACATCGCACCGCTCAAGGCTCTCATCAACGACCAGTTCGAACGCTTGGACGAACTGTGCGAGGAGGCCGGCATCCGAGTCACACGGTGGCACGGCGACGTGGGGCAGACCCGCAAGCGGCAACTGCTGCGCAAACCCTCCGGCATCCTGCAAATCACCCCCGAGTCGTTGGAGTCGATGCTCATCAACAAGCACGCGGAAATCACCGCCCTGTTTGGCGATTTGCGCTTCATTGTCATCGACGAGATTCACTCGTTGCTGCGCGGCGACCGCGGACTACAGACCTTTTGCCTTATCGAGCGGCTCTGCCGGATGGCAGGCTGCAATCCCCGGCGGGTCGGGCTTTCGGCCACCATTGGCAACCCAGAGGCGGCGGGAGAGTTCCTGGCCGCTGGCAGCGGACGTCGCACCGTTATCCCAAAGTTCGATGGCGGAAAAGAGGTGTGGCGGCTTTCCATGGAACACTTTTTCAACAGCGGACCGCAAGCGGACGAGGGGAAAGACATCACGATGCAGAATCCGGCACCAGAGCCATCAAGCGACACGGCCCCGAAAGCCGCCGACCCTGGCATCGGCTATATTTTTGAGCATACAAGGGGTAAGAAATGTCTGGTTTTCACCAACTCCCGTGAAGAATGCGAGACGGTGTGCCAGCAACTGCGGCAGTATTGCGAGGCGAACCACGAGCCCGAACGCTTCCTCATCCACCATGGCAACCTGTCGGCCTCCTACCGGGAAAGCGCAGAGCAAGAGATGAAAGACGACAGCTCACTGATGTCAGTGTGCGCCACGGCCACTTTAGAGCTTGGCATCGATGTGGGACGCTTGGAGCGGGCCTTCCAGATTGACGCACCTTTCACGGTTTCGGGTTTCCTACAGCGTATGGGTCGCACCGGCCGTCGGGGCACCCCCTCGGAAATGTGGTTCGTGATGCGTGAGGAACATCCCGAGGCTCGAGCCATGACACCGGAGATGATTCCTTGGTACCTCGTACAAGGCATCTCACTGGTGCAGCTCTACATCGAAGAACGGTTTGTAGAGCCGCCACGCACCGACCGCATGCCTTACAGCCTACTCTACCACCAGACCATGAGCACCTTGGCCTCCTGCGGCGAGATGACCCCCGCAGAGCTGGCATCCCGCGTACTCTCCCTCTCCTGTTTCCGCCGCATCTCCCAAGACGACTACCGAATCCTGCTTCGTCACCTCCTTGACAAGAACCATATCCAACGCACCGAAAACGGTGGTTTGATTCTCGGACTCCCCGGCGAACGCATCGTCAACAATTTCAAATTCTACGCCGTCTTCCAGGAAAATGTCGAATATACTGTCCGCACTGGCTCCGAACAGTTAGGCACTATCGTGAAGCCACCCCCACCGGGCGACAAAATCGCCATCGCAGGACGTGTATGGGCAGTTGATGAAGTTGACCACTTGCGACGCGAAGTTTGGTGCACTCTCGTAAAGGGCAACATTCCCGCCTATTTTGGCGACTGCGCCGGCGATATACATACGCACATTCTCGAACGTATGCGCGAAGTGCTGAAAGAGGACAACCGCTATCCCTACCTGATGCGTCACGCCGTGTGTCGACTGCAAGAGGCGCGGGACACTTTCCGGAAATCCGGCATGGCCGACCGTCCGCTCATACATTTAGGCGGCAAAATGTGGGCGCTGTTCCCTTGGCTGGGCAGCTATGCCTTCCTCGCATTGGAGCGACTGTTGAAGATAAAATGCGCTAAAATATTGGGTATTAAAGGCTTAACTTCTTCCCGCCCATACTATATGCAATTCACGATGCAGGCAAGCGAGGAAGCGTTCTACCGCGCAGTGGCCGCAGAGTCCGCCAAAGCTTTCGACCCGCTGGAACTGGTTTATCCTGAAGAGGTACCCCTGTTCGAGAAATACGACGAACATATTCCTCCCGAATTGGTCAGGAAAGGCTTTGCCCATGGGATTCTTGATGTGGAAGGGATGCGTCGGCGTGTACTCAGTTGGATATAAGTCCGACAGTGAATTTCAAAATCCTTCGGAGAATCGCTATGAATGCTTTTTGTTTGGGAATATTGTGTACCTTTGCCGCGAAATTAATAAACGATTATGATACCACGCTATTCGCGTCCGGAAATGAGCGCCGTCTGGACTGAGGAAAACAAATTCGGTGCCTATTTGAAAGTGGAAATCGAAGCTGCCGCTGCATGGAGCAAACTCGGGGTGATTCCCGCTGAAGATGTGGAGAAATTACGCCAAAAAGCCACCTTTGATGTCCAGCGAATCTATGAGATTGAGAAAGAAACTCGGCATGACATCGTGGCTTTCACCCGCACGGTGAGCGAAAGCCTCGGCGACGAGAAAAAGTGGGTACACTACGGCCTCACCTCCACCGATGTGGTCGATACTGCCAACGGCTATCTCTTGCGGCAAGCCAACAATATCCTGCGCAAAGACCTCCAGCGGTTTACGGAAATCCTCAAGAAAAGAGCTTTCGAGTTCAAAGACACGCCCTGCATCGGACGCACGCACGGGGTTCATGCCGACATCACCTCCTTAGGGCTGAAATGGGCCCTCTGGTTCGAGGAGATGCGACGCAACGTGGAACGTTTCGAAATGGCCGCCGCCGATGTGGAATGCGGCAAAATCAGCGGCGCCGTAGGCAACTTCGCCAACACCCCGCCGTTCGTGCAAGACTACGTGTGCGAACAACTCGGCATCCACTCCGCCCGAATCTCAACCCAGGTGTTGCAACGCGACCGCCACGCACACTACATGGGCACCCTCGCGCTCATCGCCTCCACCATGGAGCAGATGGCCATTGAGGTGCGCCACTGGCAACGAACAGAGCTCCGCGAGGCCGAGGAGGCTTTCGGTAAAGGCCAAAAAGGCTCTTCCGCCATGCCTCACAAACGAAACCCCATCGGCAGCGAGAACATGTGCGGCTGCGCCCGTATTCTACGCGGCTATATGGTCAGCGCCTACGAAAATATCCCGCTCTGGCACGAACGCGACATCTCCCACTCCTCCGCCGAACGCATCATGCTCCCCGACGCCACCATCCTGCTTGATTATATGCTCAACAGGTTCGGCAACATCCTCGAAAACCTTGTCGTCTTTCCTGAAAACATGTTGAAGAACATTTATTTGACCCATAAAGTCATCTTCGCGCAACGTGTCATGACCGCCCTCATCAACAAGGGTCTCTCCCGCGAAAGCGCCTATGACCTCGTCCAACCCATCGCTATGAAAGCATGGTTCGAAGGACAAGACTACAGAGAACTGCTTGCCCAAAACGAAAACGTAATGTCCCACTTCACCCCAGACGAACTCGACCAATGCTTCACCCTTGACTACTACCTCAAACAAGTCCCCACCATCTTCGAAAGAGTGTTTGACAAATGAGGCTTGAGACGCATCACTTGAAACGTGTGACTTAAAAATCTAACATCTCCCATAATCACAAATTATCAACCATTAAAAACCGCATTATGAACAACTTACACGTTTTGGGAAGTAAAAACTCCCTGTTTAATGAATTTATCGCGGAAGTGCGAAGCACGGAAATACAGACCGACAGTATGCGATTCCGCAGAAACCTTGAACGCATCGGCGAAATATTCGCCTACGAAATCAGCAAACACCTTCCCTATGAGAACCAGGAGGTGACCACCCCGTTGGGCATCACAAATATCCCGCGACTGATAAAGCAACCGGTACTCGCCACCATTCTCCGCGCCGGCCTGCCCCTCCACCAAGGCATGCTCAACTACTTCGACCACGCCGAGAATGCCTTCATTTCCGCCTTCCGAAAATATTATAAGGACGGGACCTTCGAAATCCAAATCGACTATCTGTCGTCGCCTGATTTGGATGACAAAACCTTGATTCTCTGCGACTCGATGTTGGCTACGGGACGGTCATTCGTGCTGGCATATGAAGAGTTGCTGAGCAAAGGGGAACCTTCACACACACACATCGTGAGCCTGATTGCCAGCAAAGAGGGACTAAACTACGTGATGAGCATCTTACCCGCCGACAGCTGTACCCTCTGGATTGGCGCAGTTGACGAGGAACTCACCGCGCATTCCTTTATCGTGCCCGGCCTCGGTGACGCCGGCGACCTTGCCTATGGAATCAAAGAATAACTCAGGATGGTATTCAGCAGTAATGTTTTTCTTCTCCTCTTCCTGCCCCTTTTCCTGATTTGCTACTTTACATGTCCGAAAAACTGGCGGAATCCTGTCCTTCTTCTGTTTTCTGTCGTTTTCTACGCATTTGGAGCCCCTACTTTCGTATTGCTTCTGTTAACATCCGTTATCATCAACTATTATTTGGTAAAATGGATGTATTCTTCCGAAAACCAGCTATATAGAAAAGCTCTATCAGGATTGGCCATATTGTTAAGCTTAAGCCTCCTATTGTATTTCAAGTACGCAAATTTCTTCGTTGACAACCTCAACACACTACTCAACTTCCTTGGACTGAAAACGTTCGCTTTCACGAAAGTGCTGCTTCCCATTGGCATCTCCTTTTTCACCTTCCAATCCATCACTTACGTCGTTGATGTCTATAGGGACGACAATCCGCCCATGGATCGTCTGACGGACTATATGCTCTACATCCTGATGTTCCCGCAACTTATTGCTGGGCCTATCGTACGGTATCGCGACATCGCGGGGGAAATCCGTCACCGGGAGAGGAACTGGCCGGAAATCCTGCAAGGATTCTATCGTTTTGTGATAGGCCTCTCCAAAAAAGTGCTTATAGCGGATATTATTGGTATTCAAGTTGATAAGCTTCTTATTGGCGACCTGTCAATTATGGGAACGGGTACGGCTTGGGTGACCATACTGGCCTATACTATGCAGCTATACTTCGATTTTTCCGGCTATTCCGATATGGCCATCGGACTGGGCAAAATGATGGGTTTCCATTTTCCCGAGAACTTCGATAATCCCTATAACTCTTCAAGTGTCAGCGAGTTCTGGCGAAGATGGCATATCACATTGGGAACTTTCATGCGCAACTACCTGTACATACCCCTGGGCGGAAACCGCTGCTCCAAACCCAGAATGTATTTCAACCTTTGGGTGGTGTTCCTCCTCTCAGGCTTTTGGCACGGAGCAAGTTGGAACTACGTCGTCTGGGGGGCCTACCATGGATTCTGGCTCGTAATGGAACGGATAGGATTGGGGAAAGTCTATGAAAAGATAGGAAAAATTCCCGCTGTCTTCATCACTTTCATCATTGTGACTGTGGGTTGGGCTATCTTCAGAATTGAGAATCTGTCGGATGCAGCCACGTTCATCTCCAGGCTCTTTGCTTTCGACTTCCGCTCGTTCGCGCCGATTAACAATGCCCATTTCTATACGATGCTTGTACTGGCGCTCTCCTTCGCATTTCTGACCCTGCTCCCCGTCGGAAAAAAATTACAGGATACCGTCTTCTACACCGAACTCTCAAAGAAACAGCATCTTGTGGCATGGTCCACAAGTATTGTCCTCTTTCTGTTCTGCTTAGGAGCACTCAACGCCACAGGGTTCAGCCCTTTCATCTATTTCCGGTTCTAAACCTATGCCATGATGAAATATTTTCATAAGTTTCTATTTATCAATATAATAACGGTCATGCTAATTCTGATGACCCAGACATTTACCGGTTTTATCCCTATGCCAACGCTAAATGGAGTCACCCCAGACACCGAAAAGCCGAAGCCGACCATCAAAAACTGCATCGATGGCACTTTCCAGACGGATGTTGAGGCACATTTGCGGAAACATTGCGGCTTTCGCGAAGTGCTGATACGGGCATACAACCAATTTGTGTGGAGCTGTTTCAAAGAGACTAACAATTCCACCATCGTACGGGGAAAGGACAACTGGCTATACGAAGAGGTGTATGTCCGGGACCATTACGAGAGCTACATGTACAAATATACTGACGATACCGCCACCATGAGGAGAACATTCGAGACAGAAGCCCTTCGCCTGTGGAAAGTCCAGAAATTGCTGGAAGAGTACGGCATCCATATTTTTGTCAACATTAACCCTGGCAAAGATGTCATCTATCCCGAATACCTCCCCGCCAACAGATCTTACACCAGACCTGAAGGTCTCCGCGCCTATGAATTCTATAAAAAGCGTTTCGATGAACTTGGCATCAACTACATTGACAATGTCGCCATTTTCAAAACTATCAAGGACACTGTGGATTATCCGTTATTTTACAAGACAGGCATCCATTGGAGCAGCATAGCCGCTGTCTATGTCTTTGACTCTATCGTTCGTTACATAGAAACTATAGGGAACCAGAATCTTAACACCTATAGGATTGGCGATAAATACACTGCCGGGCCACGGTTTCCGGACGATGACCTTGAGAAAGTACTCAATTTGGCCTTTCGAATCAAGTCCCCACCCTACTGTTATGTGAATGTCAGCATGGAAAAAGACACCTCTGCCGTCAAACCGTACCTTACCACCATTGGCGATTCCTATTATTGGAACTTTGCCTACTACCTCCCCATACAAGAGATTTTTCGAAAAGCTCCTTTCTGGTATTACGGCTATATGGTCTATGATGACGGGACTCATCCGAGTGGCGCCGTACTGGACCTGGATTTGGAAAAGGAGTTGATGCGCACGGATTACATCATGCTCAATTACGGTACGCTCCAGCTCTACGAGCTTGGAAGCCAAATCCTGCCTTATGCGCTACTTCACTTATGTTACGACAAAGCAACCATTGACTCCTTGGCACACGATGTTATGGAAACCATCAAAAATTACAATCCGACCCTATACGAAGAATGTGTCCGGTCTTCAAAAATCAACGGGAAAAGTGTAGAGCAGAACTTGTATGACAATGCCATGTACCTGCTCAGGACAGAGCCGGAGACGTACCTTAAAGAGCTTCAGGGCGAGCAGTTACCCACTTCGCGGAACAAAGATTTGAAAGCGATACGGGAATCGTTGGCCAAATCTTCCTCGTAACTGGCCTCCCCTTCTTTGGAATCTGATTACGCATCGTATGTCTTTGCCTTTCCGTTTGACGGTATATCACCGAAAAACCGCTGCTGACTTTCGATATCTTCAGAATCAATCAACCGCCGTATCTTGACGGAGATTCCTAATTCTTCACATTCCTTCTTGAAGTTGTGTACCACTTTGTTGAAATTTTCATTGTCAACGAATCTTTCCTCCTCTCTTTCTTCAATCACCTTGTTTTCAAAATGTTCTGCCTCAAACTTCTCCTTGAAAACCAAAAATTTCTTCATGACATGCGCAAAGCAGGGATCCATTTCCATCTCCTGCTTTTTCTCGACCAAATCCTCAATGGCAATCATCACTTCGATGAACTTCACAATAAACGGACTCCAGGCCTTCATCAAATCATCGTTTGATGCGCTGATTTTTTTTTCTTCTTCTTTGTTGTTTTTCTCTTTCATAATATTAAAAATTTATGGCACAAAAATATATAGGAAATTCTTTATTGTCAAGTGTTTTTTTTAGTTTCATTACAAACTACATATCACTGATTTATAATATTTCCTTAACAAATAATTGTTAAGGAAAAGTGTCTGGTTTCGCAGTTTTTTGGAATTTGCACCGCTAAACCGAAAATAATGTATCTTTGCAGCCGTTTGGAATTTTGAGCTGAAAATCAATATTTAGGACTTACAAATATAAACAAGCAATGAACATCATCGAAAAAATCAAAGAGAATGCCAAGAAGGCCAACAAGCGCATCGTTTTGGCCGAGGGCGAAGAAGAAAGAAACTTGAAGGCTGCCGACATCATCATTGAGAACGGCTATGCCGCCATCACGCTTTTGGGCAACAAGGCCAACATAGAGGCCAAGGCTGCCGAATGGGGCCTGAAAAACATCGCGAAAGCCGACATCATCGACCCGCTGGACAACCCCAAGAAGGATTTTTACGCCAACATGCTGTTTGAAATCCGCAAGAACAAAGGCATGACCATGGAAGAAGCCCTCAAGAAAGTCGAGGACCCGCTCTATCTGGCCACCCTGCTCATCAAGAACAAGGACGTTGACGGCGAGGTCACGGGTGCGCAACACGCCACGGGCGACGTGCTCCGTCCCGCCTTCCAGATTGTGAAAACCCTGCCCGGCATCTCCGTGGTCTCCGGTGCCTTCATCATGTGCTTCCAAGACAAAAAGTGGGGCGACGACGGCGTGATGGTCTTCGCCGACTGCGCCGCTGACCCGAACACCGACGAGAACAAGCTCGCCCAGATTGCGGTGGTCACAGCCCAGACTGCCCGCACCATCGCCGGCATCGAACCGCGAGTGGCCATGCTGAGCTTCTCCACCAAGGGTTCCGCCAAGCACGAACTGGTTGACAGAGTGGTGAACGCCACCCGCATCGCCAAGGAGATGGACCCCAACCTCGTGATTGACGGCGAGTTGCAAGCCGATGCTGCCATTATCCCGTCCGTGGGTGCACAAAAAGCTCCCGGCAGTCCTGTCGCTGGCAAAGCCAACGTACTTGTTTTCCCGTCATTAGAGACTGGCAACATCGCTTATAAGCTGGTGCAGCGCTTCGCCGGCGCTGAAGCCATCGGACCGGTCATGCAGGGTATGGCCGCTCCCATCAACGACCTTTCCCGCGGCTGCTCCGTCGAGGACATCGTCAGCCTCGTGGCCATCACCGCCTGCCAAGCCGCCGGCAACACGTTCTAATTGAAAATCCCTTTTTGTAGAGACGCGCCATGGCGCGTCTCTACATTTACATATATGTCACAATTTTCCTTTCACTGGCATCTGGCCCACCGGATACTACGCGACAAAGGCGACAGATTTTCGAAACCCATCATCCGCCTGTCCGTGTTTGGGGTGTCGCTTGGTGTTGTCATCATGTTGATTGCCATCGGAGTCACCGCTGGGTACAAGCAGGTGATTGAAGACAAGGTGGTGACCATGGGGCAACACATCCGCATCTCCAACTATGACCGCAACTACTCCTATGAACAAGTTCCCATCACGTTGAACGATACATTATTACATGAAATACTGAGCCATCCGGAAGTCGTGTCTGCACAGCCATACGCCACCAAAGTGGGCATCATCAAGACCAGCGACCAAGTTGAGGGCGTCGTGCTGAAAGGCATCGACTCCACATTCAATGGGCTTGACTTCGCACACAACCTCCTGGAAGGCGACACTTTACACCTGAAAGACACTACTGCTGACTCTCATATCATTCTATCCAAACGCCTCGCCGACAAACTGCAAATCAAAATCGGCGACAAAGTGCGCACCTATTTTGTACAAGACCCACCTCGACAAAGAAGCTTCATATTGTCAGGAATTTACGAAACGGGGCTTCCTGAATACGACACAAAGTTCGCACTGGTCGATTTGCGCCATGTGCAAAAACTCAACGGCTGGAGTTCCCGGCAGGTTAGCGGGTTAGAAATACTCACCAGCGAATACAACAACATTGATAAAGTTGGCGAAGAGCTTCATCATCAGATTGATATGAGCTTGAAAGCTGAAACCGTAAAACAAATATACCCCGAAATTTTCGACTGGATAGCCCTTTTCGACACCAATGTCTCGGTTCTGCTCATCATCACCACCTGCGTCTGCATGATCACTATGATGTCGGTATTCTTCATTATCATCTTGGAGAACACGAAGCTTATCGGAATCCTTAAAACATTGGGAATGAAGACAAAACACGTCGTACATACCTTTCTATTTGTGGCGGGGCGCACGCTGCTGCGAGGACTGCTGATTGGCAATGGCATCGGACTTGGTTTTGGATGGCTACAGCAAAAATTTCACCTCATCAAACTAAACCCCGACACCTATTACGTGAACTTTGTCCCTATAAGGTTCGAACTATGGCAAATTCTGCTGCTCGATCTTGGTGTTTTTACAGCCTGCATGCTGGTTTTACTCATGCCTGCGTGGATTATCAGCCGAAAAATCTCGCCTGTGAAAGCAGTGCAATTTGAATAACCCGCATCCTGGCCGGAAGCAGAATCTATCTATATCGCCTTGCATATTCAAGGAAATGTTATTTTTGCAGGTTTATAATTATTGTCAAGTCATGAACGCAATTGAACAACAATTTCAAGACATCCTTAAAGATCAGAGACCTCAAAACCTCTATGATCCCATTGCCTATATATTGATGCAACCGGGAAAACGGCTGCGCCCGATGTTGGTGAACCTGGCTGCCGAGATGTTCAACGGGGATTCGGAACAAGCGCATTATGTCGCCGCCGCATTCGAGATGCTGCATAATTTCACGCTTATCCATGATGATATTATGGACAAGGCGGACGTACGGCGAGGTTTGCCAACCGTTTACAAAAAATGGGACAGCAATATCGCTATCCTTTCAGGCGACGCACTGGTGGCCCTGGCATTGCTTGAACTTCTCAAGGCAAATTGCGACACAAAAATCACCAAGGAACTCACAAAAATCTTCGCCAAAATAGGTCTGGAGATTTGCGAAGGTCAACAATACGACCTCGATTTCGAAACAATGGAGACCGTATCTCTTGAAGAGTACTTGGAAATGATTCGCCTGAAGACGGCCGTGATGTTTGCCGGATGCCTGAAATCCGGGGGACTTATCGCCGGCGCCGACCCGGAGAGCCTCCAAGCCCTGTATGACCTGGGCATCCATCTGGGACTCGCCTTCCAACTCGCCGACGACATCCTTGACGTATATGCCAACGAAGAAACCTTCGGGAAAGCGGTAGGCGGCGACATCAAGGACAACAAGAAGACTTTCGTCTATCTGAAAGCCCTGGAGCTGGCCGACGAAAAGCAAAAACAACAATTGAAAGACCTGTTCGCCTCCACTCCTGCCGACGAAAAGGCAAAGTTTGAACAAGTGAAAGCCATTTTCGATGCCGTGAACGTGCGCGAAGCCACCGAACTGGTTATTGCCCGCTACACACAACGCTGCATGGAAGACATCCAGCGCATTCATGCCGAAGAGACTAAGAAACAAACCCTCATCACGTTGGTTCAAAAACTGCAAAGCCGCGACAAATAGATGGCACAAGACAACAGCAACCGATATTTTATCATCCTCGGTGTATTGGGGATTCTGCTGGGCATCTATACTATCCGTTTGTTCAACCTTCAAGTGCTGAACAAATCTTTCAAACGCCAAGCCGATGAAAATGCCATCCGTGAAATCACCATACACCCTGCACGAGGTTTCATCTACGATCGCAACGATTCATTGCTGGTCTATAATGATGCAGCCTACGACTTGATGGTGGTACCAAAAGAGTTACGCTCGTTTGACACGATGGAATTGTGCCGCGTCCTGGATATGGAGATAGAAGAGGTACGAAAGAAAATCGAAAAGGCGACAAAATACTCAGGCAGCGTCCCCTCACTGTTCAAGCAACAGATTTCCAAAGAAGACTACGGTTATTTGCAGGAGAAGATGTCCGAATTCCCCGGTTTCTTTGTGCAAAGCCGTACTCTGCGCTCCTACCCCCAACCTATTGCCGCACACATTCTCGGATATGTCAGCGAGGTGGATGAACAGGATGTGGAAAACGACAGCTACTACCGTATGGGCGACTACATCGGCAAGAGCGGTATCGAAAAGGCGTACGAATCGGTACTACGCGGGGTGAAAGGCAAGCGCAAGGTGCTGGTTGATGTGCACAACAGAGAGATGGGTTCCTACGACAACGGGGCTGAAGACATCGTGGCCGTACCCGGCACCTCGATTTGGAGCACCCTTGACATGCAGCTTCAGCGCTACGGCGAGGAGCTTATGTCCGGCAAACGCGGTGCCATCGTCGCCATCGAACCCAAAACCGGCGAAATCCTCTGCCTGGTCTCCAGTCCCAACTACGACCCGAACCTTCTGGTGGGTACCGCGCGTCCGAAAAACTATGGCAAACTGGTGACAGACCCTGAAAAACCGTTGTTTAACAGAGCCTTGCAAGCGGCCTATCCTCCCGGTTCCACTTTCAAGCTCGCCAATGGCCTTATAGCACTACAGGACCACATCATCACGCCTTCGTCTGTCTACTCCTGCTCCGGCGGCGGCTACCACCTCGGCAACCATGTCGTGCACTGCCATAACTGCGGCGGCCTCAACATCTACAGCGCCATCCAGCGTTCCTGCAACACTTTCTTCTGCCGCGCCTATTACAACATTCTCTCCAACCGGTCGAAATACAAAAATATTGACGAGGCCTATTCCGCCTGGCTCGACTATATGAGTTCCATGGGCTTTCTGCAAGTGTTCAACACAGATTTGCCATACGAATTGAAAGGACGTATCCCAACCGCTGAATATTTCGACAAGAAATACAACAACAGTTGGAACGGTAACACTGTGGTTTCCATGGGAATAGGACAAGGTGAGGCGGCTGTTACCCCGTTACAGATGGCCAACATGCTGGCCGTAATCGCCAACAAAGGCTACTATATCCGCCCACACGTGGTCCGCGCTATCGGAAACAAAGACAGTCTGAACACGCAATTCAACAACAAAATCTACTCCAAAATCGAGCCGCAGCACTTTGAAACGGTGCTTCAAGGCATGAAGTTAGTGGTGACCGGAGGTACCGGGCGCGGGGCGCAAATCCCAGGCATCGAAGTGGCAGGCAAAACCGGCACGGCCCAAAACCCCCATGGTCGCGACCACTCCGTCTTCGCCCTCATAGCCCCTGCCAACGACCCTCAAATCGTCCTCTTCTGCCTCGTGGAGAACGGCGGATTCGGTGCCACTGTGGCATGCCCCATCGCCAGCCTCATGACCGAATTCTATCTCAACCGAAAAGTGGAACGAAAAGATTTGGAACAACGTATGAAAGAAATGAATATCAAATAAGCCATGCCGAAGTTAGACCCCTATAACAAAATGTCCAAAGGCTTTGATGTGAGGCTGATATGCTACTACCTCGCCCTGGTTGTCATCGGCTGGATTACCATTTATTCCACCTGTTACATTCCCGACGGCTCCACCCCCATCTTCGACTTCGGACAACCCTACAGCCGACAGATGCTCTGGATTGGGGCCGCCCTGCTCATTGCCGTTGTCGTCCTGCTGATAGACAGCGGCATCATACAGCATTATGCCTATTTCTTTTATCTTTGCTGCCTACTTCTGATGATTCTTGTTCTGTTTGTCGGCAAGGAAATCAACGGCGCCAAATCCTGGATCAAAATCGGCAGTTTCAGTCTTCAGCCTACAGAATTCATGAAAGTGGCCACGGCATTGGCGATGGCCAAATTCATGCAGGAAGGAAAAACCGCCAATGAACGCCGCTACATCTGGATTGTGCAATTCGCCCTTATCCTTGTCCCCGTCATCGTAGTCATGCTACAGCACGATGCCGGCTCCGCACTCGTGTTCGCCTCTTTTATCATTCTCTTTTATCGCGAGGGCCTGAGCGCAGAATTTCTCATCCTCTGTATCACGGCAGCTATTTTGGCCATCTTGACCCTTTCTCTTAATGAGACTTATTCTATAGCCCTGATGACCGTGGTGTTCATTGTGTTCATGATTGCCAACCGAAACCAAAAGAAGAAAATCCGCAGAAATATAATCATATATGTAATCAGTATCGCGTTCGTGTTTTCTGTGAACTTCCTATACGAACATGGTTTTGAACCGCACCAAAAACAACGTATCGACACCATCCTGGGTAAAACATCAGACCCTTTAGGCGCCGATTTCAACCTCAACCAATCGAAAATCGCCATCGGTTCAGGCGGACTTTTCGGCAAAGGATACCTCAAGGGCACACAGACAAAACTCAAATTCGTGCCAGAACAGAGCACCGACTTCATCTTCTGCGCCATTGGTGAAGAATGGGGATTTTTCGGCACATTAGTGGTCTTCGGCCTGTTTGGAGCTCTAATCTTCCGAATATTGAAACTATCCGAAAAACAACGCAATCCATTTGTCCGATATTATGGTTACGGCATTGCCGGCATCTTTGCCTTCCATTTCTTCATCAACATCGGCATGACCATCGGCCTGCTCCCCATCATCGGCATCCCGCTACCTTTCATCAGCTACGGCGGATCTTCCCTCTGGGCTTTCACCATGATGCTTTTCTGCTTTATCAAACTCAATGATAATTAAGGAATTGTGACTTAAAAACCATAACCCTATAACCGATTAACCCCCTAATCATTATGACCGAAACCTCTATTCCCGTGCTGACCTGTATGGCCAAAGAGAATACCGGAAGGCAACCTGTGGCATGCGTCCCGCTGCCCCAGTCCGGCTCACACCGACGCTATTACCGTCTCTTTTTTGACGACAACAGTACCCTGATTGGTGCGTACAACGACGATGTGGCCGAAAATCGCGCCTTTTTCGAATACACCCGTTTCTTTGCTGCCAATGAACTGAACGTACCCGCTTTGATTGCCGTCCATGAAGACCAGAAGCACTACTTGCTGAACGACCTTGGCACGAAGACTTTGTACGACAAATTGTGCGAAATCCGAAAAAATAATGGTGATTTCCAAGATGTTATGGCTGATTACAGAAAAGTGGCGGCAGCTCTGCCAAAGTTTCAAATGACCTCAAAACAAGGTCTTGACATGTCGGTGGCCTACCCACGCGCCGCTTTTGACCGCCAGTCCATGCAATGGGATCTCAACTATTTCAAATACTACTACCTGAAAATGGTGAACGTCCCTTTCAATGAACAGTTGTTAGAAGATGACTATCAGGCATTTATGGACTACCTACTTACCGTCGACGATGACTATTTCCTCTACCGGGATTTCCAGTCCCGTAATATCATGGTTTTTCAGGACGATGTCTGGTTTATCGATTATCAGGGAGGTAGAAAAGGTGCGTTACAATACGACATCGCCTCGCTGCTATATGATGCCAAGGCCGATTTATCGCCGGAAATCCGGAAAGAACTGTTAGAATGCTACTTGGACAACCTTTCAAATTACCTGACCATTGACCGCACCCAGTTCACATCCTACTTTCACGCTTTCTCGCTCATCCGTATCATGCAGGCAATGGGGGCTTATGGGTACCGGGGGTACTTCGAACGAAAGACTCATTTCCTTCAGAGCGTCCCGTATGCCATTCGCAATTTACGCTACCTGCTGAACCAAAATGCACTGCCGGCAAACTTACCCGAGCTACGACGCGTATTGCAAACTGTGGTGGATAGCTATGCAGAGCCAACCCCCGACAATCAGGACACTCTTACTGTTGCAGTACAAAGTTTCTCCTATAAGAAAGGGGTTCCCGAAGACAATTCCGGCAACGGGGGCGGTTTCGTGTTCGACTGCCGCGCCCTGCCCAACCCCGGCCGCGAGAAACAATACGCCACTTTCACCGGCAAAGACGACTGCGTCATCGAATATCTGCAAAAACACAAGGAGACTGCAACTTTTGAAAGGCATGTCTGCGCTATCGTCGACATGTCGGTGGACAACTATTTGGAACGCAAGTTCACCCATCTGACAGTTAGCTTCGGCTGTACGGGCGGACAGCACCGCTCCGTCTATTTCGCAGAACAGACCGCCAAACATTTACGCGACAAGTACCCGCAAATCATAGTGAAACTCCAACACTCCAACTCCCTTATCCATCACCACTAATCCGATTTCAAAACCATACGAAAAAAATTCTATCTTTGCCATTTCTTTTTATGAGAAGAAGAGTGTTTATATGGATTCTGCTCCTGCCGGCCTTAATGCCGCGGATATATGCGCAAACTGGCGGAAAGTATGTGTATAACTTTCTTAATCTCAGCTATTCATCAAAAATGATGGGCTTAGGGGGCAGCCTTGTCTCCGTGCATGACAACAACCCCGCCCTGCTATTGATGAACCCCTCCTATATCAGTGAACGCCAACATAACACCCTTTCACTGAACTACACCGATTATTTCGCACACAACAATGGCATGTCGGCCATCTACTCATACACCTTTCCGAAAGCCGGAAGTTTTGCATTCAGCGTGCAAGCCCTGGCCTACGGAAATTTCCAAGGCATGGACGAAAACGGAGTGGAAACCGGCAAATTCACAGCCGGAGATTACGCGATTACCCTTGGCTGGGGCCGCGAACTCTCTCCAAACTTCTCCATCGGTGCCAATCTCAAAACAATTTTCAGCCATTATGACTCCTATTTTTCTTCCGGACTCGCAGTTGACATCGCTGGCAGCTATTATAACGAAGAAAAACGACTGTCTATCACTCTTTTAGCAAAAAATATAGGTACCCAAGTCAAAGCTTATGCCCCCGGAAATCGCGAACTCCTGCCTTTCGACCTCCAGCTCGCCCTCTCCCAACGCCTGAAACACGTCCCCATCCGCTATCACATATCTCTCCACTCCCTATACCGCTGGAACATGAACTATTATGGCCACGATAACCCGTTCCTCGAAACCGATGCCATCTCGGGTGAGCTACAATATCCCTCAAAGGTCGCGCAATTCACAGATAACCTTTTCCGCCATTTCATTTTCGGCATCGAAATCGAACCTGTCAAATATTTCTCCATCCAACTGGCTTACAATCACAACATACACCAAGAAATGAAAGTGCTTTCCCGTAAATCGATGGCAGGTTTTTCGTATGGTATCCAATTAAACATCAAAGGTATACGAGTAGGCTTTTCTCGCCTGCACTATGCAGTCGGCGCCACTCCCAACTGCTTTGACCTCGCTTTTGACTTCGGGGAGTTAGCCAAGAACAGCAAAGAAAAGAAAGCACGTAAATTAGAACGAATCACCCCATGATATGAAAGTTCCCTTTTCTCCACCCCATATTGACGATAAAATCATTGCGGAAGTCGTGGCAACCCTACGATCCGGCTGGATTACCACTGGTCCCCGAACCAAGCTTTTCGAGCAAAAGTTAGCAGAATATTGCGGCATTCAACACGTGATTTGTGTCAATTCCGCATCTGCAGGCCTTGAACTGGCTTTGCGCTGGTTCGGCATCGGACCCGGGGACGAGGTCATCGTTCCCGCCTATACCTACACCGCATCTGCCGAAGTGGTAGTGCATTGCGGTGCAAAACTAGTACTGGTGGACGTTAATGACAACTTGCTCATAGACCCTGAACAAGTCCGGAAAGCCGTCACGCCAAGAACGAAAGCCATCATTCCGGTGGATATCGTCGGACTACCTTGCGATTACCAGCAACTATATGATATCGTGAATGATGCAACAATAAAACAACAATTCCAACCTGCCAACGACATCCAAAGGAATCTGGGTCGCATCCTCGTGCTGTCTGATGCCGCCCACTCATTGGGAGCCTACTACAGGGGCAGACACACCGGGTCCGTGGCCGACATCTCCGTCTTCTCGTTTCACGCAGTGAAAAACCTGACTACTGCGGAAGGCGGTGCCATCTGCCTGAACTTGCCCGAACCCTTCCTCTCCGAACAGATACATAAAGAACTGAAAACCCTTTCCCTGCACGGACAATCGAAGGATGCATTCACGAAAACAAAGGCCGGATCCTGGCGCTATGATGTCCAAACCATTGGTTACAAATGCAATATGACCGATGTTGCCGCAGCGATGGGACTGGTGGAATTGGAACGCTATGACGAGGAAATTCTACCTGTAAGAAAACATATTTTCGATACCTACAACCAAGCGTTTGCTGATGACCCTCGCTTCCGACTCCCCATTTACGAAACCGAAGAACTCCAATCGTCGTACCACGTCTTCACTTTGCGCGTGAACGGCATCTCAGAAGAACAACGCGATACCATCATCATGAAAATGGCTGAAAATGAGGTGGCTGCTAACGTCCACTTCATCCCCCTGCCCATGTTGACTGCCTACAAAGAGTTGGGATTTGACATCCAAGAATTCCCGAACGCCTACCGAAACTATGCCTGCGAAATAAGCCTCCCCGTGTACCACACGTTGACGGACGAAATGGTGGCTGAAGTTATCCACACTCTAAAAAAGGCCGTTACAGAAGTTCTTTCTCTATAAATTGTACCATTCAGGGTGGGCGTGAGGCTTGTCCTCCAAATTGAAACAACCCTTGCGATAACCCTGCAAACCATAATATTGCGCCTCTATTTCTTGAAAGTCTTTTTCGTAATCACCTGTAGGATAGAATATTGACATAATTCCACACGTACGCGTCTTGTAGTCGATGTAACCCAAACTTATGGGTACTCCCGCCTCAATGGCAATCTGGTAGAAACCGCGTTTCCACTTCTCAACTCTCTTTCTGGTGCCTTCAGGACAAATAATCAATGTGATACGATCATGTTTCCGGATAACATCCGCCGCATACTCCACAAAATTACGAGCATGCTTCCTGTCAACAGGAATACCACCTAACTTCTTGAGTAACTTATTTAAAGGGAAGAAAAAGAACTCTTTCTTGATGATAGTGCTGGCGTGAAGGTCGTAATATTGCATCGCCGCCAACCCTATGATAAAATCCATGATGGAGGTGTGGGGCGCCATCATCAGCACACTTTTGGGAATGGTGCCTTCAGGGTTAGGGTAAGGGATTGGCTTTATCCGATATACGTACTTGAAAAGGAAAGTGCTAAGCATGATTCAAATTATTGATTATAAACTTATTGTCTTGAATATATCCCTCTGTTAAACAACCCATCCGCAACGCTCTGTTATCTGGCATATGACCAGCAGGAACATGGAAAATAAGCGGAAAATCCGCTCCTTTGCAATGATCGGCAACAATCTCCTCCGCAGTCTTCCCAAAAGGAATTGTATTGTCGTGCATGTCGCTCATATGACCGACCAACAGCGCCTTGACAGATGAAAGCTTACCACTACGTTGAAGATTAAGAATCATCCTATCAATATGATACAGGTATTCATCCAAATCCTCAATGAACAGCACCTTATCATCCGTACAGATATCAGAAGGCGACCCGACCAAAGAATAGAGCATTGAGAGGTTTCCGCCTGTGAGAATACCGGAAAAGGATTTCGGAGACGACAGAGGAGAAATATCCAATTCATAAGAAAGGTTCTTGCCCGCTAAGGCTCCCAGAAATGTCTGCAAAGCAGGCGATTGAAAGTCATCCATCATCACATTCACCGGCATTGTGGCGTGCAGGGTGGCTATTTGCAAATTCTGTTGAATATGGCTATGGAACACCGTGATGTCACTGTATCCACAAATCCATTTTGGACGCTGAAGAAAATGGGAAAAATCAAGCTTGTCAATGATACGTGCTGAACCGTAGCCTCCTCTAACGCACCATATTGCATTAATATCATCATCATCAAGGAGGTCCTGGAAGTAACGGGTGCGCATGGTATCGTCACCGGCAAACTGATGGTCCTCGGCAAAAAGTCTTTCGTCATAAAAAACGTTAAAGCCGGCTTGTTTCAGCCACATTTCCGCCGGAAGAATTTCCTTTCTGGAAATTTTCCGGGCAGGAGCGGCCAAGGCAATCGTATCTCCTGAAACCAGATAGGGAGGTATAATCATATTTTGATGTGTTTTTCTTCAAGGATTTGCAACGTCAAATTCCTTAACAGTTTGCGCTGCGATTCATTCCGATAGAATCTCCTCTTGTGAGGGACGGGCTTGCAATTCTTGAATATTTTCCCAGTAATATGTTGATATTGCGGGTCTAAGGCTGCCGCCAACATGGTTGCCGAACCCTGCTCAGGCGTATTGATAAAAGGGCGGAAAAACCAATCGCATAGCTTGTCGACCACGAGGTTGTCCATTCTTATAATATTGGTACTCACAATATTGGGATCTGCTACATTGAAGCATATCCCTTCCTTTTTCCACGCTTCGGACGCATCCAGCATGAAGTAGTACAGTGCCAGCTTGGAGCTTCCATACGCGGTAAAGCGGTTATAATCGTTTTGAGACTTCGGTACGAACAACTCCGGAGTGATTCTGCCAAGGGCATAAGCCAAGGATATCATGCTAACAATACGGGTTCCTTTTGTCATTACCGGGTGCAGAAGATTCGTCAACGTAAAGTGTCCCAAATAGTTGACAGCCATCGTATATTCCACATTATCCGCACTGACTTTGGCTCGGCTGGGCAAAACCCCTGCGTTGTTCAACAACACATGCAGCACCGGAAAATTGCTCTTCACCTCCTCAGCAAAACGTACAATATCCTGCAGATTGCCGAGATCAACAGGCATCAGGTGAAGCACGCCGCCGGTCTCCATTCCAATCTCCTCCTCAACGGGTCGTGCGGCAGCAACATCCACACACGCCATGATAACTTCGTAGCCCGCTTTTGACAATTCTCGGACATGAATGCGACCCATGCCTCCGTCTGCCCCTGTCACCAAGGCTATCTTGCGAGCTCTTCCATCCTCCATAATTAACGATTTTTAACTGCGACAATCATCCTTCCACGCAAAGCACTGTATGGTGCACCGTGATGTTGGTATCCATCGTGTGCGTCTCGTCCTTGTTAAACTCGTCACACACTCCTCGTGTGAAATTGCTCACTGAATCCGTCTCGTTATTAATCAGACTGTCTCCCTGCATCACGACATTGGCTGATATGCACCTGCATTCCTTCATGCCGCACGATGCAAAAGAAATCACAGCACTGATAAAACAAATTAAACCGATTGTTTTTTTCATTTTTATAAATTTTATACTTGTTTTGCAGAATAAGCCAACGCATAGAGTTTTATTTGCTTAATCATGGAAGCTAAACCATTGGAGCGAGTGGGGGAGAGGTGATTCTTCAATCCTATGGCATCTAAATAGGACAAATCATTGTCCAAAATCTCTTTCGGTGTATGACCAGATAGAACTCTAATTAACAGATTCACAATACCTTTAGTAATAATAGCATCACTGTCAGCTGAAAAATAGAGCTTCCCCTCCCTCATTTCCGGATGGAGCCACACTTGCGACTGGCAACCACTTATGAGAAATTCCTCCGTCTTATACTGCGGATCTATCACAGGCAAATCTTTCCCCAACTCTATAATATAGTTGTACTTGTCCATCCAATCATCGAACATTTCGAACTCCTGTATAAGGCTCTCTTCGACTTCTTTCATCGTACTCATAATGCTAATATTTTTTGTTACAGTCTTTTATATTCTTGATTTTAAGGATGCAAAAATAATAAAACTATGTAAAGCCCGGTCATCAATATTCCCGAATCCGATTTTCAATCTCCATAATGGCATCACGAAACTGCGCCGCCTTCTCGAAATCAAGTTCTTTCACGGCCTTGTCCATCTGTTTCCTATACTGTTTCTTCTTTTTCTCCAACTGTTCCATATTGTATAGGGTGATATCTTCCGCGACCGCTGGCATTTTCTTTTCTTTCTGCACGTAAAAGCCCTGTTTGCCATTCTTTTTCCCACTGTCTCCAGACATTCCCGACAACAGCATCTCGTCCGATTTCACCACACCTTTGGGCACGATATGGTGTTCCTCATTATAAGCTATCTGCTTGGAACGTCTGCGGTTTGTCTCCTCGATCGTGGCCTGCATCGATTTGGTGATTTTGTTGGCATAGAAAATCACCCGGCCGTTGACGTGTCGCGCGGCACGACCGGCCGTTTGGGTCAGCGACCGCACGTTACGCAGGAATCCCTCCTTATCGGCATCCATGATGGCCACCAACGAAACCTCCGGCAAGTCCAAACCCTCACGTAACAAGTTGACTCCTACCAATACGTCAATGGCACCGGCACGCAGGTTCTGCAAAATCTCCACCCGGTCAAGGGTTTCCACATCAGAATGGATGTAACATGCCCGTACTCCGATATTTATAAGATATGTATTCAATTCCTCCGCCATTCGCTTTGTCAACGTCGTCACTAAAACACGCTCGCCCTTGTCCACCGTGTCCTCAATCTCGTTCAGCAGGTCATCTACCTGGTTGGTAGCCGGGCGTACCTCAATGGGCGGGTCCAACAACCCCGTGGGCCGGACCACTTGCTCCACCACCACGCCACCCGATTGCTCCAGCTCATAGTCCGCCGGCGTGGCGCTCATGTAGATGGTCTGCCCCACCAAAGCTTCGAACTCATCGAATTTCAACGGCCGGTTGTCCAAGGCGGCAGGCAACCGGAACCCATACTCCACGAGGTTTATCTTGCGGGAGCGATCGCCGCCGTACATCGCACCAATCTGCGGAACCGTGACATGGCTCTCGTCAATCACCAGCACGAAATCATTAGGGAAAAAGTCAAGGATGCAGAAAGGCCGCATCCCTGGTTCGCGCTTGTCAAAATAGCGGGAATAGTTCTCGATGCCTGAACAATATCCCAACTCTTTCATCATCTCTATATCGTATGTTACACGGTCTTCCAAACGTTTGGCTTCCAAATGTTTACCTATGGATTTGAAGTAATCTCGCTGCTCACCCAAATCAAGGGTAATCTGGTTGATGGCCTCGTTCATGGTCTGCTGTGTCGTCACGAAAAGACTGGCAGGATAAACCACTAAACTTTCTTCTTTCGCGATGACGCCTCCGGAAGAGGCCTCTATAATGGCCAGCGATTCAATCTCATCGTCCCAGAAGATGATACGGTAGGCGTGTTCGGCATAGGGAGGGAAAATATCGACAGTATCCCCTTTCACGCGGAACTGTCCCGGCTGGAGGTCAAGCTCGGTGCGCGAATAGAGGCTGGCGACGAAACGCAACAGCAGCGCATTGCGGTCAATGACCATGCCCGTGTGCAAGTGAATGACATTCTTGGCGAAATCATCAGGATTTCCGATACCGTAAATACATGATACTGAAGCTACTACTATTACATCACGTCTTCCAGACATCAATGCAGCAGTAGTGTGCAGGCGCAACTTTTCGATTTCGTCATTGATGGACAAATCCTTCTCAATGTACGTGTTTGTGGTCGGAATGTAGGCCTCGGGCTGGTAATAGTCGTAATAGGAGACATAGTATTCCACAGCGTTTTCCGGAAAAAACTGCTTGAATTCGCTGTAAAGCTGCGCCGCAAGCGTCTTGTTGTGGCTCAATACGAGAGCGGGGCGGTTCACCTGGTTCAGCACATTGGCAATTGTGAAAGTCTTGCCTGACCCCGTCACGCCGAGCAAGGTTTGCGCCTTGTCTCCCCGGTTCAGTCCCGCCACTAACTGCTTGATGGCCTCAGGCTGGTCTCCGGAGGGTTCGTATGAAGATGTCAGTTTGAAGTTCATGCGGTTTACGATTATTTTATGGTTCACCGTTCACAAAACAACAAAACGCCGATTAAAGAAACCGGCGTTTTGTTGAATTCTGCAAATTCTGTTGATTAGTGGAATCTGTAACGGACACCGACACCAAAGTTAAACAAACCATTCCACGCTCCGCCCGAGTGAGAAGGACTTTGGTAACCAAAACCCATTACATTGACCATGGGGCGCCAATCTACCGTGAGGTTCAACGGAATGCCAAATTCCCATTCAAAACCAATCTGTCCACCGACATTCAGCCGGAATGGCATGTAAATATTGTCATAATATCCGTAATTGCCCATGATATCGTACCCACCACGACGGCTATAGTGGCTGTAGTTGTAACCAAAACCGTACCCGATTCCTAAAGCGGGACCAACAAACCAGTTCCAGATACCTTTGATATTGTAAGACCATAGCAACGTAGCGGTCACGTCAGAATGACCCCATCCTGAGCTCAGGGCATAACCATAGCCAGCGGTCAAATCCACATACATGTTGTCGGAAATGGAATGTTGATAAGTAAATTCCGTGCTGTTCAAACCCAAACGGCCACCGATGGCACGAGGTTGGGCAAACGCTGCACTTGCAATTGCAAGCATGACAATCATTGTTGTAAAAATCTTTTTCATACTACTTTAATTTTTAAGTTTGAAAGCGCAAAATTAGCATATTTTAACATTTTCAGTTTTCGCAATATGAAATAGTTATAAACATGGTGATATTAATAAATCCCGTTTAAAATAACCACATCGCCTTACTTCCTTGTAACCAAAAAAACAGTATATTTGCTTTTTCAAAAAATAATATAAGAATACAACTAAAATACTGGTAATATGAAAGATATAAAACGATATACCATAACGTCCGCGTTGCCGTATGCCAACGGTCCCGTGCATATAGGTCACCTCGCCGGCGTATATGTGCCAGCAGACATCTACGCGCGCTACCTGCGCAACAACGGCAAAGAGGTGCTTTTTATCGGCGGATCCGACGAACACGGCGTACCCATCACCATCAAGGCTCGCAGGGAGGGCGTCACCCCGCAGGACATTGTCGACCGCTACCACGAAATCATAAAAAATTCCTTCAAAGAGCTTGGCATTTCATTCGACATCTACTCACGTACCTCCAACGCCACCCATCACGAAACAGCGGCAGAATTTTTCAAACACCTCTATGAAAACGGAAAGCTGATTGAAAAAACCTCCCAACAATACTATGACGAGGAAGCCCATGAATTCCTCGCCGACAGATACATCACCGGCACTTGCCCGCACTGCAACAATGAACATGCTTACGGTGACCAATGTGAGGCATGCGGATCGGCCCTCAACGCCACAGAACTTATCAACCCTAAATCGGCACTGAGCGGCAACACACCTGTTCTGAAGGAAACAAAGCACTGGTACCTGCCGCTCAACGAATACGACAGCTGGCTACGTGAATGGATACTGCAAGGACACAAGACCGACTGGCGCCCCACTGTCTATGGACAATGCAAGTCATGGATTGAACAGGGACTGCAACCCCGCGCCGTCACCCGCGACCTATCCTGGGGCGTGAAAGTACCGCTAAAAGAGGCCGAAGGCAAAGTCCTTTACGTCTGGTTCGACGCTCCCATAGGTTACATCTCCGCCACAAAGGAGTGGGCAGAAGCCCATCAAACAGACTGGAAACCGTGGTGGCAGGACAAAGGCTCAAAACTGGTCCACTTCATCGGAAAAGACAATATCGTTTTCCACTGCATCATTTTCCCATGCATGCTGAAGGCACACGGCGACTATATCGTACCTGACAACGTTCCCGCAAACGAGTTCCTTAACCTCGAAGGCGACAAAATCTCAACTTCAAGAAACTGGGCGGTATGGGCACATGAATATATAGAAGACTTCCCTGGCAAACAGGATGTGCTGCGCTATACGTTGACCTCTATCGCGCCGGAAACCAAGGACGCTGACTTCACCTGGGCCGACTTCCAGGCGAAAAACAACAACGAGCTGCTTGCCATTTTCGGCAATTTCGTGAACAGAACCGTGGTACTGTCACACAAATACTACGGCGGAATCATTCCAGAATGCGGCCAACTCACTGATTACGAGAAAGAAATCATCGAAAAAATGAAAGAATTCCCAAGTAGAATAGGGGATTCCATCGAACACTACAAATTCCGCGAGGCACAAGCCGAACTCATGAACCTCGCGCGGTTGGGCAACAAATACCTCACCGACACCGAGCCTTGGAAAAAACAGAAAGAGAATCCGGAATATGTCAAGACCATCCTGCATCTTTCCCTGCAGATTTGCGCCTCCCTCTCCATCCTCTGTGAACCTTTCCTGCCGTTCACTGCAAAAAAACTTCAGAATATCCTCAAAATCGAAAATAAAAACTGGAAAGACGGAGGACGCAGCGACCTACTCAAAGCCGGAAATCCCCTTAATCCCGCTGAATATCTGTTCGAAAAAATTGAAGACGAAACCATTGCCAAACAAGTGCAGAAGTTAGAAGACACCAAAAAGCAGAACGAAATAGCCAGCTCGGACGCTATACCCGCAAAAGAGGACATCACTTTTGAAGACTTCCAGAAGATGGACATCCGTGTGGTGAAAATTTTGGCGGCCGAAAAAGTGGCCAAAACAAAAAAACTGCTTAAACTCAAAGTCAACACCGGTGTTGACACCCGCGAAATCATATCCGGCATCGCAGAATACTACCAACCAGAAGACCTGGTTGGAAAGCAGGTGCTGATGCTCATCAACCTCGTACCAAAGAATATAAAAGGAGTGGATTCCCACGGTATGGTCCTAATGGCCGAAAACGCCGACGGTATGCTCTCCACCATGTTGCCAGACAAACCCGTCAAGGAAGGCAGCACGGTGAAATAGACAAGCATACTATGCATAGGCTCATGCCACAAAATAGGGACGCGTAATTATGCGTCCCTATTTGTTTTAACACAACTGTTTTATAGATAGTAGATTAAACAAAAAAGCCAATAA
Source organism: uncultured Bacteroidales bacterium (assembly GCA_946186495.1). Taxonomy (GTDB): domain Bacteria; phylum Bacteroidota; class Bacteroidia; order Bacteroidales; family WCHB1-69; genus F23-D06. The sequence goes on from CAMHNQ010000015.1 coordinate 30,534, forward strand.
AATAAAGACTTTTCAAACATATCAACAAAAAAATGAAGCTCAAAAAATTACGATTTAATCAACATAAGATTGTTTATAAATCTGGTATTTTTCAAAATAACGCAAGTTACGGTTTCAAATCTTTGTGCATAAAAACTGCATAAAAAAAAACTCCACATTCCACCCATTCTTTTGAACACATCTTTTGAACATTTCATCATTGAAAACTATCCGCTTTTTATCTACTAATAAAAATAAGAAAGAAAATGTCAAACATATTTCCATGCTTGTAATCTGAAAGTTACTATTAACAATATCCACATTTCATTGTTGAATACTTTTGATAACTCATATTTCAAAATTTTTCTTCGAAATATTATCAACTTTTCAACATGGTTATTCATCATAGATAAATACATTTTTTTCTTTTTGAAGGAATATGGGCTTGCAAAGGAGCGGGGGCTGAAGTGTTCAATACATTCATCTTTTTTGTATTTTTGCAGCCAATTATGAATATCGGAAAATGAAAGTATTTATTGGATCTGATCATGCGGGAGTATCCCTGAAATCGTTGCTTAAAAAGCATTTTGCAACTACCTGCGACTTTGAAGACGCAGGAACTTTTACAGAGGAGAGCGTTGACTACCCCGATTTCGCCCATCAGGTGGCAGACAGCGTGTTGAAACACGATGGGTCTGTCGGCATTCTGATTTGCGGAACAGGTAACGGGATGGCCATCACCGCAAACAAGCATTCAGGCATTCGCGCCGCACTTTGCTGGTCGCCTGACATTGCCGCGTTGGCCAAGCAGCACAACAATGCCAATATCATCGTGCTGCCCGCCCGTTTCATCACCCCTGAAACCGCCTTCGAAACCGTTGAAGCGTTCTTCAATGCTGAATTCGAGGGGGGGAGGCACCAGAGACGAATTGACAAAATCAACATCTGACATGAAAAAGCCCTTTGAAGACCTGGATTTTGAAAGCGTCCGCAAAAAAGCCTACGCCATTCGTCACAACTATTTCGACGATATGGACAAGCATTTGCTTAATTTCGAGAACTCATTGTCGAAAAAGGGGATCAATGTCCTGTGGATCAAGGACAAAAAATCCATGCTTGAATCTTTGGGCACCCTTGCCGGATCCCTCAATGCCCGAAGACTCTCTTTTGACACATCTTTACCTCTTGAGTCGTTTTTCGCAAACAAGGCCGAGGTTGTGCCTATCGACAAAGCCGAAAACACTTCTGATGACATTGACCTGCTCGTAGTTGAAGCCGATTTTGGGATTTGCGACAAAGGGGCGGTCGTTTTCTTGGACAAACGGTCCGCTTCATGCTTCAACAAAATGAAGAACCTGGCTGTCATTGTCAATATTGACCAAATGATAGCCAATATGCAGGACCTTTCTTTCTTCATATCCCTCAAGTACTTGTCAAAGGAATCCAAGATGCCCCATGATGTGAAAATCATACAGAACACAATGCAGTATGTGTTTCCGTCCCATCTTTCCTATCTTTCCGATCAGGTTATCTCCCAAGAGCAGATGAATGTGACAGTAATTCTCTATCTTAATGAAATTGAAGATATTATTTCATCTGAACTGCTTAAGGAGTCTCTTTATTGCATCCACTGCGGACGTTGTTTGGAGGTATGCCCGGTGGCATCCGCAAATGACAATTTATCCCCGATACAGCTGGTGAAGATGAACAGCCTTGATAAGTATAACCAGTCTCAGCACCTCTTCTCCCATACAACCCTGTGCGGTGCGTGTGAATGTGTCTGCCCAGTGAACATCCCTCTGTTGAAACTTATGCTTTCTGAAATGCAGGTCTCCAATATGGTGGTCAAGTACTCAAGGTCGAAACAGCTGTATAACCTTTTCTCAAAGCGCAGTAAACTGAATAAAGCCAATAACCCTTTTTTCCGTTTCTTTTTTGTGAAACGTTTTTTTGGCAAAAACAAGAACCTAAGTCGCTATTTTTCAAATCAAAACGAAAATTTTTTCAACATATCCTATCAACCCCCACACGAAGATAACCCCAATGAGCTCATCAAAGATTCAGATTTTGAATGACAAAATCAGGCAGTTTCTAAGGAAATACTACCTTGACAAGCTGTACAAAGGAATTATTTTCTTTGTCATTATCCTGTTGGGCACATTTATAGCCTTTTCCCTATTCGAGTATTTCTCCTATTCGAATACCGTGGTACGTTCTATCCTCTTCTACTCATTCATAGCCCTTGCCGTGATCGTAGGGGTAGCTTATCTCATCATACCTGCATTAAAGATAGCAGGTCTCGGAAAGCAGCTTTCTAATGAGGAAATCGCGAGGATTATCGGTAAACATTTCAATCAAATTGACGATAAATTATTGAATCTGTTCGAGTTGCAAAAGCAAATGGAATGCGGTGACTATGTAAGTTACGATTTGCTTTCTGCTGCTATAGACAGTAAAATTGATTCTTTCAAGGCTTATTCGTTTGTCCAGGCCATCCCTGTACAAAAAACCAAGCGCTTTGCCCTTTTCATGCTGCTCCCCATTGCGATTTTTCTTCTCCTTTTCTCAATCAAAAAAGAACTGTTCACTGAACCCGCTAAGCGTATCGTCCACTATTCTGAGGTTTATGAAAAACCGGCACCTTACTCCTTTGTTGTGACCAATGATTCCCTCAGTGCATTCCAATTCGAAGATTTTACCGTTTATGTGAAGGTAATTGGCACAGAAGTGCCGGACGAGGTCTATATAAAGTACAAGAACCGGAACTATAAGTGCCAGAAAAATGCAAATTCCGAATTTTCCTATACTTTTACGAATCTGCAGGAAAATACTGATTTTCAATTGAATACTGAAGAAGTCACGTCAACCCTCTACCATATTGATGTGCTTCCGAAGCCAGTGATGCTCGGTTTCAATATGTCTCTGCATTATCCTTCCTACCTCAACAAACCTGATGAGGTTCTGGAAAATGTAAGCAATGTGACAGTTCCGGAAGGCACTTTGATAACATGGAATTTCATAACGCGAAATTCTGAAAATCTGATTCTCATTGTTGATGATAACAAGAAAGTAATTACTTCAGACAAAGACTCCTATCTTGTCAATTTTACCGCTAAAAACACTTTTACTTATTCAGTTTTAAACCAAAACAAATTTATGACTGGGAGTGATACCCTTACGGATGAAGTGACAGTGGTGAAAGACCTTTATCCTGAAATATTCGTCCAGTCGCAGCAAGATTCCGCCTATCACGACCGTATTTATTTCAAAGGAAACATAAAGGATGACTATGGTTTCACCCGTCTCAATTTTGTGTATAACAAAATTGATAAGGAGGGAAAGGTGATTTCCTCCAATAATGTCACACCCATCAAGATCCAAGGTTCGTCCACAATTCAGGATTTTTATTACTATTTTGACCAAGGAATGCTCAATCTGAATCCTGGTGAGCAGATTGAGTATTATTTCCAAGTATATGACAATGATGGCGTTAATGGTGCGAAATCAACAAAATCTACCGTCCAGACTTATAGGGTTCGTTCTTTGGATGAGATTGAGCATGACTTGCATGAGGCAGAAGAGCAAACCAAGTCTGATTATTCCGATTTGTTGAGAGATTCCAAGGAATTGTCCAAAGAAATAGAACGTATGCAACAGAAAATGCTTCAAGAGAAGGATCTTTCTTGGCAAGATAAGAAGAACCTTGAAAAACTTATGAAGGACTATCAGAAGCTTCAAGAAAAACTCAATGAATTAAAACTTAAGCAAGAAAATCATCACCAGGTTGAGAACCAATATAAAAATGTTGATGAAGATATTTTGAAGAAGCAGCAGGAACTTCAAAAACGTATGGATGAGATTCTCTCTGATGAGATGAAGCAGATGATGAAAGAGTTGGAGCAGATGATGCAGAACATGAACAAAGACCAGATTCAGAAGCAAATGGATAAGATGAAGTTATCCACTGAAGATATTAAGGAATCGTTGGATCAACAGCTTCAGCTCTATAAGCAACTTGAGGTTGAGAAGAAACTTAATGAGGCTGTACAAAACATGAGAGACTTATCTGATGAATTACGAAAAAATGCCGAGAAGACTGAAAATAAACAGAATTCCAAAGAATCACTTCAAAAATCACAGCAAGAACTGCAGAAAAAATATGACCAAATAAAGAAAGACCTTCAGGAACTCAACAAGCTTAATAATGAGTTGGAGGATCCCACGAAATTCAAGGATAATCAGCAACTGCAACAAGATGCGGAGCAGAATTTGCAGCAATCCCGGAATAATCTTGAGAAAAACAACCGTTCCAAATCGGCCGACAATCAAAAGAAAGCAGCTGATGATATCGAACAGATGGCTGAACAGATGGAACAGGATTTCAATGAGAGTGAATTGGAAAGTATTACCGAAGATGTTGCCACTATACGTCAAATACTCGATAATTTGGTGAAAGTTTCTTTCGACCAGGAAAATATCATGAATAATACCAAAAAGATGTCACCAAATTCACCCTTGTTGTCAGATGTGATGAGAAAGCAATTCGAAGTCAAACAAAATATGGCGCATATAGAGGATTCTTTGAATGCTCTTGCTCGTCGACAAGCTGCGGTCAAGCCTTTTATACAGAAAGAGGTGACTAAGATACAAAACAATATTGCAACCACACAATCAGAGTTTCAAGACCGTCGAGTTTCGAATGCTGCGAAGAACCAGCAATTTGCCCTTACATCCATGAACAATCTCGCACTTATGTTAATGGAATCCATGAAAGATATGCAGGAGCAGCAAAAACAGGCTCAATCTAAGTGCAACAAATCGGGTAAGGGTTCTTGTAATAAGCAAGGTGGCAAAGGAAAGCCCAAGAAAACTTCCGCGCGTGAATTGCAGCAACAATTGAACCGTCAAATGGAAGCCATGAAGAAGTCTATGGAGCAACAAGGCAAACAAGGTGAAACAGGAAAACCGCAGAATATGAGTGAACAGTTTGCCAAAATGGCTGCTCAGCAGGAAGCAATCCGCAAGATGCTTCAAGATTACCAATCTGAGTTGAAAAGTCAAAATGGGGTAGGGGATAAGTCCCTTGATAAAATCATTGAAGATATGCAAAAGACCGAGAAAGATTTGGTGAACCGTCAGATTACACAGCAGACACTCAACAGACAAAAGGATATAACCACACGTCTTTTACAAAGTGAACGCGCCGAATTGGAACGAGAAAAGGATAATGAACGTAAGTCTAATGAAGCCCGCCAGATTCCTAATATCAACCCACCCAAAGAATGGAATTTCGATCATGAGCAAAAACAACAGAATGAAATGTTACGTTCTGTTCCGGCTAATTTGAACTACTATTATAAGGGAAAGGCAAACAACTATTTTTACAACATTGATTAAATAAATCACTATGATAGAGATACAGTTAAATCATCTGAGCAAGGAAAATTTCTACAAAGAAACACTTAATGTTATAGAGAAGATTTGCGATGATTACAGTTTGATCACCCATTTTGGCATATTATCCATGTCCAACCAAATGGTCTCTGACTATTTGGATACACTCTCTTATTACGACATTGATGTGTCATTCATTGTTGATGTCAACGAAGTATCCTTTTCCTATTTTTTGCAATCTGGGACTTTTAAATCCTTTTCTGAAATTACGGAAAACGGAAACACCGGTTTCTATGTATTGAAACAATTAGCAGATGAAGTCTCTTTCACTTCTGATTACAATGAACTTACGGCATCTTTTCACGTGAAAACTAAAATAAGGAATACTGTTGTGAGTCTTTCTAAACAATCTTGTCACAAAGTTTTCGGATATTGATGAAGTACTCAATTTTTATTATTCCTTTTTTTTTAGTCGGATTTTGTCTGCATGCGCAACATGACAGGGTATTATTCATAGGTAACAGTTATACATCAGTCAATAACCTTCCTGGAATCATTGAGTCTATATTCCAATCCAACGGAGAGGATATCGGGGAAATTGTCGTCTCAGCTCCCGGTGGATATACTTTTCAGCAACATTGCAGTTATTCCATACCTTATATACAACAGGGAGGCTTCAAATATGTAGTCTTACAGGAACAAAGCCAACTCCCCTCATTTCCAGAAGCGCAATTTTTTGAAGTTAGTTACCCATATGCACATCAATTATGTGAATTGATACGTCTTTATAATCCGGATGCGAAAATTTTTTTTTACATGACATGGGGCAGGAGGGATGGTGATTCAATCAATTGCCAGTATTATCCGCCTCTTTGTACCTATGATGGAATGGACAGTCTGCTTTATGCTCGCTATATGCAGATGGCTTGCGATAATCAAGTATCAATCTCCCCTGTAGGAGCTGTATGGCACTATATCCGTGATTTACACCCAGATTTAGAACTCTACCAAACCGACGGTAGTCATCCAACCTATCTTGGCTCATATATCGCTGCATGTTGCTTTTTTACGCTCTTTACGGGCCATAATCCGATTGAAATAAACTGGAATGGGAATTTGGGTCAAATGGTCGCCAATAAAGTCAAAATAGCCGTTAAAACCGTGGTTTATGATTCCCTTATGAAATGGATTTCTCCAGTCTGTTTTGAATCCGATTCTTCGGCTTCTTCCACATGCTCTCCAACGTCCGTTTCTTCCTTTCGTTTATATCCTAATCCTGCGGGCAACCATGTTAACTTTGATTTGCCATTTGCAGGTAGCCAATACGAGTTATCGGTCATGAATGTGTCTGGTAAGGTCTTGTATTCTTCAGTAAATTGTGAATTGACAGGAATGGACATCTCCTTTTTACCTAAAGGCACATATTTTGTACATATTCGCCAGAATAATCGTCTTTACATTTCTAAATTGGAAATAGTACACTAATATGGTTACATTTGAATATATTTTAGAATCTCCTTTTAAGCCTACAGTAAAACATAAGGTATGGCTTCAGCGTGTTATACGCAATGAAGGTAAAACTCCGGGAAACATTGCTTATATCTTTTGCGGGGACGACTACATGTTAGAACGGAATAATACCTTTCTCTGTCATGACACATATACTGATATTATTACTTTCGACGAGTGTGTAGGTGACATCGTCTCCGGCAGTATTCTGATTAGCTTGGACAGAATTGCTGAGAACGCCAATATTTTTGGAAGTACTTTCGAAAAAGAACTTATGAGGGTATTGGTTCACGGTACGCTTCACCTATGTGGATATAAGGACAAATCTGATGATGAATCTGTCCTGATGCGTAAAAAGGAGAACGAAGCATTGTCATTATTTGCAGATATTATATTGTAACATATTTATAATCAATAAAAAGGAATGAGTTTTCACGTGAAAAGTATGGATAATAGGTTTGATATTATTGTAGTTGGTGCTGGCCATGCAGGATGTGAAGCGGCAACCGTTGCTGCTCGACTTGGTCAACAGGTTCTGCTCATCACGATGAATCTCTCATTGGTTGCACAGATGTCTTGCAACCCCGCCATCGGTGGAATAGCCAAGGGACAAATTGTCAGGGAAATTGATGCACTCGGAGGATTTACGGGAATCGTTACAGACAATACCATGATTCAGTACCGTATGTTGAACCGTTCGAAAGGACCGGCAATGTGGAGTCCTCGCGCACAGTGCGACAAGACCGCTTTTTCCCTATATTGGAAACATATATTGGAACATACTGAAAATTTACATCTCCGTCAGGACACTGTCACCGAATTACTCATGCAGGATTCTTGTGTGACAGGGGTTAAAACCCAACTTGGAAAAACCTTTTTTGCATCAAAAGTGATTCTTACAAACGGTACCTTTCTCAACGGGCGCATTCATGTCGGAGAAGTTAACTTTTCAGGGGGAAGGATAGGGGAGAGTGCTTCCTTTACACTTTCTGAGCAGCTGAAAAAATGTGGTATCCGTACTCAAAAATTGAAAACCGGTACACCTGTGAGAATAGATGGTAGAACAGTGAACTTCTCCAAAATGGAAGAACAACCTGGGGAAGACAATCCGGGAAAGTTTTCTTTCTCCCATACACCACCACTCTTTAATCAGCTTAGCTGTTGGATAACCTATACCAATCCGAAAGTTCACGAAACCTTGCAAAAAGGGTTTGAAAAGTCTCCCATGTTCCAAGGGAGAATAAAAGGGGTAGGGCCTCGCTACTGTCCCTCAATTGAAGACAAAATCGTCCGTTTTTCTGATCGTACCCGTCACCAATTGTTCCTCGAACCTGAAGGCCGAAAAACTAATGAGTATTATTTGAACGGCTTTTCATCCTCATTGCCTGAAGATATCCAGATAGAAGCCCTTCATCTTATTCCGGGTCTTGAACATGCAGAAATCTATCGGCCTGGTTATGCTATCGAATACGACTATTTCGATCCGACACAATTGCAATTTACCCTGGAGTCTAAAATTGTCGGAAATCTGTTCCTCGCCGGTCAAGTTAATGGAACGACGGGATATGAAGAGGCTGCGTGCCAAGGATTGATGGCAGGCATTAATGCCCATCTTGCCCTAACAGGCCAACCACCGCTTGTTTTGACACGTGCCCAAGCATATATCGGTGTGCTAATTGATGACCTGGTTACCAAAGGTGTTCAAGATCCATATCGCATGTTCACCTCCCGTGCGGAATACCGCATATTGCTGCGCCAGGATAACGCAGACCAACGCCTTACCCCAATTGCTCATCAGCTTCGTCTGATCGATGATGTCCGCTATGAAGAGTTCTTGGATAAATACGATATCCAGCAGAAAATCATCTACTACCTGAAAAATCATACAACACAATACGAAATCATCAATGACCTGCTTTCAAAACGCGACACTTCCCTTTTAACCCAAAATGTAAAACTCGAATCCTTATTGCTACGTCCGCAGATATCCATTCAAGACTTGATAGATTATGATCCGGATTTTTCCCAATTTCTCGAGAGTTTGTCTGCCGATCATGAACAAATTACCAATGCGGAAACTGCGGTCAAATATAACAGTTATATTCAGAAAGAAGAAGAGCTCGTACAGCATCTCTCCAATTTGGACAATATCAAGATTCCTGAAAATTTGGATTATATGAATATCCAATCTTTGTCGAAGGAAGCCCGCGAAAAATTGTTTAATATCAAACCCCAGAACCTTGGACAGGCATCCAGGGTGAGCGGTGTCAATCCAGCTGACATTACCGCCCTCATGATTTATCTGAAAACGCGCGAGTAATTTGAGATGTTAGCGATATACTTTACTATTATGTTTTGTCAAATACCTGATTATCAACTAATAATATCTATTTTCCTTATTTTTTCGGTGTTTCTTTTCTAAATGTATCTACACTCATTTTTTTTCAGATTCGCCTAAATTCAGGCTCTTTTTAAAAGAGCCTTGATATACATTAAGTTACAGGAACCGAAAATTTTTTTGAGCAGTAGAGTTGGCTGATAAAAAAAAATGAGTAATTTTGCGTTCTTGAATTAATCAATGTGATATTATCAACAATTAATCAAAAATCATATGGAATTAAAAGGATCTCAAACAGAAAAAAATTTGCAAACTGCGTTTGCCGGTGAATCTCAGGCGCGCAACAAATACTCTTATTATGCGTCCAAGGCTAAGAAGGATGGGTATAACCAAATTGCAGCCATTTTTGAAGAAACGGCAGCCAATGAGAAAGAACATGCCAAAATATGGTTCAAACTCTTGCATGACGGAGAAGTACCCGACACTGTGACGAATCTTAAAGATGCGGCTGCAGGTGAGAACTACGAATGGACTGACATGTATGCAGGATTCGCCCGGACTGCCAAGGAGGAAGGTTTCGACCATATCGCCAGGCTCTTTACTATGGTGGGTGAAATCGAAAAACACCACGAGGAGCGTTACAAAAAATTGCTCGCCAACATAGAGGGCGGTTTGGTTTTCTCGCGCGATAACGAAATGATTTGGCAGTGCAGCAACTGTGGTCATATAGTCATTGGAAAAAAGGCCCCGCAAGTATGTCCGGTGTGCGATCATCCGCAATCCTATTTCCAGATTAAAGCCGAAAACTTCTAATCAATTATTAATCAAAAAACAAATCCATTTAATATGAAGAAAAAATTTGTTTGTACTGTTTGCGGATATGTACACGAAGGCGATACTCCTCCCGAAAGATGTCCGCAATGTAAGCAACCTGCCGACAAGTTCAAAGAGCTGGTTGATGAAGGGCTTTCTTTCGTTACTGAGCATGTTCTGGGCGTTGCCAAGGAAAGTGACGAAGAGATGGTCAAAGACCTTAACGCGCAGTTCATGTCAGAGGCTACGGAAGTTGGCATGTATTTGGCTATGAGCCGTCAGGCTGATCGTGAAGGATATCCTGACGTGGCTGAGGCTTTCAAACGCTATGCTTTCGAAGAGGCCGAACATTGTGCAAAATTCGCGGAATTGTTAGGCGAAATAGTCTGGGATACCAAGACAAACCTGGAAAAGCGTATGATGGCCGAAAGTGGTGCGTGTGCTGAGAAAATGCGCATCGCCAAACGCGCAAAAGCCATGAACTGGGACGCCATTCACGACACAGTCCATGAAATGGCCAAGGACGAAGCGCGTCACGGACAGGGATTTGAAGGCCTTTTCAACCGCTATTTCAAGAAATAGCATTGCAAACAGATCAAGTATATAAAACGGAACGGCATTTTCGTCGTTCCGTTTTTGTTAGCTTTTCATGTTGAAAACTTTACACTAAAAGCGATGGCATGACGTTATAATTTCTTATTTTTGCAAAAATTTGAAAATCAAAGATAGATGAAATCCAAAATCATAGAAGTACTCAATTCGATTTATGATCCGGAGATCCCAGTCAATATCTGGGAATTGGGCTTTATTTACAAATTGGAGGTCAATGCGCACAACGATGTCTATATTTTGATGACTTTGACCGCACCCAATTGCCCGGTTGCAGAAAGTCTTCCCATGGAGGTTCAGACTCGCGTGTCCATGATTCCAGGCGTTAACAAAGTGGTGGTTGATGTCACTTTCGATCCACCGTGGACCATGGAACGCATGACCGAGGCTGCCAAAATGGAATTGGGTTTGATTTAGGAATGTCCTGGCTAAATCGAATTATTGTTGTTTTCATCAAATAAGAATGTAGAATGGAAAATCAAGACAAATACAACGCTTTCAGTTTGTTACAGTTTATATGGAAGTGGCGTAATTGGCTGCTCCTTGTTTGCGTGGCCGCTTTTGTAGTTTCGGCACTTTGCTCATTTCTGGTGCGACCCCGCTTCAAATCCACTGCACTGATTTATGCCCCGCGAACCAGTTCCGTCTCCAAAATCCTACTGAATGAGCAAAATTATAACGAACGATTGGAAATAAAGGCTCTGGCCACGATGGATGAGACCGAACAAATGCTGCCGTTCCTGAATGCCGTGGCAATCAAAGATTCGCTTATACATAAATACGATTTGGCCACCTATTATGATATAGACCTTTCAAAAAAGGGCGGTCAGACCAAACTGTACAAGACTATTGCCAACAATATGACCATCAAGCGCACGGAATATGGCGCCATTTCCGTTTCCGTGAGCGATTGGGATCCTCAGCGGGCATACGAGATGACACTCGATGTTGTGCGGTGGCTCGACACTATCAAGAATGCCATCGAATACGAGCGCGCCCTTGCTGCCTATACCATTCTGGAAAGCCAGTTGGATTCAATTGAACGGGAGATTGAAAGTGTAAACGATTCCATACAAAAGTTGATGTCGCATGGCGTATTCGATGTGAAGCTCCAAAGTGAACGTCTTACCCAACAATATGCCATTGCTGTGGCACAAGGAAATGTCGCTGCTATGCAACGTATTCAAAAAGAACAAGATACAATCGCAAAATATGGTGCGAAGCTGACATCATACCAAGATTTGGAATACAATTTCAGCAAATATCATTCTTTGTGCAAACAGAAAATGATGGATGCCAAGATGGATATGACTACCATTATGCCGGTGAAATTCATCATTGACAAACCTTTCCCGGCTGATAAAAAATACTATCCAAAAAAATCCATAATCGTTGTCGTTTCCACCCTGTGTGCCTTTGTTTTGACACTCATTGTTCTCTTATTCATTGAAAGAATTGAAAACCAACCTGATAGAAAGAATAAAGCGTCTATTCGGCAAAATCAATAAACGGCAGGTTGCCGCTTTATTGATTGTGTTGGCGCTCGTATTGGCAAACGGCTATGCGATTATTAGGGAAATTCCTATTATTCAAATAGTTACAATTGCTATATTGGGTCTTTACCTCGTTTTTTTCCATGCGGATTGGACACTGTATTTGATTGCATTGACCACACCGTTCTCCATTGTCATCAGCAGTAAGGATATTCATCTTGGACTTTCCTTGCCTTCCGAAGCACTGTCGATTGCCCTGACAATGGTTTTTTTTGCCCGTATTTTGTACGATTTTCATATCAATAGGGCATTGCTGAAGCATCCCGTCTCCATTGCCCTGTTTGTCTATCTCGGCTGGATGCTTGTCACGTGCCTGACCAGTGTGCGTCCTGTCGTGTCGCTAAAGTTCTTTGCCTCCAAAGTTTGGTTCATCACCTCCAGCTATTGGTTCTTTCTCCAACTGGCAGAGGATGATTTGAAGAATGCAGTCCGATATTTTAACTGCTATGCTGTTGGCTTGGCGGTTATCGTATTGATAACCACGTATAAACATGCGCTGAGTGGATTTGATGAGCATTATGCGCATTGGGTGATGTCCCCATTTTACAACGACCACACAGCTTACGGTGCCGCCCTGGCTTTTATGTTACCCCTTACGGCGGGTTTTTTCTTTTTGCCAGACAACAGATTGTGGCAGAAAATATTTTATGTGGTCGTCTCCTCCATTTTTTTGTTGGGCTTTTATTTGTCGTTCAGCCGTGCTGCCTGGATCAGTCTTATGGTGTCGCTGGCAGTCCTTGTCATCTTGAAATTGCGCATCAAGCTATCGTGGCTTATTGGTGGTGGCTTGGCGCTTGGATTGTTGCTGTTCTTTTTTTCTGATGAGATTTTGTATAAAATGAGTCGCAACAGCCAGGATTCTTCCGGAAATTTCGTGGAACACATCCAATCTATGTCGAATATCAGCACGGATGCATCCAATATGGAGCGAATCAACCGCTGGACGGCGGCCTATGGAATGATTAGGGAGAAACCGTTGTTTGGGTGGGGTCCCGGAACCTATCAGTTTGAATATGCACCTTTCCAGCACGGGTATTACCAAACGATTATCTCCACTGATTTTGGCGATGGAGGCAATGCACACAGCGAATATATAGGTCCATGCGCTGAGAGTGGCATCGTCGGGATGCTCACCGTGTTCACACTGGTCTTCTGTTTTGTCTATTATGGCATTCGAACCTATATTGATGCAGAGGACAAGACATTAAAACTGATGTCCTTGTGTATGACACTATCATTGATTTCGTATTACACGCACGGGGTCTTCAACAATTTTCTCGATACGGACAAACTGTCTGTTTTGGTTTGGGCGGCAATGGCGGTGATTACCCTTTGTAACGTGCAGAATCGCTATTTAAGCGCTTCGTTGAAGCAATGACGGCACAATGGTTCGTAGGTGTCTTTCTCGCCCAAAAGAACCTGTTGCGCCTTTTGTACGATGCGGTAGGAAAAATGGGCGAGATCGCCGCAGCGGGTGCAGATCGCGTGTTGCTTGCTGACATATTCAGCCACCGCCATCAGTTTTGGCATCGGTCCAAACGGAACACCTTTGTAATCCATATCCAAACCGCTTACTATCACGCGAATACCCGCATTTGCCAATTCGTTGCAAACCTCTACGATACCGTCATCGAAAAATTGTACTTCATCGATGGCAACCACTTGCACCTCGTTCATGTTGATGTATAGCAGTATTTCAGAGGAATTGTTCACAGGTGTTGAAACACGCGAGTTCTCATTGTGGGAGACCACTTCCGTCTCGTCATAACGAGTGTCAATGGCCGGCTTGAATAGTTCAATCTTCTGGTTAGCGAACTCGGCACGTCTGATGCGCCGCAGCAGTTCTTCCGTTTTCCCGGAAAACATGGATCCGCATATCACCTCTATCCATCCTTTTTTATGATTCCTGCTTGCTTTATTTTCTAAAAACATCGTTTCCCAATATGTATAAATTTCGTATTTTTGTGCGCTTTTTTCGAGTGCAAAATTAATATAAAAACCGATAACCTGTTCTTATTATCATAAAAATGAATGAAAAATATCAAAAATGGTCTGATTTGGTAGATAATTTGCTATCGGACAGCACAGATGGAATCAAAATGGCCGTTATTGAGAAGGATATTCTGCTGGAAAAACTCAGAAGGCTGTATGCCAGGGTCTCATCCCTGGAAACTGAGGAATATGGAGTGCCAGATGTTATTCAAAAAGATGATTCTCAGAATGATGCGAAGACTGAAAAGAAGGAGTATTCCCCTGCGAAGACTTTGGAGGAGGATGTGGATCTTTTCTTTGACACCGAGCACGAAAGCTATGCCGGGTTGGAAAATGAACTAAAGAAACTGGCTGAAGAGATAGAAGATGCGCAGGACCAGCCAGTTGTGGCAGTTGAGGAAGCCGCAGCAGCCCCTGTTGAAGAAACGGATATCTTCGACCAGATTATGGAGGAAGAGGAGATTGAAAAAGACAGGGAAGAAGAGATACATGATGATTCCGAGGAACTTTTCGAGGAACCGGACATAGAGATTACGCTCGAAGAGAACGGGAAAGAAGAGTCTCATGAAGAGGATGACATCCTGAATTTCATTCCGCCAAAATCAAGCGTCGTCAAGAAAGAATCTCCCAAAACTGAGCCTTTGAAACCGGAGCGACCGGTTTTCAAGCGTGAGGAGCCGGGTAAGGAGATGCAGGCGCAGAAGCCCCAGCGTTCCTTAAATGACCTTTTCAACGAGCAGCGTGAAGATCATTCCATCAGTAGCCAGTATCAACGGGCAAAGGTAGGGGATTTGACCAAGGCCATTTCTATTAATGATAAGTTTATATATATCAAAGAGTTATTCCATAATCGCGGAGAAGATTTCAGTGCATCCATCCGTATGCTTAACGAGTGTAAGGACATGGAGGAGGCTTTTGATTGTTTGGACAAGTTGAAACAGAAGTATTTCTGGGATTCCAAGTCTGATGCCTATTTGTCATTTTGTGACTTGTTGCGGCGGAAGTACTCATAGAGTTCGGAGTTGACGGATAGGTAAAATATTCCAAATGCCGGGTAATAAAAAAAGACACCTAAACAGGTGTCTTTTTTTGTAAATGTCGCAAATCCAATTTGTTATCCTAACATGGCGGTGTAAGCGGCAGCGTCCATCAGGTCGGCGACTTGGCCGGGGTCGGTCATTTTGATTTTTACAATCCAGCCTTCGCCGTAGGGGTCGCTGTTCACAAGTGCGGGTTCATCTTCGAGAGCGGTGTTGAATTCGACGATTTCGCCAGCGACAGGCAGCAGGAGGTCTGCTACAGTTTTCACAGCTTCGATAGAGCCGAAAGTATCGTCTTTGTCCATAGTTTCACCCACAGAGGGGATGTCAAGGAACACGATGTCGCCCAATTCGTTGGCGGCGTGGGCGGTAATGCCCACAAATGCAAATTCACCATCCACTTTCAACCATTCGTGGTCTTGGGAATACTTCAAATTTTCAGGAATATTCATACTGTTAGATTTAAAAAATGAAAAAATTAAACGGTCATAATTTCTTTTTCTTTAGCTTCCATGATTTTATCGACTTTGCTGATGGCGTCATCTGTAGCTTTTTGGATGTCGGTTTCTAATTTTTTAATGGCATCCTCTTCCACGCCATCGTCTTTTAGTTTTTTGGCATCGTCATTGGCTGTGCGTCGGATGTTGCGGATGGCAACTTTTGTTTGTTCGGCGTCTTGTTTAGCCTTTTTGACCAGTTCTTTACGGCGTTCTTCAGTGGGGGCCGGGATGACGAGGCGGATGAATTCGCCGTTGTTTTGCGGGGTTGCGCCAATGTTGGCGGCGAGAATGGCTTTTTCGATGACGGGCAGCATGTTGCGTTCCCACGGTTGGATTACGATTTGGTGTGCGTCGGGAGTATTCACATTGGCCACTTGGTCGATGGGGGTGGGGTTTCCGTAGTAATCGACCTTAATGCCGTCCAGCATTTGTGGCGATGCCTTACCGGCACGCACTTTCTGCAGTTCTTTGTCAAAATGCGCCACAGTGGCGTTCATGCTCTCTTTTGCTTGTTTCAAGCAGTTTTGTGTATCCATATTCTCGTTCGTTTAATCTATGATGTTACGTTGAAAGAAACTTTCGTTTTTGGTGTTTTCGTCTGTGGATGTCTCCCCGTCTTGGCCGTCATCGCTTGTCGTGTCCTCTTTTTGGAGCATCTCAGCCTTGAGTTTCTCGATTTCCTGAAGTTGGCGAAGACGCATTTTTTTCAAGGATGTCAATTCTTTTTCCTTATAGGACATTGTCCATTTATACACAATGAGGTAGTGAAAGGAGATAATCAGGATCCATACAATCAAGACAAAGAGGATGGCCATCAGGAATGTGTTTTCGGAACTGTCCCTGAACAGGAAAAACCACACAACCCACAGAAAAGTGTTGAGCAATACAAAAAAGGCAAGATGTTTCTTGAAGCCAGTTCTGCGGGAGGCCATTTTCTGTAGTTTGGCCTCTTCCTCGGGTGAGATTTCGGGTGTGTTTAGGGTGTTGTTCTCGGCCATGTTGTCAATATAAAAGGGTTCCGATGGGTTCTCCGTTGAGTACTTTAAGCAGGTTGCCTTTCGTGTTGGCGTTATAGACGTAAATGGGCATTTTATTGTCCTGGCAGAGTGCGAAGGCGGTCATATCCATGATTCTGAGGTTCTTTTGGTAGGCTTCGGCGAGTGATAGTTCGGTGAATTTGGTGGCATTGGGGTCTTTTTCAGGGTCAGCGGAATATACGCCATCGACACGGGTGCCTTTAATGAGGAGTTCGGCTTTGATTTCAAGGGCGCGGAGGGCGGCGCCGGTGTCGGTGGTGAAGAAGGGGTTGCCGGTACCGCCGCCAATGAGGGTGACGTAACCTTCTTCCAGTGATTCGATGGCCGTGCGCCAGGATGTTTTCCTGCAGACGCCTTCGATGGTAACGGCAGAGAGCACGCGCGTTTTTACGTGCATCTCTTCGAGTACGCCTTGAATGGCCAATGCGTTGATGATGGTGGCGAGCATGCCCATTTGATCCCCTTGCCGACGTTCAAATCCGGCGGAGGAACCCTGTATGCCCCGGAAAATGTTGCCGCCGCCGATGACCACGGCAACCTGCACGCCAGCATCTGCCGCTGATTTGATTTCGGTTGCGTAATGCATAATATGACTGTAACTTATGCCATAACCGTCGTCTCCTGTCAACGATTCACCGCTCAATTTCAGTAGTATGCGCTTATATTTCATATTCTTTCAATTCAGGTTGCAAATGTACATAAATTATGAATATGCGCAGACAGATAAAAATAATGTGGGGAAAAGAGACGCTTTTATAATACTTACGTTTTAATTCACAAATAGTTACAATGAAAAATATTTGTATGCTTACATTCAGATGAAATACGGTTCTATGTGTGCTTTCCGTGTCATTATTATAAAAAAAATGCGGCGAGGCCGGTTGGCTTCGCCGCATGATATGGTCAAAATGGTGGTTTTACTCGGCTGTTTCGGGTACGACGTTGAGCTTGAGTTCCACCTTGAAGTCGCGGTGCAAGTTCACCTGTGCGGTGTATTGACCCAACTCCTTGATTCTGTCCTCGTTAATAGTGATTTTGTGGCGGTCGATATCGATATCGTGTTGAGCTTTGAGGGCTTCAGCCACCATGATGTTGTTCACTGAGCCGAACAAGGTTCCGTTTTCGGAAGCTTTGGCCGGGATGTTGACTTCAAGGCCTTCGATCTTGCCGGCCATGAATTCAGCCTCTTTGCGGATTTTTTCAGCTTTGAAAGCGCGTTGTTTGATTGTCTCCGCCAACATTTTTTTCTTTGCCGGGGTAGCAAGTTCGGCATAACCCTGCGGAATGAGGTAATTGCGGGCATAACCGTCTTTCACTTTTACGAGATCGTCGGCATAACCCAGATTCGCTACGTCTTGTTTCAATATGATTTCCATGACAAAATGCTTTTTTAGTTAGATTTTAAATTATCGGTTACGAACGGCAGAAGGGCCAAGTGACGGGCGCGTTTCACGGCTTGGGCCACTTTCTTCTGGTATTTCAGGGAGGTGCCGGTCAAGCGACGAGGCAGAATCTTGCCCTGCTCGTTCACGAATTTCTTCAGGAACTCAGCATCTTTGTAGTCGATGTACTTGATGCCGCTTTTCTTGAAGCGACAATATTTTTTCTTCTTGATGTCAACTGCTACTGGAGCAATGTATTTGATGTCGTTTTGCTGTGCCATAATCTTAAGCTTCTTCTACGGGGTTAGACTCTTGGTTAACTACTTCTTCTGCAATAGGTTGCGCTTCTTCTTGAGCAGCAGCCTTCTCTTTGCGGTTATTGCGTCTCTTCTCGGCGAATGCGATGGCATATTTGTCCATCGTCACGGTCAGGAAGCGCATGACACGCTCATCGCGGCGGAATTGCAGCTCCAGCTCGGCGACCACACTGCCGTCTGCCTTGAACTCAAACAAATGATAGAATCCGGAGGACTTTTTCTGGATAGGATACTCCAGCTTGCGGAGGCCCCAGTTCTCCTGATGGATGATTTCTGCACCTTGGTCGGTGAGAATCTTCTCGAATTTCTGTACCGTTTCCTTCATCTGTTCTTCAGACAAAACGGGCGTCATAATGAAAACGGTTTCGTAATGATTTGCCATAATGCTTTTTAATTTATTTATTTGTACTAAAATTTTGGGCGGCAAAAATACATTTTTTTTCTTATCAGACAGCATGTTGGCGATTTTTTTTCTTCGCATTTACCGGAAAGGGTTTTTTGAGAAAAAAAAAGCCCCGAATTTTCGGGGCTTGTGGTGCTGACGGGAATTGAACCAGTGACACACGGATTTTCAGTCCGTTGCTCTACCAACTGAGCTACAGCACCATCGTTGGTTTTGAGGCTGCAAAAATACACTTTTTTTTCATCCCCGGATGATTTTTTGAAAAAAAAATTTATAATTCTAATTTTCAATAACTTAATGACATTTTTTTTTGACTTTTTACCAGAATCGGGAGACTGGAAATTGCTCTCTGAGGTGTTGGATAGGGTCAAAATCGCAAACGTGAATCAAAACCTCTTCCTTATTTGGTGATGCTTGGGCTTCGATTTTACCGTGGGGGTTGATGATTGAGGTCCCTCCGGCATATCGCCGCTGGTAGCCGTCTACACCTACCCGGTTGACCACCATCACGTAGGCTTGGTTCTCTATGGCACGGGCTTGGGCCAGTGTCACAAGCTCGTTTTCGCGCGGTGACGGAAAATTGGCCGTATATAGCAGCCCGTCGTATTGGAAGTGACCATTTTCAATCGTGTTTCGGCTCCACTCCGGAAAACGGACATCAAAGCAGGTTAACGGCAGAAACTTGTATCCCAATGTGTTAATGATGACCTTTTTCTCTCCAGGGGTGAAAAATTCTTCTTCGCCCATGAAAAGATGATGCTTGTCGTAGTATCCGAGGATGCGGTCGCGGGTGAGCCAGACCAACCGGTTGTATATCTTGTTGCCATGTACAATGGGCAGCGTGGCCACCACGTCGCATTGGAACTGGTTGGCCGTCATGTACAAAAAATAGATGCTTTCGCCGTTATGCGCCTCTGCGTCCTCTCGGACATTGGGCGAGAACCCGCAATTGAACATCTCCGGGAAGACCAGCAGGTGAACCGGTTCCTGAATCTCCTGAACCAGCCACTCCCCGTAGTGCTTCAAATTCCCTTTTTTGTCGTTCGGCCTGATATCTGCCTGAACTAATCCTACTGTAATCATGCCTATTCGTATTGAATGATGATTTTGTCTGCGACGTCAAGATCTGCAAGGATTGCCACGTCCGATTGGTATGTGGCCACTTCGATAAAACCTAATGAATTGTCACAAAGGTACATCTCGCTCTCTAAAGCGGAATATTCCGGGTAATGCTTGGTGATTTTCCAAGTGCCTTTGGATTGGATGGTCGCAATGAACGGGCGGTTTTGAACCGCTTCGTGGAACATCTTCACAGGTATGTCTGTCACCGCATTGTTGAAAGCGTCAATATATATGATTTGGCCTTCAATTTGCCGGTTATCAGCAATGTGTTCAGACGGTGGAATCAACATCCGCTTGAATTGAAGGTAATCTGTCGTGTGGTCCTTGTCTAAGGAATTGGAATTGACCAATTGTAGCCATTTGATCAGCTGTGTTAATGTATTTTCTTGTTTATCAATAAGTTTTAACCCTTTTAATGCAGTTTCGTTGCCAAACATCAAGTGGAAGACACCGTTATCCTCTCCTATAAAATGATGCCCGTTGTGGCTGAATAACACTGTCGGAAAGGTGGAGTTAAGGGACATATTGGTGAGTATCAGGTGTATAGAGCCTTCAGGGAACGAGTTATAGCTGTTCCGCATCAAGATGGCGGTTTGCAGCAGGTTGAATTTATCAACATAATGCGTGATGTCCAATATGAGTGCGTCGGGCATTGCTTTGAGAACTTCCCCTTTGAGCATCGCCACGTACGGGTCGCGCAAACGCCAGTCACTTATCAATGTAATAATTTGATTCATAATAAATTAAAGATTTGCAGTAATACGATGCAAATGTATATAAATTGCGAATATGCACAAACAAGCTATCGGCTCACCACCCGATTCAACCGTTGTGCGATGATTTTCTTAATCTGGATGATTTTGTTCATCTGTTGCAGAGCGAGTCCCATATCTTCTTCGGCCAATTCTTTGCTTTCCAAAATTTTCTGAATAATGGCGGCTTCGTTTTCCAGGATTCGCAGTTTTAGGGTTAGCAGGATGTTCTGCACTTGGTTTTGCAGTATTCTGACATTGTTACGGGTGGTGTGCGTGTGGATGTCGTATTTGTCTTTCCAACGGCTGCTGAACTTAGGCTCTTCCACGGGAATGTTGCGAATCACGAATTCACTGATTTGCGGATCGTCGGAGAGAGTGAAATTGCGGATGATTTGCTCCTGGTTGCCGATATAGGAGGCCCAGTCCACGTATTTGTCGAAGATTTTTTCCAATATGGGGTAGTGGAAACGAATATCTTCTTTCAACATTTCGTTACACACGTACTGGTCCACCCGAATACCTTCCGAATCAGTATCCTCGTCCTGACCAGTTTCGTAAATGATGTAGTTGCCATGACAAAGCATGAGCAGGATCAGGTCTTTTTCAGCTTCGTAGAGTAAATCGGCATTTTGAGAGATTTCGGGGTGCTTTTTGGTTTCAATGAGGTCCGGGATGGCAGGCGGTTCTGTGGAGGCGGCAGAGGCCTGACTGTCGGGAGTGTTTTGTCGCACTTGTTGTTGGGCGATGCGGCTCTGTTCCTTGGTTTTCTCCCAGACGAAGCGACGCAGGTTGAGGTTGAGGTCGTTTTCTGACAAGTCGAACAGTTTTGCACACTCTTTCACGTAGAAAGCCCGCTCGATATTGTCTTTCACGCAGCTGATGGAGCGCAGGATTTCGTTTACCATGGAGGCGCGTTTGATGGGGTCGTTGCCCGCCTCTTTGGATAAAATGTCCGCCTTGAAGAGCAGAAAGTCTTTGGCTTCAGTGGCCAGATAGTTTTGCAATTCGCTGTCTCTATGCTTCTTGGCAAATGAATCCGGGTCTTCTCCGTCAGGAAGTAGGCAGACACGGATCTTCAGCCCTTGCTCCAGGAGCATGTCGATGCCGCGCATGGAGGCCTTGATGCCGGCCATGTCGCCGTCGTAGAGGACGGTGATGTTTTGGGTACGCTTGGTGATCATGCGAATCTGGCCTTGTGTGAGCGAGGTGCCGGAAGAGGCCACCACGTTCTCCACCCCTGACTCGTGCATGGAAATCACGTCGGTGTAACCTTCCACCAAATAGACGTTCTGTTGCTTGTGGATGGCGTTTTTGGCAAAATAGATGCCGTAGAGGGTGTCACTTTTGTGATAGATGGTGTTTTCGCGGGAGTTGACGTATTTTCGCGGGTCCTTGCCGTCCTTTTTCAGGATACGTCCGCCGAACCCGATCACTTTGCCGGCGTCGTTGTGGATGGGGAAAATCACGCGCCCGCGATAGATGTCGTAAAGCTTGCCGTTTTGCGATTTTCCCGTAAGTCCCAGTTCAATCAGGTATTCCTCCTTGTAGCCTTTTTCCAATGCCGCCTTGGTGAAATTGTCCCAACCGTCAGGGCAGTAGCCGAGGCCAAACTTGTCGATGGTGGCATCTTTGAATCCGCGCTCCTTAAGGTAGGTCATCCCCATGAGTTTCCCCTCTTCTGAGTTGCGCAACTGGTTTACAAAGTATTTTTGCGCGAACTCGTTAACAATCAGCAGACTCTCCCGTAAACTGCGCTGTTGTCGCTCTTCGTCGCTTTCGTTTCGCTCATATTCCAGCGGAATGCCATATTTCCGTGCGAGATATTCTATCGCTTCGGGATAGGACATTTTCTCGTGTTCCATCAGGAACTTGACGGGGTTGCCAGCCGCGTCGCAGACGAAGCACTTGTAGATCCCAAGGCGCGGGCTCACATGCATGGAGGGGTTCTTGTCATCGTGAAACGGGCATATGCCAACGAAGTCTTGCCCTTGCTTTCGCAGGGAGACAAAATCGCCCACCACCTCCTCGATGCGTACGGCGGCCATCACGCTGTCTATGGATTTCTGTTTGATCATGGCCTGTTTTCCAGAATACACTTTGTATTTCCTGAAAATCTTCTTTCCGTGCGTGAGTCGATGGCTTGCAGGAAGGTGTCGTTGCTTTCGAGGAGGACACGGCAGGCGTCGCCGTCGCCGTAGAGTCCGCAGGCGATTTCGAAGCGCAGGTATCCCTTGATGAAATCGGTGGCGTGTTCCTCGTTGCGCAGGTGCTGCATCTCGCCATAGACACGGTTGAGGTAGTTCGTGAACATCGTGTCAAAGCTCTGCTGGTAGTGTCTGCCCGGGGACTTTGCGGATAGTGCCATTCCCGACAGAAGCAATCCTAAAATAACGATGAAGATTCTATTTTTCATTTGGTTATAGGTTTATTATATTCGAATTTGACAAAAGACGGCAAAGATACGATTTTTTTAGAAAAAAAGTATCTTTTCCGCATCATTGAACAGGGCTTACGCATCAACTTTTTTCTTGGGCGAGCCGGCGCGGCTTAGGATCCGACGCTTCCAAGCGTCGCAATACATACGCCGGCGATTCATCCAACCGTTGATATGCGGTGCCTGTCGCGGTTGGCGAATAGCTGTTTCGTACAAAATTTAGTTATAAACAAAATTGCAAAAAATACTAACAACCAGTTTTTTGATGATTTTTGTACTGATATTATATTACTCATGCATCACTATTTATTAATCAACTCAAGTTTCGCATGTTAAAAAAAGAAGAAAAACAAGCGAGTGAAGAATGTTCCCGGCCGCAGCAGGCCGCTGCGGCGCGGGCGAACTCCCCTTC